>NZ_KV839088.1:181280-181684 GCF_001838845.1 Staphylococcus sp. HMSC36A10
ATAGGACTTGTTTCCAAGTTTGTGAAATGTACAGTTTTGATTGTGTTTGGTTCTTTGGTATTATGCTTGAGATATAGTGTTATACGCGCTTGTTGTTCTTTATAGTATATTGCTTTTTGTTTTTCTTTTTCGTCATATTTCATTTTTAAATAAATGACTGATGCAACTATACATATACATAAAATGACACCAATAATTATAAAAACATATTTTTTGTTCATTAAAGTAACTCCTAATTTTAGTGACTCTACTTTTTATTTAGTTCTTTTTTAAATCATCTGGTGATTTTCTTTCATGTGCAATTTTTAATAATCTATCTACTCCTTCACTTTTTATCATAGCACCACCAAACTGATAATTATGTTCTGGTGTAGCATAAGCAGTAAAATTATCTTTTTTATTTT
>NZ_KV839088.1:181784-183127 GCF_001838845.1 Staphylococcus sp. HMSC36A10
TTTTATTTTCATTGATGTAGCCTTCAATCACAGCACTTCCCATAGGACTTTTTCCAAGTTAGTGAAATGTACAGATTTGATCGTGTTCGGTTCTTTAGTATTATGCTTGAGATAAAGTGTAATGCGCTCTTGTTGTTCTTTATAGTAAACCACTTTTTGTTTTTCTTTTTCATCATATTTCATTTTTAAATGTATGGCCGTAACAACTATACATATACATAAAATGACACCAATAATTATAAAAACATGTTTTTTGTTCATTAAAGTAACTCCTAACTTTAGTGACTCTACTTTTTATTTAGTTCTTTTTTTATATCATCTGGTGATTTTAATTGATGCGCTGGTTTTAGTAACTCACTTAATCTTTCACTTTTAATTAAATCACCTACAAATTGAAAGTTATTTTCAGGTGATGCATAGGCAACAAAATCATCTTCTTTATTTTCATTTATGTAACCTTCAATCACAGCACTTCCCATAGGACTTGTTTCCAAGTTTGTGAAATGTACAGATTTGATCGTGTTCGGTTCTATAGTATTATGCTTAAGATAAAGTGTAATGCGCGCTTGTTGTTCTTTATAATAAATTGATTTTTGCTTTTCTTTTTCGTCATATTTCATTTTAAAATAGATACCTGCAACACTAATTAATATGATTAACATAATACTAGTTAATATTAAAATTTTCTTTTTCGACATCTATCACCAGCTCCTAAAATGTGGTGGAATTTTATACAGTTTACATATTTATGATACTACAAAACACACTCTTACAAAGAAAATCTATAATTTTAATCTAGGTCAAGGAAAAGCAGCCAAAAGTGTTTATATAAAATCAACGAAATATTGTGGATATAAAGTGGTTAACAGATAAATACAGTGGAAAGTTGTACAAAAATTCAAGTTTTTATTTTTATGTGTAAGTGTGATTAGCTTGAAAACAAAATTAAAACGACCGCATAGTTTTAGCGGTCGTTCTTTTTAGAATCTAGTTCTTTTTTTATATCATCAGGCGTTTTGGTTTGATGTGCTGGTTTTAATAATGTGCTTAAATTTTTACTTTTGATTAAACTTCCACCAAATTGATAATGATGTTCTGGAGACCCATAAGCAACAAAATCATCTTCTTTATTTTCATTGATGTAACCTTCAATTACGACATCGCCCATAGGTCCTCTTTTTAAACTTGTGAAATGCACAGATTTAATCGTGTTTGGTTCTTTAGTATTATGCTTAAGATAGAGTGTAATACGCTCCTGTTGTTCTTTATAGTAAATTGCTTTTTGTTTTTCTTTTTCGTCATATTTCACTTTTAAATAAATGACTGATGCAACTATACATATA
>NZ_KV839088.1:183227-188114 GCF_001838845.1 Staphylococcus sp. HMSC36A10
AAACATGTTTTTTGTTCATTAAAGTAACTCCTAAAATGTGGTGGAAAATGAAAATTTTTTGTAATCTGTAATTACGAACATTATAGATTATAAACCATAACACTAACATCGTCGCCTTCATTAACTTGATTGTTAAAATCACCAATTACTGAGAATTGTACAAGGAATAATTGCCTATTATGCCCTCATGTCATTATTGCCTTACTAACATTAACAAAATCGATAGCTGTTACATTAAACGCCTATCCCCCACGTCTCAAACACCTTTTTATACAGGACGCACTGTAATTTCATTCACATTAACATGACTCGGTTGTGTTAATGCATACAATACCGCTTCTGCAATATCTTGTGGATCAAGCTTTTTACGATCACTTGGATTATATGCGGCAGTTATTGCTGTATCTACCATTCCTGGTGAAATGCTTGTTACTTTAACGCCTGTCTTTGCCAACTCTTTTTCTAATCCTTGAGTAATAGTGTGAACTGCTGCTTTCGTCGCACTATAAATCGTACTTATTTTAGTTACTTCGAAGCCAGAAATAGATGCGATGTTAATAAGATGACCACTTGATTGTTCTAACATAGTTGGTAATGCCGCCTGTGCCGTATATAAAGTGCCTTTGATATTCACATCAATCATACTATCCCACTCATCTACTTGATAATCAGTAATCTTAGACGACAACATTTGTCCCGCACTATTGATGACAATATCCAAACTGCCAAATGTTTGTTGTGCAATTTTAATCAATTCATCGACTTCTTCTTTATTCGTGACATCTGTTGGAACTACTTTAACGTTATCTTGTGACAATTGATTCGCTACGTTTTGCAATTTTTCTTTATTTCTACCTGCTAAGACAACTTTTGCCCCTTCTTCATGTAATAATGTAGCGATTGCTTCTCCAATACCACTACCTGCACCTGTAACTACTGCTACTTTATCTGTTAATACTGTCATAATGATCGACTCCTTTGATTCTTTTTATTTTTTTAGGGTAAATCATAAATACATATTACTTTTAAAAAGCGTATCACAATTCATATAACGGTCATAATAACTCGCTTCATTTTCATGGATAAATTACATTTCAAGCCATTCGAAATATACAATTAATCGTTGTTCATATTTTTTATTTTTAAAAATGTTGAAAAATCGTCACTTCTTTATTGTAAAAACATTATATTAGTACTAAAGTTAATACTGTGATTTATCATTCGATTGAATGATTAGAGGGAGGAATAAAATGTGACATATCATGAGCGTGTTTTAGCATTAAGAGCAGAAAGTAAAAGAACCGCATTTGATTTTCGATTCGAAGATTTATTTAGCAAAGAAGAATGGTTAAATATGTCGCTTGCAGAAAGACAAAAAGCTGAAAAAGCATTTCGACACGAAGTTAAAAATATGGACGATGTAAGAATGCCCTTCTCAAGTGTCCATGACGCCCAAGTAAAATTATATAATGTTGTATATTCTTATAACGGCATTAAACGTAATTTTAAACAAGTTGAAAATGAAGGATTCTAATATCATTTCGTTTATATATAGCAGACATGATAGAATTTTATATGTAAATCTTGTAGGTAATCGTTCTAAAAATAATATAAGCAAGACTAAAGCCACATCCAATATAGGACGTGGCTTTTAGTATCGTTCCAGATTTGTGGGGAGTTAGGGTTTACTTAATTAAAGGGGTCTGCCCTCAATTGCTCACCAACGAGGGCAAGTTACATCAATCACACTTCAATTGCCGCAGACTAGGGGTAGTAATCATTGGCAATAAGAACTAGTTAGTGACTAACGATTTACGTTCCATAGCAAAGTGATACAAACGCTCAGCATCAATGTAAGGCATAGAATCAATAG
Organism: Staphylococcus sp. HMSC36A10; assembly: GCF_001838845.1. Classification (NCBI taxonomy): domain Bacteria; kingdom Bacillati; phylum Bacillota; class Bacilli; order Caryophanales; family Staphylococcaceae; genus Staphylococcus; species Staphylococcus sp. HMSC36A10. Next base: position 185,101 of record NZ_KV839088.1, read on the forward strand.
TTAGGTAACCATCTTTAATGTCACCAATTAATCCTTGATTTACACCAGTGTTCACGTAAATATCATAGCTACTTACGTCTGAGAAAATAAGCGCTTCAATCTCTTTTCTCATAATCATCACTCCAATGTTTATATAGTATTTATATAAACTCTCTCGTCTCTCTCTATTTATTAACTTCTTACAAGTCTAATATTACATGAATTTCCAAATAAATAAAGTGATTTGTGATGTTTTTCACAAATTTATCACTATTTTGGAAAATTAAGAAATAGTTAATTATATAAAAGTTTAATAAGTCAGAAAATATGATAAAATGTAGATGTTCTTTAGACATTAAAAGCTTCTAACATGATGCGGAATATGAGGTTCCTGTATCACATTAGAAGCTTTTTTATTGTGTTGCTAATATAAATAATGGCATGAATGAACACACGCTGACTTAGCTTCTGGAATCAGCTAGAATATTAAATTTCCGTTTTTTGAATATTTTTTAATTTCTTATTAATATCATCAAGTTCATTCTTCGCCTTTTTAACCCAATCCCCTTGAGCTACATTATCAAATTCACCTTTAAATTTTTTGAAATGACTACCTATATTTCACAGCTCACTTTAGATATCGAACTTGTTTCTTCAGAGTTACTTGTTATATTATCAGGTTTTATTTGATATTCAGTTTGACTCATGATTTATCAACCTCGCTAGGAGTAAATTCAACTGAATCTGTAAAAAAGATATTTTCTTCTTTATTTTCGACAAAGGTAAATTCAAGACTTCTAGAACCTACGGATGAACCTTTTAAATCTCCATCGCCTTTCAATAATAGTTTCGGCGCTTGTTTGGTTGGAATATCATATCTTTTTCTTAACTGTTGGACATTATAATCATCATTATTCAATTGATATTTTGCCGAATAACTTGGTACATTAGGATTATATGAAATATCACCATCTTTATAATCATTAATATCTTTAAAGTTGCCATATTGTACAAAGAACTTAAAGTTTTCAATCTCTTTTTTTAACTTGTCATTCGGTAGTGGCTTCGTTGGTATGATTTTATTATGTTCCATTTTTACAGGGTATTTCTTTTTATTATCAATGGGTCTACCATCGTTATCATCTGTAATTTCATTGACAATAAAATTACCTTTTGTTGTCCTAGTATTGCGATTGATATAAAGCACCATTCCACTCGTTTCCATATTTTTCCCTTTTGGCTCGATAACCATTTCAGAATAAATGATCCAAGTACCTTTATCTCCTTTTTCAAACTCTTCGTCACGAAAGCCTTCTTTATCATAAAAGTCTTCAAGATTTTTGGTTGGATACACATTTAATGTTTTATTAAATGTTTCTTTAATTTGAGCGTTTCGACCATTTGTTTTTGTCATAATGACATAACCTACAATCAATATAATGAGTAATACCAAACATATACCGAGCGTTAATTTCTTTGAATGAATCATCATTTCTCCACCTTATATTTTAAATACTGACTCGATCTTTAATTTATACATCTAAAGAGAAAATTTTTTTACACTTTATGAAATTTTCATTTCAAACTTCTATTAACTCTATTCAGTAGGTTTGAAATTAATACTATCAGAAAAATACACATTTTCTTCTTTATTTCTTATAAAGTTAAATTCTAGTTCTTTAGAACCTACGGATGAGCCTTTTAAATCGCCAGATCCTCTCAATTTTAATTTAGGTGCCCTTTTGGTTGATATATCATATCGTTTTCTTAATTGTTGGACATTATAATCATCATTATTCAATTGATAGTTTGCGGAATAACTTGGTACGTTAGGATTGTATGAAATATCCCCATCTTTATAATCTTTAAAATCTTTAAAGTTGCCATATTGTACAAAGAACTTAAAGTTTTCAATCTCTTTTTTTAACTTATCATCCGTTATGGGCTTCGTTGGAATAATTCGATTATGTTCCATCTTGACAGGGTATTTTTTTTCTTTATTATGGACGTATCCTTTTTTGTCTTCTGTTATCTCACTTATTAAAAAATATCCCTTAGCTGTTCTAGTGTTACGATTGATGTAAAGTACTATCTCTCTGGATTTTAAGGCTCCTCCTTTTAATTGGATGTACATTCCAGAATTAATAATCCAAGTCCCTTTATCTCTTTTATCAAATTCTTGATCGCGAAAACCTTCCTTATCGTAAAAGTCTTCAAGATTCTTGGTTGGATACACATTTAATGTTTTATTAAATGCTTCTTTAATTTGAGCGTTTCGACCATTTGTTTTTGTCATAATGACATAACCTACAATCAATATAATGAGTAATACCAAACATATACCGAGCGTTAATTTTTTTGAATGAATCATCATTTCTCCACCTTACATTTTTAATACTGACTCAATCTTTAATTTATACATCTAAAGCGAAAAATTATTTTGAACACTTTATGGAATTTTCATTCCAAATTTCTATTAACCCTATACAGTTTGACTCACGATTTATCATCCTCGCTTGGAGTATATTGTACAGAATCAGTAAAATATATATTTTCCTCTTTATTTCTTACAAAGTTAAATTCTAAGTCTTTAGAGCCTATGGATGAACCTTTTAAATCTCCATCACCTTTCAACAATAGTTCTGGTGCTTGTTTCGTTGGTATATCATATCTTTTTCTTAATTGTTGGACATTATAATCATCATTACTTAATTGATATTTTGCCGAATAACTTGGTACGTTTGGATTGTATGAAATATCCCCATTTTTATAATCTTTAAAATCTTTAAAGCTGCCATATTGTACAAAAAACTTGAAGTTTTCAATTTCTTTTTTTAACTTCTCGTCCTTTATAGGTTTTGTTGGGATAATTTGATTATGCTCCATCTTGACAGGGTATTTTTTATCTTTATCATGGACGTATCCCTTTTTATCTTTAGTTATCTCACCTACTATAAAATATCCTTTCGTTGTTCTAGTGTTACGATTGATGTAAAGTACCATCTCTCTGGATTTTAAGGCTCCTCCTTTTAATT
>NZ_KV839088.1:188214-202304 GCF_001838845.1 Staphylococcus sp. HMSC36A10
AAGTCCCTTTATCTCTTTTATCAAATTCTTGATCTCGAAAGCCTTCTTTATCGTAAAAATCATCGAGATTTTTGGTTGGATATAATTTTAATGTTTGATTAAATGTGTCTTTAATTTGGGCGTTTCGACCATTTGTTTTTGTCATAATGACATAACCTACAATCAATATAATGAGTAATACCAAACATATACCGAGCGTTAATTTCTTTGAATGAATCATCATTTCTCCACCTTATATTTTTAATATTGACTCAGTTTTTAATATTTACAACTAAAGCGAAAAATTTTTTAACACTTTATGAAATTATCATTTCAAACTTCTATTAACCTTATTCAGTAGGTATGAAATTAATACTATCCGTAAAATAGATGTTTTCTTCTTTATTTTCTACAAAGGTAAACTCTAAATTTTTGTGTCCTATAGATGATCCTTTTAAATCACCATCGCCTTTTATTAATAATTTAGGTGCTTTCTTAGTTGGTATATCATACCTCTTTCTAAGTTGCTTCACATTGTAGTCATTGTTACTCAATTGATATTCCGCCGAATAACTAGGTACATTGGGATTATATGATATGTCACCATCTTTATAATCATTAATATCTTTAAAGTCACCGTATTGTACAAAGAATTTAAAGTTTTCGATTTCTTTTCTTAATTTATCATTAGCTATCGGTTTGGTTGGGATAATTTTATTATGTTCCATTTTCACTGGATATTCTTTTTCTTTACTACGTGAGTATCCTTTTTTATCTTCCCATAATTCTCTCACAATAAATTCACCTTTTGTCGTTCTGGTATTGCGGTCTACATACAGGACCAAGCCTCTGGATTCCATATTCTTTCCATTTGTTTCTATTGTCATTTTAGAGTGAATTATCCAAGTCCCTTTATCTCCTTTTTCAAACTCTTGATCTCGAAATCCTTCTTTATCATAAAAGTCTTCAAGATTTTTGGTTGGATACAAGCTCAACGTTTTGTTGAAGTTTTCTTTAATTTGTTTATCTTTACTACTTTCTTCCTTTTTCATTCCGCAAGCGCCTATAAAAACAGCTAATAATACTAAATACAGCCAAAGCCTCAACTTTCTTGAATGAATCATCATTTCACATCCCCATTTTTATTTTTGATGCAAAGTTAAGTTCAGATTATGTAGGGTAGTCGATAAATTTCGACTAATTAAATCATATTAAAATAAAAACGCCATGCGAATCTCAAATCATTATCGAGGCTCAAAAACCTAATAATAAAATGAAATCACATGACGCTACCTCAATTTTATAAAATTGTATATATTAAAATAATACACTGATAAATACTGGTCAATATACAATAATCTATGAATCGTTAGTATATAAACTTGTTAAATCAAATGTCGAGTGCACTTGATTTATTTAAAATAAACGTAGTTGACTGAATTCATCATTTGTCATACTATCAATTTTTTCAATTTGATTACCAATTCTAGTAATCAATGGCACAACAAGAGCATTGCCCATACAAAAGTATCTCATCTTAATTGGCATACCTACTGTCCAATCATCTGGAAAACCATTTAATCTTTCTGCTTCAATAGGTGTCAAAGTTCTATAAACACCACCTACGTTTAAAAAATGAGTACTTCTATTAATAGACGATTCGCTTGTAAGCATTGTTCTTGCAGGTAACTCTAATGAATCTGTTTCAGACATACCACCTTCTGAAAAATAATATTCATGACCATCTTTAGTAGTTCGTTTAATCTTTTTTGGTCCTCTTAAATATTTAAATTTATCAATTTGATCTTGATTTAATGAAAAACTATCATCTACATTACTTTCAATGATTTCTCCTAAGGTCACTGATTTTTCATATTTTGGTATTGTGTCAATAGTTAAAATTTCTCCATTTTTCATGATTCCACTATTATGAAATTGAAAACTAAAATTATCTGAAATATCAACTATATCATGAGAAATGTGAGTGCTATTAACTCTATTTTTATTTGCATAATCTTCAATCGGAAAAGCTTCGGCAAACAAACCATTTTGATATATTATTTTATCTAACGGACTTTCTTCCATAGCTTTACTATAGTTTAAATCTTGCTTATATCCAAATATAAATACCCTTCTACGTCTTTGAGCATTACCATAATCAGCAGCATTAATCACACGCCATTCAACATTATAGCCTAACTCATTTAAGGTTGATAACATGACAGCAAAGTCTCTCCCTCTCTGACTTGAAGGAGATTTCAATAATCTATCGACATTTTCAAGCAACAAGTATTTGGGAAATGTATTTTGAATATATCTAATAATTTGCCAAAATAGAACGCCCTTTTTCCCTTGTATTCCTAATTCTCCATTTAAACTCCTTGCAACTGAATAATCTTGACAAGGAAATCCTCCTACAATCATATCAGCTTCAGTATTTGCCATTTCTTCATCGGATACCTCAGCAATATCCTTATTGCTATGGATGCCGTTCTGAAATCTTTTACTATAACAATCAAATGCATGTTGGATTTTTCGTGAGGGCTCCCATTGATTTGCCCAAGTTATGTCAAATATACCATTTTTCGTATTTTCTAAACCTAAACGAAACCCGCCTACACCCGCAAACAATTCTACTACTTTAATTTTATTCATTAGGCGACCTCCTATAATTAATTCAACCTTATTATAACACAAAAACGAACGATCGTTCGATATTTTGGGAGAAATATCTTATATTTTAACATACTTTAACTACAATAAATCTTCAACTTGCTTTTTAATGTAGTCATTATTTATCCAAAAACTTTGCTTAGTCATCCACTCATCCGAATAATCATCTGAGTCAGGTCTATTAATCCAGTTAATCTTTTTAGGAAGCTTATCTGCATTACTTCCCCCTCGATAGTCTCTGTTATTAGTGTGTGGTCTAACGTGGCATATTAAATCATCACTTTTATCTACAAAATTATTTTTAATTCTCCAACCATCCTTTGTACTTTTGTCCGGTACAGCTTCTAATGTGACACCCTCATTTAATTTCTTCACCGTATCATCCCACATTTTTTTGACAGGTCCGTTTATGTCTTCTTCAGGCATACTAAAAAATTTTATTCCTTTGAATATGTCTAGACCATCTTCATTTTCTTTAACAACAAAAAATAAAAACCTTGTTTCTAACAAAAAGTTTCGCCATTGTGCACTAGGATATCCTTCACTATCTTCCCACTCCTCATTAGCTAGTTCTTCAAATTTAAAAGCTCCAAATGACATACTTTCTTTATTCACATTCTTTTTATTAAAATGAACTGTTTTGACTACTATAGATGATTTTTCAAACTCTTCAACTTCCGGGAATGGTTTAGTTTTAGTAGTTTTACCTTTTAGATTTAAAATGGCAGAGGCTATTCTATAATTTAAACCTTTCTCACCTTTATTGATAGAAAAATGTTCGCATAATTTATCGATTGACCAATTTATATATGGCTGAAATTTTTCAAAGACTATGTCCTCTATTGATTTTTCTTTTATTTCAAATGGGTCTTTGACAATTGAATCTATTTTTTCATCACCTAGAACATATTTGCGTAAAATAGATGTCATATACCCAGACTTCAAAGAAAATGCTCTTTGCTTTGCTTTTATGTCTGAATAAGGCTGATTTCTTAAAGAACTAGCATTCGCACCCTTTGTACATGGCGCTAAATAACTTGTCAAACCTTCACTCAATTCATGTGCCTTTCCTTCATTAATATATTGATTTATTATTTCCCAATCTTGTTTAATTATTTCATAATCAATCGGATTTTTATGCATTTCATAAAGCACCGCTTCTTTAATAACCCAATTATCACTAGGTGTTCCCTTGATATATTCATAGAAAGCTAATTCTATAGTATTATTCTTAGATAAAAAACTACTAGTTTCAAAATTTTCATTTGCCACTTTCTCATAGTTTATAATATTTAATACTAATCTTTCTTTGGAGCTATACTTTCCGTTTTTCAACTTTTTAAATGGAGTTGCCTTAAGTTCCACCCCAGCCTCTGCCATATCTGGTTTACTATCACTGTCTTTTTTCTTACCAAACCAATTTTCAAACGCATCACCAACTGAACTCTTACTTTGTTTAATCGATTCACCACCATTTAATTCTAATACACTTTTACCAACAGCTTCTTTTGCGCGATTATGTACGGCTTGTTTTGTCAAATAACTTTCCAAAATTATCCCCTCTTAACATTAAATAATTATTTCCGCTATTTAAAATTTCAATAATATAATTATATAGAATTATCCATATTTTTTACACATTTTGAATATCACTCTTATATCTACTCCATGCATTTTCATACACATCTATTATATAATACTTGTGAAAAGTATTGTCTTCGGGCTGTGTTTTTTTACTTTTGGGGCGTATTTCTTTATAATTCATTACATAAATGTAAGGGCTTTAGTTTTCATGTTTTATTAAGTCTAACTGAGATTTTGAAAGGATGTTTAGCAACAATGGATAAAGAATTATGGATAGAAAGAGCTAATGATAGTTTAGTTAAACATTTTTATGAGCAGCAATCTGACATTGAACAGCGAGAAGGTTTTGAAAGTAAATTAACGTTTGGTACTGCGGGTATACGCGGAAAATTCGGTCTTGGTGAAGGTCGACTTAATAAGTTTACTATTGAAAAATTGGCATTAGGTTTAGCGCGTTATTTAAATGCCCAAACAAACAATCCAACAATAGTCATTCATTATGATATTAGACATCTTTCAACTGAATTCGCCCAAATCATTGCTAATGTTTTAGCAAATCATCAAATAACAGTTTATTTACCTGATACATATAAAACGACACCGGAATTATCGTTCGCGGTGCGCAATCTTAATACTACTGCCGGCATTATGATTACAGCAAGTCACAATCCGAAAGACTATAACGGTATTAAAGTATATGGTTCTGATGGTGCGCAACTATCAACAGATGCATCAGAACTTGTAAGTCGCTATATTGAAGACGTTGGCGATCCATTACAGATTGATATATCTTTTTCAAAACAAAATTCATCATATATCAAACCATTACCTAAATCTGTAACAGAAAATTACATTAAACATATTCAAAATATGATTGGTTATATACCTAAATCTGATTTACAAGTTGTGTTCACTAGTTTACATGGTACGAGTGTTCCAATTGTACCTGAGTTATTAAAGTCATTGAATTTCAACCAATTTGATCTTGTAGAAGCACAATGTAAACCTGATCCGAATTTCAGCTCAGTTCAAAGTGCTAATCCTGAAGACCATCGCGCTTTTGATCAAGCAGTCGAGCTGGCTCATAAAAATGATGCTGATTTATTAATATGTACTGATCCTGATGCAGATCGCCTTGGAATCGCTGTGCGTGATGCACACGGTCAAATCACATATTTTAATGGTAACCAAATTGGTGCACTGTTACTTAATTATCGCATTCAACAAACGTCTCAATTACGTCATCGCTTAATGATTCAATCCATTGTAAGTAGTGAGTTAACAAAGTCATTAGCATGCTATAATAATGTTGAATACAAAGAGGTACTGACTGGATTTAAATTTATTGCTCAGGAAATAAGACAACTGGATAATCATCAAAATATGATTTTCGCATTTGAAGAAAGTTACGGTTTTCTATCGGAGCCTTTTGTACGTGATAAAGACGCTGTGCAAATTGTGCCACTCATTATAAAATATGCTTCTGAGTTAAAATTATATGGCAAAACATTGAAAGATGAATTAGAAATGATTTATCAAACAGTTGGAAGACACGAAGATACCTTGTTTTCACATACGCTAGAAGGATTAGAAGGGAAAAAGAAAATTAATGCAATAATGACCAAATTCCGTTCAAATCCACCGCAAGAGATTCAAGGACTGAAAGTGAAAGCAATTGAAGATTATTTAACTAGCGAGGTTTATCATATTGATGACGATACAACTTCAGGTATTGATTCTCCTAAATCAAATGTTATTCGTGTCTTATTTGACGAAGGTTTTATTGCTTTACGTCCTTCTGGTACTGAACCTAAAATTAAATTATATGTGTCGTTAAAATGTCCGAATTTTAATGATGTTGCTCAAAAAATAAATGCTATGATATTTAACCAATAAAAAAATTTTTATGGATCGAAATATTACATTTCGCCTTATAGTAATCTGCCCTTTCGAAACTCGAATCCTTATGGTTCCGCTTTTTGAAGGGGCTAATTTGTAATAAAATTTCAAAAGTATATTAGAAAATTAATTTTCATGTATTTTTCATTTTAAGCAGTAATAATATAATAATTAATACCGCGACCTATTTAATTGTTTTCACGATGAAAAAGGTTTAGAATTACAAAAATAACTATTTTAAATTTAGTTACAAATATATTTTAGAAAGGATGTGAAATAATGAAAGGCTCTAAACAAATACTTTTGATTATGGGCATTATCTCTTTAATTGTTTTATTTATTTTCACTTTATTTATTATGGCGCAACTAGCCAAACATTATGAACATAAATCCGATAGTTCCGATGCGCATACTTTCAACTCATCAACCATTGTAAAACACCATACTATGTCGAAATTTATGTCACAAAATATAAATACTCCAATTCAAAATATTACTTCTAGTCATGATATTCATCCCGTCTATTTCATGACAAATAATCAAAACTTTCTTTTTTAAAACCCATTCCTTTAACTAATTATTTATAAAAACGTACTGTTTTTTAGAATCATACATATAAGAGACGCGCAACCATTACTAAAAGACAGTACATTATACTCTATCAGGAAGGTGCAAAAATGACAGTCAACATCGTATTTAGTATCGTATTCTGCATAAGTGTGGTTATATTTGGCATTTATGTCGCAATAACTAAAAATTTCACATTAGTTTCTGGCTTATACCAAACGACATTTGCAGATAAACACAAAGCAAAAATTGCATATATATTTGGGCTATGCATAAGTTTGAGTGCAGTATTTTTAATGCTTACATTGCTGAGCTTTGAATATGATTATATTGTATTGGCATTCGTATTTTTAGCGATAGCATTATTACTTATCTCATTATTCTATGTTTGCTTTTATAAAATCACAAAATATCCATAAATGTTTGCGTTAAATTGAGAGTAATTTTTCGGTGCGCTGTCAGTAGTCAATTAATCGCGAAAAAAATACAACCTTGTACGAATACAAAGTTGCATTAATATAGAAACACCAGCGAATTATTTGTGCTTTTTAATATCACAAAATAAATTGATTAAACTAGCTAAAATAGTCAAAATTGGAATCAAGATTACATAAATATCATGTCCTCTTGATATTAGTATACATAATATAATTAGCGACCCTATTATAATTGCTAAATTATAAGCCAAACTAATTTTATACTTCATTTCAATTCCCACCTTAATAGCATTTATTAAAATTCTATAATGTTTACATAGACTTCTTAACAAACTTTAACCCAGCTAAGCTAAGTATTGAAATAATTGCACCTCCTGATATAAATATATTACTTAAGCTTAGTAAAGGTATAATTAAACTTATAAATCCTAAAGACAATGTATCCGCTGCATAATTTGATGTAGATGAGATACTAAATACTTTCCCCATCAAATGATTTGGCGTTTTTATTTGAATGGCAACTGATCTTGTTAGTCCCTCTATAGATTGCCCAAGTCCCACTAAAGTTGCACCTATATATAGTATCGCCACACTTGGAAACACATTAATTATCGATAAGCCAATCCCCCAAACTAAAACACCAATACTAAATTTAAAGATTAATCGTTTTTCTGACAGTAAACCCATAATCAATGACATTAATAAAGACGCTATACCTAAACATGATGTAGCTAGTCCATATACACCAACGCCCTCTTTTAATATATTGGAAATAAACAATGGTAATGCAACACGCCAAAGACCGGTATTAATCAATATGCAAACAAATTGGATGATGATGATAAATGGAATTTCTTTAGATTTTTTCAAGAATTCCCAAGTTTCAGAAAAATCTTCTTTTGAGTTTCTATCAATCATGTTGTTATTTGTATATTTTAAAAGTGCATTAAAAATAAATCCTAAAAATAGCAATATACTGCAAATAAAAAAGACGCCAACATTACCAACTAGTATTACAATGACACCAATTAAAGCAGGTAAAATAATATTTGAGCCTCTTTGCAAACTATCGATTAACGCATTACTTGTTGCTAAATGCTCCTCATCAATAATTTCAGGAAGAATTGCCCTAAACGCAGGATCTGTATAGCAGTTAATAATGGTGATGGCTGTAGATATAGTTAGAAGCGTCAGATAATTTAAATTTGATGTTATTGCAAGTAAAGGAATAATTATAATAATCAAACTTAGTATAAGATCAGATAGATAAAGTATTTTCTTTTTATTATGTTTATCAGAATATGCCCCACCGAAAATACCAAATATAATAAATGGTAGTGTTTGACTCATAACCATCATTGATAATTTTAAAGATGATTGGTTTGTCAATTCAACAGTAAACCAAATTATTTGCAACGAAAACAGCACAAAACAACTCCGACGTAAGAAATTACCAATCAATAAATATGTAAAGTTTCTATTTTTCAAAACTTCTAAATACAACATATTTATCACCTCTCATAAAAATAATTGAATGCATCCACCAGCCTTTTTAGAAGACAAATCTCCATAACTTATTATCACAAAATATAAATTAAGCATGATGCTCATTCAATTTAGTTCACCATTTCGTGTTCCAATTTTATTGAGTATCATGCTTTTAATGTTATAAACCTAATTCTTTAATAAATCGTGTTAATTCTTCTCGCATACTGTCATCTTTCAATGCATATTCTATTGTCGTTTTAACAAATCCTAATTTTTCTCCAACGTCGTAACGTTCGCCTTCGAAGTCATATGCATACACTTGATTATCATTGTTCATACGCTCAATCGCATCTGTTAACTGAATTTCGTTACCTGCGCCTTCTTTTTGCGTTTTTAAATAATCGAAAATTTCAGGCGTTAATACATAACGTCCCATAATAGCTAGGTTTGATGGTGCCGTGCCTTGTGCTGGCTTTTCCACAAACTTTTTCACTTCATATTGACGTCCGTTTTTAGTTAATGGATCAATAATTCCATAACGATGTGTATCTGCTTCCGGAACTTCTTGAACGCCTATAACTGAGTGCCCAGTCTCTTCATAAACGTCAATTAACTGTTTCACTGCTGGTACTTCAGATTCAACAATATCGTCACCTAATAATACCGCAAATGGTTCATCGCCGATAAATTGACGCGCAGAACTAATCGCATGCCCCAAACCTTTTTGTTCTTTCTGCCTTACATAAAAAATATTCGCAAGTTCTGTCGAGTATTGAACTTTTTCTAGTAACTCAGATTTACCTTTTTCTTTTAAAACCATTTCTAACTCTTTTTGACTATCAAAATGATCTTCAATCGCGCGTTTGTGGCGACCTGTCACTATAATAATATCTTCAATTCCAGCTCTTGCAGCTTCTTCAACGATATATTGTATTGTGGGTTTATCTAAGATAGGAAGCATTTCCTTTGGCATCGCTTTAGTTGCTGGTAAAAATCTAGTCCCTAAACCAGCAGCGGGAATGATTGCCTTTTTTATTTTTTTCAAAGTTAATGTGCTCCTTTTCCTAAGTATTAAATCTATGTATCAACGTCATTTTAACACTAATTAGAACGCCTTCATAGTGTCATTGAGTATGTAATTATTTCTTGGGAAATTTGATTTAATCTAAAAAAACAGGCTTACTTCATATAATCTATGAAATAAACCCGTCAATTTTGGATTGATTATGCTTTGTGATTCTTTTTATTTCTACGTAATAATGCTAAACCTAGAATGCTGAACAATCCGCCGAACAACATACCTTTGTTTGTTGATTCTTCTCCACCTGTTTCAGGTAGTTCCGTTTTCTTAGGTTGTGATGATTTAGCTGGCGTAACTGCTTTAACCTTTTCATTGATTTCAATGACAGGTGTTACTACCTTACCTTGTTCCATTGGTTTAGAAGGCTTTTTAGGTTCTTCTTTTGCAGGTGGTACTGGTTTACCAGGTTCAGTTGGTACCTCTGGCGTTGGTGGTGTTGGTGTTTCTGGCTCACTCGGTACTTCCGGTGCCGGTGGCGTTGTATCTTCTTCAATCGTTTGTTGACCTTCGTTTTGACCGCTTACTTGTGGAAGTGTAGATTCTTCAAAGTCAACACTGCTGTGTCCGCCAAATTGATAACTTGGTTTATCTTTATTTGTATCTTCTTCAATAATTTCAGTATGCTTATTGAATCCGTGAATATGTGGCACACTGTCGAAGTCTATATCAATGAGGTTACCACCTTGTTCATATTTCGGCTTGTCTTTCTCTGTATCTTCCTCGAATGACTGATCACCTTTATTTTGACCTTGAATTTGAGGTACACTATCGAAATCGATATCTACGATATTGCCACCTTGTTCATATTTCGGCTTGTCTTCTTCTGTGTCTTCTTCAAATGATTGATTGCCAATATTTTGGCCACCTTCGTAACCTAATTCACTCTTAATATCAACATGACTATTTTCTTCGATTTCTTCAATCACGCCATAATTACCGTGACCATTTTCAGTACCTAATCCAGAATGAGAAATATGATGATTGTTTTCAGTGATTTCCTCGATTGGTCCTTGTGCTTGACCATGTTCTTCAGGTAATTCATCCACTAATTCGATAAGATTACTTTCAGTTGTATATTCTTTCGTATCTTCAATTGTTGTATGGTCGCTTACTGCACCAGTTACAATACCTTTTGTAGAATCTTCGTCAAATTCAACTAAGTTAGACTCAGTAGTAACCTGACCACCACCTGGGTTTGTATCCTCTTCATATTCAACAACATCAGCGTGATGTTTTGAATTTTTATGTGTAGATTCTTCAAAATCCACATGAATAGAATCTTCTTCAGTTTCTACAATACCTTCAGCATGACCTTCTGCACCTTCAACAGTTGTATGATATTCAAAGTCAATCGGCTTAGAATCGCTACTTTCTTCGATTGTACCAATCAATTCGTGCTTTTCTACTGGTGGCTCTGATTTAATGTCTAAATCAATTGGTTCACTTTTCTCAATGATAGGATCATTTGGCTTATCTTTACCGTCGCCTTGAGCGTTATTAGAGTAAAATGCAACGCCGTTGTTCCAAGTTAATTGAACTGGGTAATAATAGTTAGGATAGTATGGGTAATTTTTATGATATCCTGAAAGATGTGTTCGGAAATTTAAATCTTTAGCATTTTGACCATATTCACCTTCATATTTAATTACATAGTCTTTTGAATTATCTAAATCACTAAAGTCCAAAGAATAACCGCCATCTCCTGTGTAACTTAAGTTTACTTTGTTAGTCACATCTTCAAATTTATTGACATCATCAAGCTTTGCATAAACACTTTCAGCTAATTCATCTGAACCAATGTGTTTATATACTTTAACTGTTGGTTTATTAGCATTTTGTTTATATCCAGATGTTACTTGACCAGTTACTGTGACAGAAGTTAACGACTGATTGTTAGGCTTCACGTACGCAAAATGGCTAAATTTCCCACCTTCTTTATTCAAAGTATCAATTCGGCCATTAACAGTAACACCCATTCTATCTTTAACACCGTCTAAGTATTTTATATCGAACTCTTGTTCAATAACTTTATTAGCTAATGTTACTTTAACATTTTGCTTCCCTTGCTTTGTTACTGTTGTTGGGTCAATGAATAAGTTTAAGTTTAATTCAGCAGTTAAATTTTTTTTGCTATTTATATAATCAGTAAATGTATAGCGAATTGTACGTTCATTTATAACTTGACCATTTGCCATAACTTTATCTTCTGTTGAACTTTTTATCTCTGGAACTTTACGCAGTGTTGAGATACCATGTGTTTCAACATTATCACTTAATGTGAAATCAAAATAATCTCCTGCCTTAATTCCTTCTCCAAATTTCCATTTATATTTCAAGGTTACTCTTTCTGCGTTATGGGGGTTAACAACATTTGTCTCTTTATTATTATGCCCTACGATTTCACTACCATCTTCTACTGTAACTTTACTTGTTACATCTGTACCTGTCGCCTTAGCTTCTCCCACTACTTCTTTCTCTGCCACTTCTGCAACGTCAACCGATCTTTTCATTCTTGGTTTAATTTCTGAGACGTTACTTGGTTGAGTTGTGTCAACTTGAGTTCCTGTAGTTTCCTTATCAGCAACTTTTACCGATGGCAAATCAACTCGCGAAGTTTCTACTTTTGGTGCTTGCACAGTTTTTGGTGCTTCTTCTGTTGTTACTTGAGTTGATTTTGATGGTTGCTCAGTTGATGTCGCGCTGTATGATTGTGTTTCATCTATTGTATTAACGTTATTTGTAGTTGTTTGTGTTTCGCTTGCTTTACTTTCAGTAGCTGAACTCCCACTTTCCTCTACTGTAGTATTTTGTTCTGATGCTGCAGCTTCTTTATCTTGTCCCATTCCAACAACGATCATTGTTCCTAAGAATACTGATGCTGCTCCCAATTTATGTTTTCTTATGCCGTATCTAAGATTGTTTTTCACTATAATATTCTCCCTTAAATGTAAAATTCATTTATTTTTTAAACTCAATAAATGCAATTCTATATTGTTCGGTTTTTAAAAGCAATGCAAAAATGCGAGTTAATAAAAAGTTAAGATTATCATTAACTTTATCAAAATTGTTATTTTTATTATTTAGAACAAGCAATTAAATTGTATACAAACAGCTTAAAACCCTTGATATTATTGCCTTTTATTTTTTATACTTACTTTTTAAATTAAATTCAATTTCATCTAATTTAAAACAATATACTAAAACCTACATAATAGTCGCCTGTACATTCTAACGTTTAGGTATTAATGAAATGCCTTTCATTACATAAAAATAACCAATATACTTTTTATATCGTTCGTTTTTTAGGTACTTTTATGGAATTTCTTATTAATAACAGCCGTATTTCGAGACAATATTTTGTAATTGCCGAAAATTGCATTCAGTTAATAATTAGATCTAACTCATTTATCTCGTTTTTTCATCATAAAGTATACTTGTAAGCACTCATTTCGCTTTTAAATTTGTTTTTTTAAATTATAGCCACAAAGCATAAAGGAATTAATAAGAATGATTTACTCTTTGATTTTTATTAGAAAACTAAATATAAGCAAAAACAGGCTTACTTCATAAAACTTATGAAATAAACCCGTCAATTTTTGATTGATTATGCTTTGTGATTCTTTTTATTTCTGCGTAATAATACTAATCCTATAATGCTTAATAGTCCGCCGAAAAGTACGCCGTTGTTTGTTGTTTCTTCTCCACCTGTTTCAGGTAATTCCGTTTTCTTAGATTGTGACGTTTTAGCTGGCTTCACTGCTTTAACCTTTTCATTGATTTCAATGACAGGTGTTACTACCTTACCTTGTTCCACTGGTTTAGAAGGCTTTTTAGGTTCTTCATTTGCAGGTGGTACTGGTTTACCAGGTTCAGCTGGTATTTCTGGCATTGGTGGTGTTGGTGTTTCCGGCTCACTTGGTACTTCCGGTGTCGGTGGCGTTGGTGTTTCTGGCTCACTCGGTACTTCTGGTGTCGGCGGTGTTGGTGTTGGTGTTTCTGGTTCACTTGGTACCTCTGGTGTTGGCGGTGTTGGTGTTTCTGGCTCACTCGGCACTTCTGGTGTCGGTGGTGTTGGTGGTACGATTGGAGGCGTTGTATCTTCTTCAATCGTTTGTTGACCTTCGTTTTGACCGCTTACTTGTGGAAGTGTAGATTCTTCAAAGTCAACACTGCTGTGTCCGCCAAATTGATAACTTGGTTTATCTTTATTTGTATCTTCTTCAATAATTTCAGTGTGCTTATTGAATCCGTGTATATGTGGCACACTGTCGAAGTCTATATCAATGATGTTACCGCCATGTTCATACTTAGGTTTGTCTTTTTCTGTGTCTTCTTCGAATGACTGGTTACCTTTATTTTGACCTTGAATTTGAGGTACACTA
>NZ_KV839088.1:202404-340456 GCF_001838845.1 Staphylococcus sp. HMSC36A10
TATCTACGATATTGCCACCTTGTTCATACTTAGGTTTATCTTCTTCTGTATCTTCCTCGAATGATTGATTGCCAATATTTTGACCACCTTCGTAACCTAATTCACTCTTAATATCAACATGACTGTTTTCTTCAATTTCTTCAACGATGCCATAGTTACCATGACCGTTTTCAGTACCTAAACCAGAATGAGAAATATGCTGGTTATTTTCAGTAATTTCTTCGATTGGACCTTGAGCTTGACCATGTTCTTCAGGTAATTCATCCACTAGTTCGATAAGATTACTTTCAGTTGTATATTCTTTCGTATCTTCAACTGTTGTATGATCGCTAATAGCTCCAGTTACAATACCTTTTGTAGACTCTTCATCAAATTCTAATAAGTTAGATTCAGTTGTTACTTGACCTCCACCTGGATTTGTATCCTCTTCATATTCAACAACATCAGCATGATGTTTAGAATTTTCGTGAGTAGATTCTTCAAAATCAATCGGATTCGATTCTTCAGATGATTCAGTGTATCCTCCAACGTGACCCGCTTCGCTATCTACAGCAGTATGGTAATCGATATCAATAGCTGATGAATCCGTTTCTTCTATTGTTTCAATGTATCCATCAACATATCCACCTTCACCATCTATAGCTGTGTGGTAATCAATGTCAAGAGTTGATGAATCATATTCCTCTTCAACAGTAGTTACTAAATTCTTATCGTATTGACCTGTAATAACTCCATTTCCATATTCTTCATCAAATGTCATATTATTCGATTCTGTTATTGTTCCATTCGTTCCATCACCTTTTGCTTTGTTACTATATAAAACTAATCCATTATCCCATGTAAGTTGGTATCCCAAATGAGTATAGTAGTATTTATACTGCTGTTCTGGATATCCAAACATATGCGTTCTAAAATTCACTTGATCTGAACCACTTAAGTATTCACCATCATAGTGTATAACATAACTTTTTTCTAATTTCTCAATGTCTAATTTATAACTTCCATTATTTTCTACTTTTAATTTATCTTTCATTTCCTGAGTTACATCTTTAAACATTGTAGAGTCTGATATGTTTGCATATACACTTTCTGGCAATTCTTTAGCATCCTTTAAGACTTCATATACTTTTACAGTAGGAGCATTTCCATTTGCTTTGCTACCTTGAGTTAGTGTACCAGTAATTGAAACGCTATCTGATTTATGCCCATTTTGTGGTTTTATGTAAGCAACATGAGTGAATTTATTGTTCCCTTTATCGAAAGTTTCAATAGATCCATTTACATTAGCATAACTATTACTTACACCTGGATTATATTGAATTGGCAATGTGGTTCTTGTTTCCTTATCATTCAACGTTGAAGTTATTATTTGTTGTCCATTGCTTTGTACAGTTTTAGGGTCAATAAATAAATTGATTTCTAAATCAGCAGTCACATTTACTTTATAATCAATATAATCTGTAAATGTATACCTAATTTTCCCATTTCCAAGAAGTTGACCTGTAGCCATTACCACCGTACCGTTTTTAATATCAGGCACTTTTCTCGCTGTTGATACACCATGTGTGTTGACATTATTAGACAAAGTGAAATCAAAATAATCATCTTTATGTAAACCTTTTTCGAATTTCAATTTGTACTTCAATACGACACGTTGACCAGCATGTGGCTCTACTTTATTTCCTTGAGGTGCCTCAATTGAACCACTTTCTACTGTAACTTTACTTGTCACATCTGTACCTTTAATTTCTGAAGCGTCCTTAGCTTCCGCTACGTCTGTTGATCTTGTCACACGTGGTTTACTTTCTGATACAGTTCTTGGCTGTGCCACTTCTACTTGGGGTTCTGTCCCTTGATTTTGTGTAACCTTTTTAGGTGTTAAATCTACTTGTCTTTGATCTCCGCTATTTTCTTGAGATCGTGCTGTTTCCTTAACTTGAGGTTGCACTTCTTCCTTAACTACCTCTTCTTTAACTGTTTCTACATTTGTTGATTGTACTTTTTGTGGTGCTTGTGATGTTTGTGGTGCCTCTACCGCTTGTGGTGCTGCTTCTGCTGTTACTTGTGTTGCATTTGATGGTTGTTCTGTTGATGTCGCACTATACGTTTGTGTTTCATCTATATTATTAACATTGTTTGTAGTTGTTTGTTTTGATTTATTTTCAGTAGCTGAATTCCCATTTTCTTCTACTGTTGTATTTTGTTCTGATGCCGCTGCTTCTTTATCTTGCCCCATTCCAACAACGATCATTGTTCCTAAAAATACTGATGCTGCGCCCAATTTATGTTTCCTAATGCCGTACCTAAGACTGTTTTTCACTATAATAATCTCCCTTTAAATGTAAAATTCATTAATTT
The DNA here is from genome assembly GCF_001838845.1 of Staphylococcus sp. HMSC36A10. Classification (NCBI taxonomy): domain Bacteria; kingdom Bacillati; phylum Bacillota; class Bacilli; order Caryophanales; family Staphylococcaceae; genus Staphylococcus; species Staphylococcus sp. HMSC36A10. The sequence goes on from NZ_KV839088.1 coordinate 204,763, forward strand.
TTTCAATTCAATAAATGCAATTCTATATTGTTCGGTTTTTAAAAGCAATGCAAAAACTCAAGTTAATAAAAAGTTAAGATTGTCATTAATTTTATGTTAATTAGGAATTTTATCATTTGGAAAACTACTATAAATTGCACGCAAATCATCTTGAACCCTTGAAACACAAGGCTTGTATTTTTTATACTAACTTTTTAAATTAAATTCATTATTATCTAATTTAAAACAATATACTAAACACTTCCCAAATATCGTCTGTACGATGCTCGATAAATCACATAATGAAAAGCCTTTCATTTCACCAAAATAGCTAATATACTTTTTATATCGTTCGGTTTTTAACTATTTCAGCTGATTTTCTCCATAAAAATAAACGTGTTTTAAGACAATCTACTATAATCGTCTAAAAACACGTCTACTTAATATTTAGTTAAACAAATAAGCTAATGAATAAAATGAAGATGATACCTGAAACGGAAATAATCGTTTCTAATAATGACCATGTCAGGAATGTTTCTTTTACAGTTAAACCGAAATATTCTTTAAACATCCAAAATCCTGCATCGTTCACATGAGACAAAATCACACTACCTGCACCAATCGCAAGTACGACTAATGCTACATTTACATCTGAAGATTGTAATAATGGTAGGACAATACCTGTAGTTGAAATCGCAGCTACTGTAGCCGAACCTAATGCGATACGTAGTACGGCTGCAACAATCCACGCTAGTAAAATCGGCGACATTTCTGTGCCTTCAAACATTTTAGCAATGGTATTACCGACACCACCGTCGATTAATACTTGTTTAAAAGTACCGCCACCGCCAATAATCAATAACATCATTCCGATTGGATAAATCGCATTCGTCACTGATTCCATAATATGATTCATCTTACGTTTTCTCATCAAGCCCATAGTTACGATTGCAAACAATACTGCAATAAGCATGGCTGTTCCTGCTGTCCCTACCATATAAATAATAGATTCAAATAGATTTGTAGGTTTGGCATTCCCTGTCACAAGTTGCGTAATTGTAGATATCAACATCAATATTACTGGTAGTGTTGCCGTTAATAAGCTCATGCCAAATCCTGGCATCTCTTGGTCTGTAAATTCTTTTTGTGCACCTAACGCTGAAATATCTCCTTCTCTTGTGTATGCAGACGGAATCATTTTTTGTGCGACTTTATTGAAAATCGGACCTGCAATGAGTGTAACTGGAATGGCAATAATCATACCATATAATAATACTTCACCAACATTTGCCTTTAATTCTTTAGCGATAACAACTGGACCTGGATGCGGTGGTAAAAAGCCATGTGTTACTGACAAAGCTGTTACCATAGGTAGTCCAAGCTTTAATACTGAAACATTTGCACGTTTCGCTACTGTAAATACTAATGGTATTAGTAAAACTAAACCGACTTCGAAGAACAAAGCAATACCAACGACAAACGCTGCGACCAGCATCGCCCATTGCACATGTTTTTGACCAAATTTTTGAATCAAAGTGTCTGCAATTCGTGTTGCACCGCCACCGTCAGCAAGTAATTTCCCAAGTATAGCACCTAACCCGAATATCAGTGCGATATGACCAAGCGTACTGCCCATCCCTTTCTCAATTGTTTCCATAATTTTAGTTAGAGGTATCCCAAGCATTAACGCTGTAATCATTGAGGTAATGATTAATGATATAAATGTGTTTAGTTTAAATCCGATAATTAATACTAATAAAATGATGATTCCTAATACTACACTGATTAAAGGCCATATTTCGTTGAACATGACATTCCCCTCTTTCTCTTTTCAATAGAATGTAATACCGTCGTCGCGCAAGTATTCTACATAATATGTAGTAGTCATGTCACAACAACGAATCTAAGATGCTCGAGTTACATAGTTATTGCGTTTTATTTTCAGCTATATGTTGACGTTGAAAATCTGCAATTTGTTCATAATTCTCTGTTAAAGAACGACTTAAATTGATGAAAACAGCTACGAGTTCTTGGTAAATTGCTGCATTTTCTTCAATCGGCGTGTGATTGTGTGTAGCCCCAACCATAGATGAAACTATTGAAAAATCTTCAATTTCACCTATAGCTTTAAGTCCGAGTACGCACGCTCCTAAACATGAACTTTCATAACTTTCTGGGACTACTAATTGTGTATCAAAGATATCTGCCATCATTTGGCGCCACACTCCACTTTTCGCAAAACCACCTGTTGCTTTAATCATCTTAGGCGTTTCATTCATCACTTCAACTAACGCAAGGTAAACAGTATATAAATTGTAAAGTACACCTTCTAATGCCGCGCGAATCATATGCTCTTTTTTATGCGATAAAGTTAAACCGAAAAACGAGCCTCTCGCATCTGCATTCCAGAGTGGTGCACGTTCACCAGCTAAATATGGGTGGAAAATTAAACCATCAGCACCTGGTTTGATGCGTTTAGCAATTTGAGTTAAAACGTCATATGGATCTACTCCTAAGCGTTTCGCAGTTTCAACTTCACTCGCTAGTAACTCATCACGCAACCATCTCAATACGACACCACCATTATTTACTGGCCCACCAATGACATAGTGGTCTTCTGTTAAGACATAACAAAATATTCTTCCTTTATAATCTGTACGTGGTTTATCTATCACTGTTCGAATCGCACCAGATGTACCGATAGTGACAGCGACTTCTCCTTTGCCAACACTATTGACACCCAAATTAGAAAGCACACCATCGCTAGCACCAATGACAAAAGGCGTATCTTCATTAAGCCCCATTAATGTTGCGTAACGTTTTTTCATGCCTTTCATCACATAAGTTGTTGGTACTATTTCTGGTAACATTTCCTTGGAAATACCCAGCAGTTCTAATGCACCAACATCCCAATCTAATGTTTCTAAATTAAACATCCCTGTGGCAGAGGCCATTGAATAATCTATGATATATGTATCAAACAAATGATAGAAAATGTATGTTTTAATATCTGCAAACATTGCTGTACGTTGAAACACATCTTGCCATTCATGTTTCATCCAAAAAATTTTCGCTAAAGGCGACATTGGATGGATTGGTGTGCCTGTTCGCTGATAAATTGCATTGCCATCATGCACATCATTAATTAGTGTCGCATATTTTGCAGCTCGATTATCTGCCCAAGTTATATTATTTGTTAACCTTTGATGTTGTTCATCCATTGCAATTAAACTATGCATTTGAGCACTAAATGACACAAACTTAATGTCATCTTTACTAACTTTGGATTCTCTCATAACATATTTAATAGTCATTAGTACTGCATCAAATAATTCATCTGGATTTTCTTCAGAGATATCAACATTCGGGGTGTACAAATCATACCCGATTTGATGTTTCATGATAAATATTCCTTTTTCATCATATAAGACCGATTTGGTACTCGTCGTTCCTATATCGACTCCAATCATGTATTTCATTGCAAATCCTTCTTTCTTTTCATTTTAATTCAACCAAAATCCTTCGACATCTTTACCAACATCGTCGAAATTAAGATGAAATGCTTCTTTTAAAATTTGACTATCATATTGTTCTACCGCATCAATAAAAACTTGATGATTATGGTGAATACGTTCGAAATCTTGTGGATTCTGTTGCATGCGTTGATGCATTGATGTTAAAACTAGTGACATCATCACAGGTTTTAGATGATTCCAAAATGAATTTAAATATTGATGATTCGCTGCTTTAATTAATGTTTCATGAAATTCAAAGTCATGCTTAGTAAACGATTCTGCATCTTCAAACTTTACTGCCACTTTCATCATTTCAAGTTGTTTTTTCATTTCTTTGACGATAGGTTGTTGATCTTGATTTTTAATTCGTGAAAATGCAAATGACTCTAGCATCAGTCGCAAATCATACATTTCTTTCTTTTCTTGCTCCCCAAAGGGCAACACGTGTGCACCCATTCTTTCTAATTGAATGAGTTGATTTTGTTGCAATAATTTAAATGCATCTCGAATTGGTGAACGGCTTACATTAAATTGCTTTGCCATTTGGTTTTCAGTGAGTAACGTGCCTTCAGCAATTTGACCATTCACAATACCTAGGCGTAATTCTGCCGCGATACCTTCTCCAGTTGTCATCCCTTCCAACCATTTCTGTGGATATCCATACGTCATCAAGTTCCCTCCTTTACAACGCTCCATACTTGTATACAAGTATGTTAATATAGTTATTATGAGTTTGCAAGCGCTTTCTTGAAAATGTATAAAAAGTGACCACCCCTTTATTATTAGCGTCTCAAAGGTGATGATCACTGTTACATAAATGATTTAATTGTAGTTTATACTTGTGATGTGTAGAAAGTTTCTGAGTTCGAATGTGTTTTTGGCACTTCAATACAATAGTGCGTTTCATGACAGTTAGGACATTCGAATCGACGTGTTGTCGCTGTATGCTTAGCTTTGATAACTTGCCATAAAGATGGTGAGAATACATGTTGGCAGCTAGGACATAAATAGGCGACCTTACGTTGGTAATATAAAGTAATGCCAATACCGTATCCAATCATAAACGGCAACGCAATTATAAACGGCCATTTGTTTTTCATTAAGAGCGCACTAATAATGCTTGAATATTGAATAACTCCCATAATACCAGCACTAATCCATATGCTACGACGAATACTTTTCATTTCAACAGATTTACTCATGACATTTTCTATGTCTTTAAGATGTGATATTGGAGATTTCGACTCATCACTTACATAATGTTGAATATTACTAATTTTGTTTAACACCGTTTGTTGTTGCTTAATTTGTCGTTCAATTTCTTGTTGTTTAAGTACGAGCAAAGCATTAAGCGTCTTCAGTTTACTGTCGCCTTTTAACAACATATCTATATCACTTAATGCACAACCTAACTCTTTAAGTAATAAGATTAACTCTAATGTTTGTCGTTGCTCTTCTGTATAAAGACGACGATTTCCTTCTGTAAATCTTGCTGGTTTCAAAATACCTTTACGATCATAATATTGAATTGTTCGTGTTGTTACATTACATAACTTTGCGAGTTCTCCAGTTGAATAGTTAGACATAGATTTCCACCTCCTAACCTCAACATATGTGATGACCTTACGTCACAAGCAAGTACTTTTTCTATATTTTATTATTTTTTAGAATTTTATTATTCAAAGCATTTCATTTATTGTCATTTTGACTTAGTAACTTTAAATTTAGCAACGTTGTGACTATTATTTAAATATCGCGCACTTACTTTAATCCGTGATTTCAGAATGAATTTGTTGTAACTTGTTTTCAACATCAGTAATTTCAGTCGCACATTCTTTTAATAAATCTCTATATTTTTCAGTTTCAGCATTATTTTTATAACGCATCTTGTGTTCTAAGCTTGCCCACATATCCATCCCAATCGTTCTAATTTGTATTTCTACTGGCAATATTTCAACACGTTCTGCTAAAAATACTGGAATCGACACAACAATGTGTAAACTGCGATAGCCATTTTCTTTAGGATGCTCAATATAATCTTTACGTTTTATTAATTGAACGTCTTCTTGTTTCAAAAGCATTTCTTCAATTAAATACACATCTTCTAAGTAGTTACAGACAACACGAATACCTGCGATATCCATAATATGTTCTTTAGCCGCATGCGCACTTATCTGTAATCCTTTCCGATTTAGCTTTTCAATTAAACTACGCATTTCTTTAACACGTCGTTCCATATGATGGATAGGATTATGTTTATAAATATGGTTAAAATTATCATCTAAAATACTTAACTTTGTACTAATTTCTTTTAGGGCTGATGAATAAATATGATCTAATTCTACAAAACCTAATAATGTATCAAACGCTTCATCACCATTTTCAAATTTACTTAAACTATTTTTAAAATCATGTCGCAAATCTTCTAAATATAATGATGGTTTTCGATCTACATACATTTATATTTACCTCCGAAATTTAATCACCTTTATTGTACCTGACATTTTATTAAGATAATACTAATACCCTATCGTACTTTTGGCCGACTCAAAAAAATCCTTTAATACTTCTTTGTAAAAAATACACGAACGATTTATGTATAACTCAAATTGTTAAAACTTTGAAGCAATCAATTCAGAAAATAACCATTGATTGTTTGCCCTCTAACACTTTGGAACATAGTAAAAAACACCTGTTACCTTCATATAGGCACAAGTGTTTAATTGATTGAAATATTATAAGTCTTTAAATGATCCCACAGCTTTTGCATGTGGACCATCAATAATTGACTCTCTTTGGCGAACGCCACTACTTTCACTTTCATTTGGTTCAATATTAAATTTTGACTTATTTTGATTTGATACTTCTTGAATACGTTTTTCATTATCAGTTGTTGCATCTTCACTATCCACCTCTGTTTTTTCCATTGTTGCTGTATGGAATTGTACGATGTTTTCTTCTTCTAATGCTTTGATTTCTTCTTTCGATAGCGTTCGATACCAATCTTTTGCTTTTTTCGTTGCGATAGGAATAACATCTTTTTCAAGATATCCTTCTCTCAACATTGCATTCGCAATTTCTATCGCTTTTTCTCGTTTTAATGTTTCAAATTCCTTCCATTTTTCGGGGTAACCTTTCAATGTACAGGGCATTTCCTAAACCTCCAATATGTTATAATTCATGTTATATACCACCATAATTATAAAATGAAACATATTAAACACAATTTTTTTAGACTTCCTTCACAATAACCTCAGACAAACGTGAGACTGACATACTAAATTCACAGTTCAAACTACTTTTCATTTACTTCTATACTACTTTCTTGAATATGCATTAATGCTGTTTGAATATAATTGTATTGTGGCAAATCTGATAAAGTTTTAATCGTTAAGTTCTCTTGTAATTCAAAATGCTTCGCAATATTTTCGAACACAACTAAATACGTACCCATTAATTGTTCATCTATCGTATAACGCGACTCGTTTGTCATTGCTCTATTTAACATAAAACTTATTTCTTCAATTGCAAATATACTCGGATAATAATTTCGAACTATAGTTTTATTACTGAATAATTCACCACATGCAGCATGATAAACTTGCGTCATATTATTTAATTTCACCGATAAGTTTATTGCCTCATTTTTCAAATAAGCCTCATCTTTATATTTATTTTCAGAGAACAAATAATGAAAAATTGTTGCTTCTTTACGGATTACTTCAGCCATTACAGTTGGAAGCAGTACTGATGCAGTACGTTGACCAAGAACAAATAAGCCTATAATAGCTATGATGATTCCTATCGTTACATCTGTCATTCGTGGAAAGGCTATATCAATAGATAAATTTCTTGATGCCAAACCATTCATTAATATAACTTGGATAGTAATAAAGACTACAGCTATTGCGTAGTTCGCAGCAACTAATGCTTCAGTAAATAAAGCGGCAACACCCATAAGTACAACTGCAACTGGTGTTGGTATTGAAATGAATAATATGATTGAAAGCACTAATACACCAAACATTGTTCCTAGACCTCGTGCCATACCTCTTTCAATCGCATGAACTGTCGAAGTACCTAACAATACCGTATGTGTAGATAACGGTATCCAATACGCTTTGTCGAAATCGAACATCAGTGCAATAAATATTGCCACCATCATAATGACGGCATATCGCAATGTATTACGAAAGACAATAGAGTCTAATGTTAAATTTTGATAAATTCGTTTACTATAAAGCGGCTTATGAATATCTGCTTCATATTCAATACGTTCAGAATTTGCATGTGCTATTTCGTCAATTTTCAAAATGTGATTAAATAAATTTTCAAAATCATTCGTCACGGTAACTTCTTTACGCCAATAATCCATCTGTTGGTTAGGATTACTTAGTTGTTGAGTAATGTAATCCATCATTTCTATCAATTCAACCGGTAATGGTCTTATATTTTTAGCATTTAATTCCAACAATTCAGAGTAAATACCTTGTGCAGATGTATGCAACAATAGTAACTTTTGAAAGCGTGAGCTCAATTTTCCACTACTTGAATTTGAAGTAATCAATAATTTATCTGATGCTTTAAATACATTTACCGCTGAAGTAGCAACTTTTAAAAATTTATCTTTATCATTATAATGATGTAATAACTTCGAGATTAGCGTGAAATCATTTCGAATCGCTTGTTCTTCTGCTTTCGTTTTAGATAGGAAGATTGTTAGTAACACCATTAAAGTGGCTAAGATTCCACCTAAAATAATGGCAAAGCCTCTATACAATGCATCTTCTGGTGCTATCGGCAAATTAATAGGAAGACTAAATGTTACGATGAAAAATGTAGATGATGGTCCTGCAATTTTCAAAGCTGTAAAAATGTAAAAGGGAATAACCGTGACAATGAGCAAGGTCAAACCAAAAACTAATGGCGTTGTAGCCGTTAGTGTACCTAAAATCATACAAATGGCGAAGGCTAAATTACATATAATTACAGTTCTAATCTTTGATTTAGCAGACCCATTAAACACATAAATATGCGCCAATGTTCCGGTTGCAACAAGTAATCCAAATTGAAAATTACCACATAAATATCCAATTAAAGCAGGGATTATCATTAATAAACCTTGTCTTATCCCTTTATAAAAATCTAAGTTTTGTCGATTGATTTTAATAAGTGATGTCAAAAAGATGTCATTACGACGTCTCCTTCCATTGCGAAAATATTTCCATAATTTTTTATTAGTATACATAAATTTAATTCGCTACTATAAATTATAATTAAGCAGCATTTGCTATTATAACACCTTATACGTAATTATATAACTTTAAAAATCTTTTTAACGCATTTTAAATTAAATTCTAAAAATTTTGAAAAGGTGCATTTCATTCATAATTTGATGCGTGTTGCAGCCATCATATTGGTCTAGAACATTAAAAAGTGTAATCTATAGAGAATGCTTGAGATCGCTGTTAACGTTAATTTTCACATTAATTACTTAGAATTACAGTACTTTATTTCTTTAAAAAATGGTTCATGAACGTGTGAAGTAGATACAAAGATGTATTAACAAAAACTGGTATTAAGCAATATAAAATAATCACATAAAAATTACCATCCGCATGCCATATGAAAAAGTATAGGATAATTAAAAATACACTTGTAATTATTCCTAAAATAGGTAAACTTTTAATATATTTCTCTAAATTTTTGTTCATTCATGTCTCCTCCAAATGTTTATATATTTAAATTTAGATGTCGAATTATATACTTACACTTTGGAATTCACTCTAGTTCAATATATCATTATCACTGTAACAATGATCCATACAATTTGTAATGGATTCATATATCTATGCAAAATAGCATAACTTCACTTTTTACGTATTAAAAAAGCAATAAATCCCCATTAAATGAAGACTTATTGCTTGTTTAAATTATTTTTCTATTGCTTTATCATCACTAACAATTAAAGGTTGATCTGGTTTCACATAGAACCACATAATCACAGCGATTACTGCTGGAATGATTAACAATTGGAATGTCATTGTCCAACCTAAATGTTCTACGAATAAACCTGCTAATAACGGACTGATTAATGCACCTATATTACCCCATAAGTTCATCCATCCTGATACTGTACCAGAGAAGTTACGTCCTAAGTCAGTTGCTGCAGCCCAACTCATACCCATTGAAATACCGATACCACCAAGACCTAGTGATAACCAGAAAATACTTACATATAAATTTCCTGTATGTACAGCAAAGATAATTGAAACTGCAAATACAATAAATCCTGCGATTGCAATTACACCTCTAGCTACGAATTTTGAACGCCCTAATCCTAATACACGGTCAGAAATTGCACCTGCTGATAATATTAAGAAGAACATTAATAACCAAGGTAATGAACTAATGCCCATTTCTTTAAAGTTAACGTGGAATACTTCTGCTAAATACGTCGGTAACCAAATTAAGAATAATGTAATGATAAATTGTACAACAAAGTATTGAATTGCAATTGCATAGAAGCTAAAACGTTTAAAGAAATCATTCCATGGTGGTGATGACTTTTCAGTAGCTACGATATCACGATTTTCCATAATGAAACGTTTCTCCGCTTCGTTAACCATTCTATGTTGCTCAGGTAAGTCTTTGGCAATAATCGCCCATAATACAGCCATTAAAATCCCTATTGCACCAAAAATGTAGAATACTGCTTGCCAGTTAAATGCGTTAACAATAGCAATTGTAACTATTGGTGCTAATACCGGTCCGAAATATGACCCTGCTAATAATGCACTTGATGCTCTACCTTTTTCATTTTTAGAGAACCAAAATGAGTTAAACACAGCATTAGAAGGGTACATTGGCGCCTCACCCACACCAAATAAGAATCTCACTAAATAAATTAAACCGTGGTTCTTAATCATACCCGTTAAGATTGTAAATGCACTCCACCAAACTAATGCAATTGTAATCATCTTACGTGGACCGAATTTTTCAGCCAACATACCCGATGGTACTTGCATTAATGCATAACCTAGAGAGAAGAATGATGCCAATAAACCAAATTGTGGTTTGGTCATCCCTAAATCATCCATCATTTGTTTAGCGATATATGAAATGTTTGCTCTATCCATATACGCAATAACCCCAATAAAGAAGAACGCAAGCGCGAACATCCACCTTACGTTAGTTCGTTTTTCCTTCATAACTATTCCTACTTCCCTAATTAATTTTAAAAGCTTACCCTGAAACGTTAAAATTTTCGGACATCTGGCATGTCCACCCCTACTTTGTCACAAAATTGTACCAAAGTTATTTTTTATAATATTATCAGACATGGAAAGCGTTTACAATAGAATCTATAAAAATTTTATTAAATTCCGCTTAACTTTTGCTATTAAAACTATATAAAGAAACTTTTAGTTACATAGTAGCCTATCATTTGTTAATTAAAAATACTGCAACCATAGTGTTTTAAAACGTATATTGTAAGCTTTCTTACATTTTAGAGATTCATTATATATTGCATATAAATACATTAACCATTCATTGTGCAGCGCCGTTATTTAGATGATCATTTATTGACTTTTCGCTCTTATAGCAAGCAATTTTTTGATTTATTGCTTATAATACATTTTAAGACAAATGTTTGTTTCAACATCGCATGCGACATCATTAATTATTCATTTGAATTTATCCAGTTTCTATTTGTCTGCAATTGCTGAAAATTAAAGGAGCTTATTTTTAATAATGGAACAAATTATCACTGAATTTATTAGCCGTTTTGGGTATGCAGCCATTTTTATATTAATCTTATTAGAAAATGTACTACCTATCGTACCATCGGAAATTATTTTGACATTTGCTGGTCTAATGTCTGTTAAATCACATTTATCAATTTTAACTTTATTTATTATTGCAACTATCGCATCGTTTATAGGGCTGTTAATTTTATATTATATCTGCCGTTTGATTTCAGAAGAACGTCTATATCGTTTTATTGATCGACACGGTAAGTGGATTAAATTGAAAAGTAAGGATTTAAAGCGAGCAAATGATTGGTTTAAAAAGTATGGCGTATGGGCTGTATTTATCTGTCGTTTCATACCTGTATTACGTGTATTGATTACCATTCCAGCCGGTGTAAACCGCATGAATGTTGTGACATTTACCGTTATTTCATTAATAGGTACAACAATTTGGAATTTCGGTTTAATTTTACTAGGACGCACGTTGAGCGATAGCTTTGGTATGTTGATGGCTGGTCTTCATACATATTCACGTATTATGTATGTTGTCATCATTATCGCAGTCATTTACTTTGCTATACGTTACATCGGCAAACTTAAGAGAGTAAAATAATATTGTTGTTAGCATAATGGTATATTTTCAATTGCTATAAACAAAAAGCAGTAAAATCATTCCATCTATTGAAATGATTCACTGCTTTTTTAAGTTTATTTGGCAAACTTTAGCTGAAAGTCACCTGAAACGCTTTACGTTAAGAGCTATAATGAAATTTCCCATCAAAGTTCAGTTCCCTAAGTATGTATACATTCCGCAAACCCATTTCACAAATCCACCTATCATACAAACTATCATTTTAAATAAGCAGAATATATCCTGTCTTCCACACAAATTGTTTTCATCACTTTAATATGCCTACTATCCAAAAAAGTCACTCATAACAAATTGCGCATTTTATTAAATTTAGCAATGCCATTTGCATACTTTAAAAATGCTCATATTTGTATTAACTTTTTATATTATTAAAGTTTTTTAAATCTATATTTTAATAACTCTTGTCTTGTGATAAAATTAATTTTATATACAAAATTAGAAGATTCAGATTATTTAATTGTAAAGGAGATAGTGATATGGATGTTGTAACAGTCGAACATTTAACAAAGAAGATAGGAAATAAAACGATTCTTGAAGATATATCCTTAACGTTAAAACGTGGACACATTGTAGGTCTTGTTGGAGCGAATGGTGCAGGAAAAACAACTTTAATGAAAGTTATATTAGGTTACTCTAGTTTCCAAAGCGGGAATTTCAATGTTATTAAAAACCAGGACAGCAAAAGCAATATCGGTGCATTGATTGAAAATCCAGGAATATATCCTTTTATGTCTGGATATGAAAACTTGAAGTTATTGAACGAATCAAAAAACACTCAAGATATCGATAAAATTGTCTCACAACTTAATATGGATGAATACATTCATAAAAAAGCTAAAACGTATTCTCTTGGTATGAAACAAAAATTAGGAATTGCTATAGCATTTTTAAATGATCCTCAATTTGTTATCTTAGATGAACCAATGAACGGCTTAGATCCAAAAGCTGTGCGAGATGTACGTGAATTGATTGTCCAAAAAGCGCAAGAAGGTGTTACTTTCTTAATTTCGAGTCATATTTTAAGTGAATTGGTTAAAATTACAAACTCTATCCTTATTATCAACAAAGGTAAAATTGTAACAGAAACATCGGAAGAAGAACTTAAACAATTTAAAGATAATGATTTAGAAAATGTATTGCTAGACATCATAGAAAGGGAGGACCAAGCATAAAATGGGAACTTTAATTAAACAAGAATGTTTCAAATTATATAAGAAGAAATCAACTTTTATCGCACCTATTGTCTTTATTCTACTAATGGTTGCTCAAGGTTATATTGCTACGAAATACAATATCACGCCAAAGGAAAATTTCACATCTGGTTTTAATGGACTTGCATGGTTTTCATTTTTATTAATTATTCAAGCAAGTACAATTATTTCAATGGAATTTCATTACGGAACGATTAAAAATTTACTTTATCGTGAATATTCAAGAACAACTATGATTATTAGCAAAATCATCACATTATTTATTATTTCTTTAATTTATTTTGCTATTACAATTATCGCTTCAATTGGTATTGGGTCTTTATTCTTTAATGATTTAAATATATTTGAAAGTAGCGGGAATCAATTATCTTTATTTAATCAATTATTATTAGTTAGTTTAGGCACATTTGTTGGCGTTTGGTTAGTTTTAAGCTTAACGTTACTATTATCATGCGCAACAAATTCAACGGGCGTAGCCATTGCAGTAGGTATTGTTTTTTATTTTGCAAGTACTATATTAGCAGTAGTTCAAACGACACTTTTAGAAAAAATTGAATGGCTAAAGTGGAACCCTATTAATATGATGAATATTATGATTCAAACAGTTGAAAAAGGTTTTAGTAAGTCGACGAAATTAGAACTTCACGAATTGTTTATTGGTAATATTGCTTATATTTCTATTTTCTTAATCCTTGTAGTATTTATTTTCAAGAAGAAAAATGTATAGTAACTTAAAGTATTAGATGTCTAAACAGACACATATTCCATCGTATTCCAAAATCATTTTCAAATCCCTTCACCAAAATAATGGTGCGGGGATTTTTCATCCAAATTTTGGCAATTCCACATTTTACATATCGTAATTTTTTAGGAAACTTGTGAATATAACAAATCCCTCCTCTCATTTTCAAAATAAATATATCACTTCCCCACTTTTACTTAACTAAACTGCAACGGCTCTTAACACTAAAATTCTCAAAATCCTGCCCTCTATTTTTATCAATTCAAGCATACTTATTGAAAAATGTTAACGTTTTCTTGATAATCATTGTAAGCGCATTTATTTTATAAACTAACGTTTGAAATATACTACAGGAGTGACACGTAATGACTCAAATTACTGAAAAAGAATTAAAAAAGAAGTATTTAGATTTACTATCTCAAAATTTTGATACTCCAGAAAAACTTGCAACTGAAATTATCAATTTAGAATCAATTTTAGAATTACCTAAAGGTACGGAACATTTCGTCAGCGATTTACATGGTGAATATGAAGCTTTCCAACACGTATTACGCAACGGTTCTGGGAACGTGCGAGCGAAAATCAATGATATTTTCAAAGAGAGACTTTCAACTAAGGAGCTTAATGACTTAACTGCTCTTGTCTACTATCCAGAAGACAAATTAAAATTGATTAAAAGTGATTTCCAAAGTTGCGGTCAACTCAATGTCTGGTATATCACAACAATCGAACATTTAATTGAGTTGATTAAATATTGTTCTTCAAAATATACGCGTTCAAAACTGCGTAAAGCATTGCCAAAGCAATACGTTTATATTATTGAGGAACTACTGTATAAAAGTAATGAATATCAAAATAAAAAATCATATTACGAAACACTTGTTAACCAAGTAATTGAACTTAAACAGGCAGATGATTTAATTATAGGGCTTGCGTATTCTGTACAACGCTTAGTCGTCGATCATTTACACGTTGTCGGTGATATTTATGATCGTGGACCACAACCAGATAAAATTATGGATACACTGATTAATTATCATTCCCTAGATATTCAATGGGGTAATCATGATGTGCTTTGGGTTGGAGCCTATGCTGGGTCAAAAGTATGCTTAGCAAACTTACTTCGAATTTGTGCACGTTATGATAATTTAGATATTATCGAAGACGCTTATGGCATTAATTTAAGACCACTGCTTACTTTAGCTGAAAAATACTATGACGCAGATAATCCTGCTTTTAAACCTAAAAAAAGACCTGACAAACATGAACGTTTAACTCAACGTGAAGAAAGTCAAATTACTAAAATTCATCAAGCTATTGCGATGATTCAATTCAAGTTAGAAATACCAATTATTAAACGTCGTCCAAATTTCGAAATGGAAGAACGTCTTGTGCTTGAAAAGATTAATTATGATACAAATGAAATTACAGTTTATGGTAATACATACCCGTTGAAAGACACATGTTTCCAAACTATCAATCGTGATAATCCAGCAGAGTTACTACCTGAAGAAGAAGAAGTCATGAATAAACTATTATTGTCATTCCAACAATCTGAAAAATTACGTCGTCATATGTCTTTCTTGATGCGTAAAGGTTCTCTTTACTTACCATATAATGGCAATTTACTCATTCATGGTTGTATTCCAGTTGATGAAAATGGTGAGATGGAATCATTTGAAATTGATGGTCATACTTACAGCGGCCAAGAATTATTAGATGTGTTTGAGTATCATGTCCGTAAATCATTTGATGAAAAAGAAAATACTGATGACTTATCGACGGATTTAGTTTGGTATTTATGGACTGGGAAATATTCGTCATTATTTGGTAAACGTGCCATGACAACGTTTGAGCGATACTTTATTGCAGATAAAGCTTCTCATAAAGAAGAAAAAAATCCATACTATCATCTACGTGAAGATGTGAATATGGTACGTAAAATGCTCAGTGATTTTGGATTAAATGCAGATGAAGGTCGTATTATTAATGGTCACACACCAGTGAAAGAAATCAATGGCGAAGATCCTATCAAGGCTGATGGAAAGATGCTTGTCATTGATGGTGGCTTTTCAAAAGCTTATCAGTCAACAACTGGCATTGCAGGCTATACACTATTGTATAATTCATTCGGTATGCAACTCGTTGCACACCAACAATTTAACGCTAAAGAAAAAATACTTTCCGAAGGTATCGATGAACTTTCTATAAAGCGCGTCGTAGATAAAGAATTACAACGTAAGAAGATTCGTGACACCAATATTGGTAAAGATCTTCAAGCTCAAATAGATATTTTGAAAATGTTAATGCATGATCGTTACTTAGACTAAAAACGACAATTTATTGCATGTATCGTGCACTATTGTAGTGATGCGGTTTACGCATAGGCTACGCAAACGCGATGGTAAATAGGCGACCTAGCTACACCGAAAAAAATCCCCTCACTGCTCGCAATAGTGAGGGGATTGGTGTATCTATGCTAGTACCTTGTTAACTGTACTATAATATCTTTACAGCAAAAAAATGCAAAATCAACTAATAAACTAATAAAATGACCGATGCCCTCGCTTCTACTCCAATTTAACAAAATACTATATTAGTACTATATTTTTCATTAACATGTATGTTACATTTTCTATATTACTTAAAATTACGAAGGGACATTTTTAAATCATGCGTATCTTAAAAGAGTCCATTATTGTGGCATTTGCCTTTGTCGGTGTTGTCGTTGGTGCCGGCTTTGCTACTGGTCAAGAAATTTTCCAGTTTTTCACAAGTCATGGCGCGTATAGCATTTCAGGCATTATTGTGACAGGACTATTGATTACTTTAGGTGGAATGATTGTCATGCATACAGGTCATCATCTAAAGTCTAGAAATCATTCTGATTCAATTAACTATTTCTTATACCCCTCTATTGCAAGAGGTTTTGATATTATTTTGACAATGTTTATGTTGTCTCTAGCTATTATTATGACTGCAGGTGGCGCTTCAACCATTCATCAAAGTTTCAACTTACCGTATTGGCTGAGCGCACTCATCTTAGTCGCCTTTATTTTAGCAACACTGTTTCTAAAATTCGATCGTTTAATTGCTGTGCTTGGTGGAGTTACCCCATTTTTAATTGCGATTGTCATTATGATTGCGGTGTACTATTTCACAACGAGTCATCTTGATTTTACTGCCGCTAATAATGATGCTCAGATTCATAAGCAGAAATCATTATCACCTGGATGGTGGTTTGATGCTATAAATTATGCAAGCTTGCAAATTGCTGCTGCCTTCAGCTTCTTATCAGTGATGGGTAGCAAAGTTAAATATCGTGACTCAACCTTATACGGGGGCTTGATTGGCGGTTTAATCATTACATTTTTACTCATGATGATTAATCTAGGTTTAATTTCTCAATTCGATAAAATTAAACACGTTGATTTACCTACATTAAAATTAGCAACACAAATGTCTCCGTCAATTGGTATTATTATGTCTGTCATAATGATACTTGTTATCTACAATACTGTTGTTGGATTAATGTATGCATTTGCGTCACGTTTCAGCGTTCCATTTAGCAAACGTTACTTCATCATAATTATTACAATGGCTGTTATCACTTATATTAGTACATTTATCGGTTTCATTTCATTAATTGGAAAAGTATTCCCTATCATGGGATTATTCGGTTTCATCTTACTCATACCTGTAATCTATAAAGGGTTAATTAAGCGTATTACCAGCAAATCTCATATCGATTAAAATATCTATACCATTGTAAAATTCAGTACAGCCCATCAAAATCAAAAATACGGACAGATGAAAAGTAAAAATCTTTTCGATCTGTCCGCTTTTTATAGTATCGTTATTTCTCAAGTATTTGTTGACCAGCCGTTAATCCAGTTTCTGTAATTTCATGACCATTCACCCAAACTTCTTCGACTACTGCCCCACGTGTCTTAAACAAGTTAATGACTTGTTCACTTGCAGCTAATGGCACAATTGGATCATGTTTCCCCATAGAAAGCAACACACTTACATCTGATAAATCCTTTGTTGACGTTACTTCAACTGGGTATAACGGTGCATATAACAATGCTTTTTTAAATGGTGCTTCCGAACGCAACATTAAGTTAATCGCTATATTTGATCCATTTGAAAATCCAACAAGCACAGCTTTTTCAATATCAAAATCATAACGTTCAGCAGCTTCTTTAATGAACGCTAACAATTCTTGTCCACGAAATTCCAAATCTTCTTCATCATAAACACCTTCACCAAGACGTTTGAAATACCGGTTCATACCATTTTCTGAAACTTGTCCTCTAATACTTAACAAGTGATAATTTTCATTCAATGCTTCGCCTAATGGCAATAAATCGAATTCATCGCCACCTGTACCATGCAACAATATTAGCGTTGGCGCACCTTTTTGTCCTTCACGAAAAATATGTTCCATCACAAATCCTCCTCATTTCAATAAATCATGTTAACGCTTCGTATTAAATGGTCTTATTTCCGATTCTATATATTCTCTTTTATTTTCTAAAAATGGTGGCAACGATAAACCTTCACCTAATGTTTCATACGGTTCATCTTCCATAAATCCTGGTCCATCTGTTGAAATTTCTATTAAAATATGACCAACACGTGCATATAATGCTTCAAAATAGAAACGATTAACGATACCTGAATTATTAATACCTACCTCTTTGTATTTCGTTGCCCACGTATTTAATGCATCATGATTTTTCACACGAAATGACACATGATGTACCTCACCATAACCTTGACGAGCTGCTGGCCCTTTGTCATCCTTGATTAAGATTACTTGACCACCATTGCCGCCTTCACCAACTTCAAGTAATGCGACATTATCATCATGCTTAATAGTTGTCATACCGTAAACAGTCTCTAAAATATTTTTAAAGTCATCAAAATAACTTACTTTAATTTCAATGGGTCCTAATCCATAAATCGCTTTATCTTCTGGCACCGGTCCATTCTTCCATGGCACACCAGGTGCTACACCTTCATTTAACTCATCTGAAATTAATTGATACACTTGGCCATCTACTTCTTCAAATGGCAACACTTTTTTACCAAATAATTCTTGAATACCTTCGTGTTTGACACCAAACTCATCAAAGCGCTGTTCATAATATGTTAATGCTTCATCGTTAGGCACTCTAAAAGACGGTTTTGTAATAGAATTTGTACCAGCCTGACCTTTAGGAATATCTGGGAAATCGAAGAATGTCATATCTGTACCTGCTGAACCTACATCATCTGCAAAAAATGTATGATACGTATAAATATCATCTTGATTGACTGTCTTTTTAACTAAACGCATGCCTAATACTTCTGTAAAAAATTTATAATTACGTTCTGCATCATCTGTCATTGCAGTAACATGGTGAATACCTAATAGTTCATGATTATTTGTCATTTTATATACCCTCTTTGTCTTTTCAGTGTATTTATCTCGAAACCGAGATATTTTAATATAAATTTTTAGTGCACGCCTTACACTTCTGTAGATTGTGCACTTAGTTTCTTAAACGCTTGTTGTAACGTTGCAAGTTCATCCTCTGTTAACACATCAAATGCCTTTGTTAATGTCTTAGCATGCTTAGGGAAAATATCTGCCATTTGACTTTGACCTATTTCAGTTAAACTAGCCATGTATACACGTTTATCATCTTTGTCCTTTTCCCGTGTAATCCAACCTTTGTCCTCTAATTGACTTACAACATATGAAATACTGCTACTTGCAATTAATACGCGGTCTCTAATACGTTGAATTGGTTGTGGACCTTTGTTATAAAGCAACTCAAGCACTGCAAATTCAGTAATATTTAAGCCATATCGCTTTACGTCTTCTTTTGTAATTTGCTCTAATGTGTCTAACGCCCTATTCATTCCGACAAAGACATTGAGCGATTGTTTCGTTCGATCCATATGATCACCAACTTTTTCATTTTATTTCGATTTCGAGATAAATTATATAGCTGAATAGATTTAATGTCAAGATACGTGTTTTCATCTCTATTTCAAACTGCGCTTAATGAAAATAACTGCTTGTACAGAGGCAATGTCGTCACATGACTGTCATGCACCTTTGATTTCGTTTAAGTTAAAATAGAATAGGGAAATATTATAATCAATCATGATAGGAGTTGATATGTATGAGTAACCTTGAAATCAAACAAGGCGAGAACAAATTCTATATTGGTGATGATGAAAATAATGCTTTAGCTGAAATCACATACCGTTTTGTGGATAATAATGAAATTAACATTGATCATACAGGCGTATCTGATGAACTTGGTGGTCAAGGTGTTGGCAAAAAACTAGTTAAAGCAGTTGTTGAACACGCTCGAGAAAATAATTTGAAAATTATTGCCTCATGTTCATTTGCCAAACATATGTTAGAAAAAGAAGATTCATATCAAGATGTATATCTTGGTTAAATAAATTTTGCGATGGTACAACTGTGCCATCGCTTTTTTGTTCGCATCAATATAAAATTGCAAAACGACTAGTTATTTTGCATTTCAAACTTTATGCTATCAATTCATTTTCTTTTCTGGTATACTTTTTATACTAACTTATAGAAAAATAGAAAACGAGGCGATGCATAATGGCATTTCACGATAAAACAGCAACACAAGTGACAAACATTGAACTGAACGTAAGAGACTTAGAATTGATGACAACATTTTACAAAAACATTTTAGGACTATCCGTTAAAAGTTCTGACGATAACACAACCGTATTATCTGTTGGGACTGGTGGCCATACACTAACTTTGCATTTATTAGAAGACGGCCGTCAGACTTCCCCACGAGAAGCAGGACTATTTCATATAGCATTTTTATTACCAACTACTGAGGATTTAGCTAACTTCTTATATTTTGTGGCACAAAAACATATGGGCATCGGCGCTGGTGATCATTTAGTCAGTGAAGCTTTATATTTCAATGACCCCGAAGGTAATGGCATTGAAGTCTATCGCGATAGATCTTCATCTTCATGGGAATGGCAAAATGGCAAAGTTAAAATGGATACTTTAGAAGTTGATAGCCAAACCTTATTAACACATCGTACTGACGAAGGTTGGCAAGGAATGCCAGCAAAAGGCATGATTGGACACTTACATTTAAAAACACATGATTTGGACGCAGCATATCAATGTTACATTGAACAATTAGGATTCCAACATGTGTCTGATTTTCCACGAGCGCTATTTATGTCGACGAATCATTATCACCATCATATTGCTGCTAATACTTGGCAATCTAATCAAGCAAGACAAAACAATGCACAAAGTTATGGATTAACACATGTTGATATTTATCAACCCGACGCCTCAACACATACTTTTACGGCACCAGAAGGATTTGACATCACAGTTCATTCAAATACTGACCTTGTTCCAGAAAAATAGTCATCCATATTTTATTAATACAATTTTTTCACGCAAAAGCCTGCGATTCATTTATATGAACGCAGGCTTTTATTATTGCTATGTTTTAAAATTTATATATTTAAATATACTGTATACTAATTAGTCTCTAGGTCCAACCCATTCAATGACATCTTCATATGCTTGACGTGTTTTATTTTTCGGTGGATCTTGTTGTCTGTAACCAAATGCGACCATCACTGATAAACCAAATTGGTTAGTATCTAAGATTCCTTTATTCGCTAAAATATCTGTTACTGTATCCAGACTAAAACCTTCCATAGGACATGAATCTATACCTAACAATGCGGCTGTCGTCATCATATTGCCTAATGCGATATACGTTTGTTTACTTGACCAGTCATACAACGCTTGTTCATTATCACTAATATGGAAGTCCGCTTGGAAAGCATCGAATTTTTGTTCAACAGCTGGAATCGTTTCTGCTTCATATTTTTTAATATCTCGTAACATATGTTGTACATATGGTGATCTTGACGTTACATTTTTTCGCGCAAAAATTAACACAAAGTGGCTCGCTGTATCTAATTGTTTCGCTGCGCCCCAACTGTGTGCTTTTAATTCATCACGTAACGCTTGATCTTGAATCACGACAAACTTCCAAGGTTCTAACCCAAGAGAACTTGGAGACAATCTACCTGACTCTAATATTGTTTCAAAATCTTCTTTCGAAACTTTCTTTTGTGGATCAAATTGTTTTGTCGCATGTCTAAATTGAAATGCATCCATAATTGTTTGATTCATTTTGCTCATTGAACATAGCCTCCGATTTTTATATTTATTGCTATACAAATTATACTTCATGTTTTAAAAAGTCTAAAGTAATCCGTTTAAAATCTATTATAACTTGTGCACACGTTATAGGTTTTCTACAATTAAACACGTTTTTGAATTTTGGAAAATTTAGTGTTATAATATATTTGTGATATTTTTCACAATTAAATTGTGGCGTGATTTTAATGTGCATGACCTTTAATTTCACTCATTACTTTTCAATCTTTTAAAAGCGAGGTTTTTAATAATGACAAAAATTATGTTCTTTGGTACGCGTGATTATGAGAAAGAGATGGCATTAAATTGGGGGAAAAAGAATAACGTCGAAGTAACTACTTCTAAAGAGCTATTATCAAGTGCTACTGTCGATCAATTAAAAGATTACGATGGCGTAACTACAATGCAATTTGGTAAGTTAGAAAATGACGTTTATCCTAAATTAGAATCTTACGGTATTAAACAAATTGCACAACGTACTGCTGGATTTGATATGTATGATTTAGATTTAGCTAAAAAACACAATATTGTGATATCTAACGTTCCAAGTTATTCACCTGAAACAATTGCAGAGTATTCTGTTTCTATCGCCCTACAATTAGTGCGTCGCTTCCCAGATATTGAACGCCGTGTACAAGCACATGATTTTACTTGGCAAGCAGAAATCATGTCTAAACCAGTTAAAAATATGACTGTTGCAATTATCGGTACTGGTCGTATCGGTGCTGCTACAGCTAAAATATATGCAGGATTTGGTGCTACAATTACAGCTTATGACGCTTATCCTAATAAAGATTTAGACTTTTTAACATACAAAGATAGTGTTAAAGAAGCTATTAAAGATGCTGATATTATTTCTTTACATGTTCCAGCGAACAAAGAAAGCTATCATTTATTCGATAAAGCTATGTTTGATCATGTGAAAAAAGGTGCAATCTTAGTTAACGCAGCACGTGGTGCAGTCATCAATACACCTGATTTAATCGCTGCAGTGAACGATGGTACTTTGTTAGGTGCTGCGATTGATACTTATGAAAATGAAGCAGCATACTTCACAAATGACTGGACTAATAAAGACATTGACGATAAAACATTATTAGAGTTAATAGAACATGAAAGAATTTTAGTAACACCACATATTGCTTTCTTCTCTGATGAAGCAGTACAAAACCTTGTTGAAGGTGGTTTAAACGCAGCATTATCCGTCATTAACACTGGTACATGTGAAACACGTTTAAATTAATATATTTAAAAGCAAAGGCGCGCCATGTGCCTTTGCTTTTTATTTTGTATATCTGTATCAAAATCAGTTTGATTAAAATCCGCATTATTTTATCATCTATTCAAATGGTTGTAGTGCGCTTATTTTACTATGGCATTATTGCCTAACCTGTTTGAGATATATTAACATTTGATGATTCGTATTCAAAGTTTTCATTTAACATGTATTTAGTATCATGATAGCCGCTTCATTGATGATGTGCTACCTACTTGTTCAATACTTCTTGTTCGATAATTGTTAAAACACCTTGCTTATCGTTACTTGGAGCGACAGCAGAGGCAATATTGAACAATTCTTCATCATGACTATTTTCCATCACATAACTATGCTTAGCGAACGCAAGCATATCTTTATCATTATTCGCATCTCCGAAGGCCATGAGCTCTGAAGAAGACATTCCCCATTTATCTAACAATCGTTTTAAAGCCTGTCCTTTAGTCATGTTTGGCATAATAATATCAATACTATCGTGCCCACTTGAGACAAGTTTAATATCATTGCTGAATTGCGTTGCTACTTCTTCGTCAACATTCGGATGCGTCTCACGATTAATATTAAATGCTATTTTGACATAATCATCCTCAGGTAATTGTTGTAGACTATCAATTTCTTTTAACTGATGATAATAAAATCTCGTATCTTCTTTAAATGCTTCAGAAGTATGTTTCAAAATATACGCGCTTTTCAAACCACAAATGACGAGTTGATCAATACTTTGGTTCATATTTAAGAAATCGACAACCTGTTGAAACACCTGACGATTAAAGCTTTTATAATTATATAACTCATTGCCATTATAAATAACTGCACCATTTTCAGAAATAAAATACATATCTCTGTCCCCGAAAATAGACTGCAACTTCGCATATTGATTACCACTCGCAGCAATAAATGTAATATCTCTATTTCTAAGTTCAGTAAAAATCGCTTCAAATCTAGGTTTATCGTATGTCTTTTTCGAATCTAAAAACGTCCCGTCCATATCTACCGCAATAGCCTTAACCATGATTATCCTCCTCATTGCTCTTTTAGTCGTCTTCATTATATCCATCTCATGACAAGCAATGAAGTTTGTCATACCACAATGAACCTATATTCACATTTTGAAATTGCTTTCATATATGCAAAACAAATTACACTGGATATAGCATTCAGAGGCGCACATAAATTTCAGAATATTGTAAAAATATAACGTTATATTTATCATTTAGACAAAATATAGTGTGATATACTAATTTATAACATCTATACATAATGTGAAAGAATTTTTAAAAATATAATTAAATGTCAGTGTAATAAATCCCTTTATACATAGGAGTTGTATACATGAAACTAAATAACTATTCTTTAAAAGTTAAAAACAAACAACTAGTTGACAATTGTGATTTAAATTTCTATCTTGGTCAGATTAATCACATTGTTGGTAAAAATGGTGTAGGAAAATCTTTATTAGCTAAAGATTTCTTACTAAATAATAGTGGAAATATCCCTAAGTCCATTTCTCAAAATGTAACCTTAATATCAAGTTCATCAAATATTCCTAATGATATAACAAAAGATTTTTTATTATCATTGTTAAAATCAAAATTTAATAACAATCGACAAACCTTCTATAAGATTTATAACATACTAAACATCGAAGCAATACCGTCTAACGTACTACTAAAAAACTTGAGTGATGGTCAAAAACAAAAGCTTAAATTATTAAGTTTCTTATTGGAAGATCATGATTTAATTATATTAGATGAAATTACAAACGCTTTAGACAAGAAAACAGTTAATGAAATTTATGAATTTTTAAATGATTTTATTCAAAGCCATCAAACTAAAACTATTATCAATATTACACATAATTTATCCGATTTAAGTGCTTTGCCGGGTAAATACTTTATTTTTAAAGACCTTCAAATAGAAGAGTACCAATCAAAAGAAGAAGTCATAAATGATTACATTAATTTATAATTGAGGTGTCCACTTTGAAATTAGAATTTAAAAAAAGTATTTCTAATAAAATTATTTTTACATTTGGTGTATTATTTTCATTCCTTTTCTTACTTGGTTATTTTTTACCAATAGGTATTGATAAAGTTAAAAATTTAAGCTATGGTCAGTTTTTCTTTAGTTCTTATACAGTTGCCACTGAATTTGGCTTTTTATTATTTTCATTTGTTATTGCATATTTTATTAATAAAGAGTATTCGAATAAAAATATATTATTTTACAATCTGATTGGCGATAATATATTTACCTTTTTCTATAAAAAAGTAGCAGTTCTATTCATTGAATGTTTAATTTATATTATTTTAGGCATCACAATTATTTCAATAATATATTCGGATTTCTCACATTACTTACTATTAATAATCTTATTTTCACTCGTTATCTTACAATATATCTTAGTTGTTGGAACGATTAGTATGGTTTCACCTAACATTTTAATCAGCTTAGGTATCAGCATTGTATATTGGATTGGTTCAGTCATCTTAGTTGCCATTAATAAAAATATATTTGGTATAGTTGCTCCATTTGAGGCGAGCAACACGATGTATCGTGCCATAGAAAAAATATTGAATAACGAGTCAACATTTATATGTCCTACTGAAATTATAAATACAGTATCATTCTTCGTTCTTCTACTTATAGTTAATACTATTGTCTTATTACTAAGTAGAAAGAGATGGTTGAAAATCAGTATGTAGTATAAAAAAGGAGCGGTATACATTGTCGCTTCTTTTTATTATGTATTTTTACAATCTCCACCAATGACACGTCGTCATTGGTGCCTCAGACCAAACAAAAAACAGTCTCGCAATCAAGACTGTTTTCTACTTAAATATATTCATCCATTATCACAATGGATTATTTGATTTCTGTAGCTACAAAGATTTTACGTTTTTCCCAAACGCCTGTCTTTTCATTGTAATCATCACAAGTAATTAATGTTAATTGTTTATCTTTACCTTTTTGTTCATCTAGAACTTCCACATCTGTAGGCTTAACATCTCTTATACTTGTCATTTTATACTTACGTGTTTCATTACCAACTTTAAAGTACACCATACTACCTTTTTTGGCTGCTTTAAGATTTGTAAATTGATAGTTCGGACGGTCAATGAAAGTGTGTCCTGCAATTGAAATATTTTGATCATCAAGTGATTCATTTTCTTCTGCAAAGCTTATACCTCTATTTAATTGTTCAGGTGTTGCTGGTCCTGGATATACTGGTTCTTTAATATCAGCATCTGGAATTTCAATATAGCCTGCCACTTTTGATTTATCTTTCGGAATCTGAGGTTTAGCTTGCTGCTTATTGTCTTTACTCGCCTGTTCTTTTACATTTTTATCATATTGTTCAATCTTTTCATCTTTATCTTTATCGTGAAGATAATTATCGATATGTGGTTTAGCAAACAAATATGCTGCCACTAGGATAAGTACTACACCAGCGATTGTCATTAATCGATTTGTCCATTTTTTCATACGTTAAGGCTCCTTTTATACATTTCACAATGCCTATTAACATTTCATATAGTATACCATTAATTATAAAATGACTCATAGCAATTCATTTTATAATATTAAATTTGCACATATATTGTCACGTTAGATTTCATTACACATATTTGCATTCAAATAACGAAACGCTTTTAATAATTACTAAGGGGGAATTGATATGATTAGATACGCTAAAAAAGAGGATTTAAACGCTATATTAGCGATATACAATGATGCCATTATCAATACTACAGCTGTTTATACTTATGAACCACAAACCATAGACGAACGTGTCGCATGGTTTGAAACGAAACAACGTAAGCATGAGCCTATCTTTGTATTTGAGGAAAATGGAAGTGTCTTAGGGTTTGCGACGTTCGGTTCGTTTAGACCTTGGCCAGCATACCTATATACAATCGAACATTCTATTTATGTCGATGCTTCAGCTAGAGGAAAAGGTATTGCTAGTCAATTACTACACCATTTAATTGTTGAAGCAAAAGCTAAAGGTTATCGTGCGCTAGTTGCAGGCATTGATGCTTCCAACAAAGCGAGTATTCAGTTGCATCAAAAGTTTGCTTTTAAGCATGCCGGCACACTGACCAATGTAGGCTATAAATTTGATTACTGGTTAGATTTAGCTTTTTATGAATTAGATTTAAAAGACTAGTAGTGTTTAAATCACATAATATAAACAAGACAACCATGTTAATTCACTTAACATAACATGCTAACATATAAAACTATAAACCTCTTAGGGACAATTTACATCGTCCCTTTTTTCATTTCAAATACTATCCCCATAGCTTTGATTTAACGCTTTTTCTCAATAACAAAACGAATATAGTAGAACATGAAAACGATAATCATGCTGAGCGATAAAGATTTAAATAATAGATTGACCCACGTTCCCTCAGTCGTATATCCATATGTAATCGTTGTGTTAATGATGAATGCTATAAAGATGATTGATAGTCTTAGCATATCATCACTCCTTTTAAGTTATTTTAGATATACGGGGGCGCTTTTGCAATCACTATTTTGATTAGCATGTATTTCCCATAAATTTTTCAACTTTATGAAAGATAATTAAGAAGCATCTATCTGGTACTAATGATCCAGACAGATGCTTCTTTTTTATCAATATCTTATTGTTATCTCATTAATTATTTTTAACCATATCTTCAGCTGTGCCAAAGATTTTACGTTTAATTGCTTCGCCAGTTGGTGTGCCTGCTAGTCCACCCAATCCAGTTTCACGTAATGATGCAGGAAGGTTACGACCAACCTTATCCATTGCTTCAATAACTTCATCAACAGGTATTCTACTTTCAATACCTGCTAATGCTAAATCTGCTGAAATTAAAGCGTTACCCGAACCAATTGCATTTCTCATAACACAAGGAATTTCAACAAGTCCGGCTACTGGGTCACAAACTAAACCTAATAAATTACTTATCGCTAATGCCATAGCGTGCCCGGATGCTTCTGGTGATCCTCCGAATATAGCTACTGCTGCAGCTGCGGCCATTGCAGATGCTGAACCAACTTCAGCTTGGCAGCCACCTGTTGCACCAGCTACACTTGCATTGTTTGCTACGACACGCCCAAACAATGCTGAAGTGAATAAGAAATCAATCATTTGCTCTTCTGTTAAATCATGTGTTTTTTCTAATTTAAAAAGTGCACCGGGAATGGTACCCGAGGAACCAGCTGTTGGCGTTGCACAAATAATACCCATCGCAGCATTGACTTCATTTGTTGCAATGGCACCTTTGACTGCATCAATCATTTCATATCCAGACAAAGCATGATGTGTTTCATTATAATCACGTAGTTTAGCAGCGTCATGACCAGTGTAGCCCGTTACACTTTCAACGCCATCACCTGTCGTCCCTTTGATTACTGCGTCTCGCATGACATCTAAATTTTGTTTCATTTGCGCTCGCACTTCATCACGTGATTTACCGCTTAATTCCATTTCTTCTTTAACCATGATATCCGCAAATGACATATTATTTTCTACGGCATAATCTATAGTCTCTCTAATTGAATCAAACATGTTTATTCCCCCTCTAATTTATATAGGAAACGTTTACGTCACTGTATTTCTCTTTAATTGTATTTAATGTCGATTCTGAGATTGCTTTATTTAATGGTATTACAACCAAGCATTTATCTTCATCTATCTTAATAAATTCATCTTTACAGTCTAATTTCATATCGTTGATATCATTAATGAAATGATTTACTTGTGCTTTAGTCATATTTCCGTCAACAACTAAAATTGGTAATCCATGATTTAAATCTACTTCTAGTCCATTTATATGAATACCTTTAATTTTAATTGTACCACCACCGATTGAAATACCGATAATTTCAATGTAGCGACCATCATTACGAGATGATTTAATATAAGCACAGTTTGGATGTTGACCAATACTATCGCCTTCTTCTTCGATGATATCTATTTTAATACCATCATCAGCTGCAATTTCTAATGAAGATTTAATTCGGTTATCAAATGTTGAATATCCCATTGCTCCACCCACAATAGCGACATCTGTACCATGTCCTTGGTGTGTTTGAGCAAATGATTCATAATAATGTATTTCAATATTTTTAGGAATATCTCCCAATATTGCGCGTGCTGAATTCCCAATCTTTACTGCACCAGCCGTATGAGAACTTGAAGGTCCCATCATAACTGGTCCGATAATATCGAAAGCACTTTGATAATCATAGCTCTTTGCCATAATTAAACACTCTCCTTAATATGATTCTTTTTGCTCGGCATTTTAAAGTTGATATTCATTAAATTAAACTTATTAATTAGTGTTCCAATAATATAGGCTAAGACAATGCTGACAATAATCACTGTTGCGATTGTTACAATTGATGTCACTGCATTATTAAAGCCAAACAATACGATGGCGCCTGCAATTGGTGTTGCCATACCTTTGACACCTATTACTAGTCCGCTAAATGTCACGATACATGCGTTGACGACCCCAATCAGTGCATTTGTACCATATAGTTGTACTGGATATTGCGCTATTAAATCAATTTGCGTCAATGGCTCAATACAAACTGCAAATGCTTTTGACGGTCCACCAATGTTTAATTTTCGGAATAAAATAAGGTTAACAAATGAGCTACCTGTACATGTTAGTGCTCCAATAGCCATAGGAACACCTGTCAGTCCTAATAAACTTGTTAATACCATTGAACTTAGCGGTGTCATACCTGTAACAGGAATCACTAGTCCTAAAATGACCGCTAATGCATATGGATTGTTATCACCTACCGCAGTGACAGCACTACCTATTTGTTTTAATGTTGCTAGCACACCAGGTGTAATGATTGATGCAAGTCCGAAAGCAATTGCTGGTGCAAATAAGATCACCACAATTAAGTCCAAGCCTTCTGGAACTTTCTTTTCAATCCATTTAATTAAAAAAGCTACGCCATAAGCTGCGATGAATGCTGGTAATAATTTAAAGTCATGTAATACTAAACCAACAATGACCGCAAATACTGGTGCAACGCCTAAGTTTAAGCACGTTAGAATACCTACTGCGATACCGCTTAAACTTCCTGCTAAATCCCCAATATCTTGTAGAAATTTAATATCAAATACGCCACCAATAGCATAACTTAAGAATGCTTGTGGTAGAAATGTCGCACAAGCTGCACCGGATAATGCTTGTAGTCCTTGTTTACCGTACGGTGCATACTTTAAAAATAGCGTCATGATCACTAAAACCAAGACTAATGTGCCTACACCTAACAGAATATCCATTTCCCAAAAACCTCTCTCTATGTTTATTTTATTTTCAGACCATAAACATCGTACACCCTTAAGAAAACGTTTTCAACTTTTATCTGTTATCAAATCAAATATTTAAGTGAAATATTTCATATTTGTGAAAGATTTTTAAAATGGATTGTTTCAAAAACTACTTATGTTGTCGTTAATATTTACTAATTAACTTTTTACTCTATATTTCAAACAGTTGTGTGACAGTTTTTTGATAACTTTTTTTACATCTGAAAGTAAGTAATATTTCTAAAAAATTTTAATATTTATACACTTTATCTTTCGAGCTATTTATTTTTTGTTTTTGTGCTGTGTTTATAAAACCGCACACTATATTCAAAAATAACTTATTACACATATATTTGCAATAAGATAATTAAAGTAGGATATTATTTTTAGTTTTCTGATAGGAATGATGATAGTCTATAGGTTGAATCTTTACTTTTTTTAAAGCTAAATTTACATCAACTTAACAATGGTTGGTTATACTGAAGATGAAAATATTTAGTATAACTTAGTGGAGGCGATAAAGGTGCAATTGAGTCATTCCGTTAAAGTTGCAATTTCTATCTATTTAGCACTTATCTTTATAACGTTCACTTCTTATTTAGTCATTATTTTATATACGAGTATGACTGGACATGATGTATCACATTTCGTGTTAGATAGTCAGCATTCTCATCATGGATCTCTTACGCAAAAACATTTGAGTCTTCCTGAAATCTCATTTAAATAGTTTATCCTCTGTGTTTCAACATTCATTTCCCATATCGATTCATTTATCTATCATCTAGACCACTACATCTTAGATGATTTTTTTATTTTCTCATTTCACTCTTTCTTAAAAGTCGATATAATGAATTAAATCATTATCATACACCGACATATTTTATGTTGTTGGTGTTAAGTTTTAAAGGGGTGAGATACTTGGCGAACAATCATTCAGCTTTGCGTTTAAAAGGAATTATACTTGCCATTGTCGGTGCTTGTTTATGGGGATTAGGTGGTACTGTTTCTGATTTCTTGTTCAAATATAAGAATATTAATGTCGATTGGTACGTCACTGCTCGACTTGTAGTCAGTGGTGTTTTCTTACTTATTATGTACAAAATGATGCAACCCAAACGTTCTATATTTAGCGTATTCCAAGATCGACGTATGTTAGGCAAATTACTTATCTTCAGTATACTGGGCATGTTAGTTGTACAATATGCTTATATGGCATCTATTAATACAGGTAATGCTGCGATTGCAACATTACTACAATACATTGCGCCAGTTTATATTATTATTTGGTTTGTCATAAGAGGCGTTGCAAAACTAACATTATTTGATGTGCTTGCTATTATCATGACACTATTAGGAACATTTTTATTATTAACGAATGGTTCATTTTCTAATTTAGTCGTCAATCCTGCAAGTTTATTCTGGGGTATTTTAGCTGGTGTAGCACTCGCTTTTTACACAATTTATCCTTCAGACCTACTTAACCGCTTCGGTTCGATTCTAATTGTCGGGTGGGCAATGCTTATTTCTGGTGTTGCGATGAATTTACGCCATCCAATTTGGCACATTGATATCACTAAATGGGACATATCAATTATATTATTTTTAATCTTTGGTATTATCGGTGGTACCGCACTCGCATTTTATTTCTTTATCGACAGTTTACAATACATATCAGCGAAAGAAACAACATTATTCGGAACTGTTGAACCTGTCGTAGCCGTTATCGCAAGCAGTCTATGGTTACATGTGGCATTCAAACCATTTCAAATCGTAGGCATCATTCTTATTATGATTTTAATTTTATTACTATCACTTAAAAGACAACCTGAAGCATTAGATGAATAAGAAAACTCTGATAATCACTTTAGCAAGTAACTATTTTTAACAACGTAGCTACCTTGTATGTGATATCAGAGTTTTTTATTTTAATTAATAATATTTTTCACTTGGTATAAAAAGCGTCGGCGCTCTGGTATCGGAAATACTGGATAAATATGGAATTGGTAATATCCAGGTATAAAGTCATGTTCGATACCTTTTGCACTCAACAATTGCGATAAGTTCAAAGCATCTGGGTACAGTACTTCTTTTGTGCCAACAGTTAATGTAATACGACCTAAACCATCTAAGTCACCATTAATTGGTGATACTTTGTAGTTATCTAAAGGTGTGTCCCCTGCCCATTGTTCAGCTAAGAAAACACTGCCATCCACACCTACCATTGGGTCTTTCTTTAAGTAGTCAGGAATTTCAGGATGCTGCATCGTTGCATCTAAAACTGGTGAAATTAATACAATATGTCCTGGTTGCACAATATGTTTTTCTTTTAACAATTGAGCAAATGATAAAGCAATTTGACCGCCCGCAGAGTCACCCATTACAACGATTTGTTTAGAATCTGCTACTTGATTCAATAAATCATGGTATAACTTTTCAAAAAGCACATACGTCGCTTGATAATCTTGATGCGGAATCTTCGGATATACTGGCATGATGACTTTAGCATTGAGTGTTTCTGCAAGTTCATCAATAAATTCGAAGTGAATTTTAAGTGGGTCTTGGAACCATGCGCCTCCATGTGCGTATAATACAACACGTTGATGCTTATCTTGTTTATCATTAACGGTATAAACGGTTGAACCGTAGTGCTTATCCACTGTTACTGGCATCTTAAACTGATAATTGGTGCCCTCATATTCACCTGCTGTCTGTGGCG
The DNA here is from genome assembly GCF_001838845.1 of Staphylococcus sp. HMSC36A10. Taxonomy (NCBI): domain Bacteria; kingdom Bacillati; phylum Bacillota; class Bacilli; order Caryophanales; family Staphylococcaceae; genus Staphylococcus; species Staphylococcus sp. HMSC36A10. The sequence goes on from NZ_KV839088.1 coordinate 238,189, forward strand.
CCATTTTTTCTAATGCTTTCATCGCTTCTTCTTTATACATAAAACGACGCTTAGCTCTAGATAATCGTATACCTTGTTCTAACATATAACTTTTCACACTGCGTTTTTCTTTAATTCTAATATGTGCGTATGCTGCTACTAAAAATCCAAACGCAAGTGTAGACCATTTTTTACGCATTTGTCGTCACTCCTCTTTGATGATTTCTACTATAGTTCTACTGTACCATGCTGATTCTTATTACTACCAATATTTACTGGGAAATAAGTTATGATGTCTACATAATCTTAGCAATGCTAATCATTTGCGATATTAATGCTCATCGACATCGTTATTTACACTATCATTCATTTGCTTAAGATGATGTTCAAAACGTTGCATATCGATAAAACGCCCTTGACGATGCATTTCTTTTCCATTCATAAAAATTAAATCCACAGGTACAGTGAAAATATTTAATTCTCCAGCAATAGCTTCCACCTGACTTTGATTAATCACAGCTAATGGCACATTGGGATATGATTGCATCAAGTCTTCAATTTGTGGTAAAACGGCATGACACACGCTACACTGATCGCGCATGACATGTACAACTGCTAACGGATATTGATGAATAAATTCACGGAATGCTTCGACACTATTTAATTGCTTAACCATTTCGAACACCTTCTTACTTTTTATATTTTAAAATGAAGTCATTATTTTGTTGCTAAAATGTCTTGAAACACTTGTGGCACAGAGGTTATCTTCTTATCGCTCAATCTGTAAAAACCGCCTGTCTGTGTACCAATACAATGCACGCCATGTGCGGACACAATTTCAAACTGAAACACCCATTTCATCTTGCTTGCTTTAACTAAGTAAATACGACCTACTGGTTTGTCATGTATTGTGACAGGTACTTTATACTCTGCTTCCGTTTTCATAAGTATAGGTGAAATGCCTTGATTGATCATTGTTGAGTAATTCATGTGCTGATTAATAAACGCTGTTCTCAAATCTTCGAACCATCTAATATAAACGATATTACTAACGACACCCATCGCATCAATGTCGTAACCATTCACTTCGATTTCTTTCTCTGCAACTAATAGACCTTCTGTTGTCATAATGACAAATCTCCTTATCTTACAAATAGATTTAAAATCATGTTAATTTATTTTTATTACTTTCATGATAAAAATACAAGCAATTGAACTTTATTACGGAAAATCAAACTTTTCAATGACGTTATTAATTTGACTAGTCGTGAAGATGCATTTTTCTAAAATGTACAAAAAGTACAATCCCTACTTTCTATCCCCCAAACTAACATCTATGCCATTGCTATACATCATTGCGCACTAAAAAGACAGCAGCTTCATTTTAAGCTACTGCCTTTTGTAAAAATATTCTCTTTCAACTCGCTACTTCGCATACGCACTACGAATGACTAAAAGTTCATTCATTTGATATGCTGTTTCATTTTTAATCATTATTTGACTGTCATAATTAGCTTACCTGGATCAGCATCTTGTACATCTTCAATGACAAGTTCTTTATTTTCAAGATTTGTAATAATCATTGGTGTAACGATGCTTGGTGCGTGTGCTTTCAAGTATGCTAAATTCACTTTCATTAATGGTTGACCTTGTGTTACTTTTTCATCAACGTTAATCAGACTTTCGAATCCTTCACCATTCAGTTTCACTGTATCGATACCAATATGAATAAGTACTTCGACACCACTTTCAGATTCTAATCCTATTGCATGTTTCGTAGGGAAGATTGTTTTCACTGTACCATCAAACGGTGCTACAATTTCACCTTTTTCAGGGATAAAGCCAACACCATCACCCATCATTTTACCAGCGAATACTTGATCAGGTACTTCTGATAATGGAATGATTTGACCGACACCTGGTGCATAGATGTCTGTTGTTCCAAGTGCTTCTACGTGAACTGGTTCATCTGACATTTCTTCAGTCACTGTCGTTTCACTTGGTTTCGTAATTTCACCACTCATAATCTTGGCCATATCATGTTTAATTTGATCTGATTTTGGACCAAAGATAGCTTGCATATTGTTTCCAACTTCTAATACACCTGATGCGCCTAAAGCTTTAATACCTGCTACATCTACTTTTGATTTATCAACCACTTCTACGCGCAGACGTGTAATACATGCATCTAAATGTTTAATGTTTTCTTTTCCACCCATTGCATCTAAGACATCAAATGGTAATTTTGCGACACTAGAGTTACGAATTTCAGTTTCTTCATCTTCACGACCTGGTGTTTTCAATTTAAACTTACGAATTGCAAAGTCGAATAAGAAGTAATACACGATAGCATATACAATACCGACTGGAATAACTAATAATGCGTGTGAACGATCCCAGTTTAATAAACCATATAAAATATAATCTATGAAACCACCTGAGAATGTCATACCAATTTTAACGCCTAATAAATGCATTACTAAGAATGATGTACCAGCTAATAATACGTGAATTCCATAAAGTACTGGTGCTACAAATAAGAATGAAAATTCTAATGGCTCAGTGATACCAGTTAAAAATGCAGTTAATCCTGCTGATAACATTAAACCACCCACGACTTTTTTGCGTTCTGGTCGTGCATTTTTATAAATAGCAAATGCCGCCGCTGGTAAACCAAACATCATAAATGGATATTTACCAGTAGTAAATGCACCAGCAGTAAATGGTACGCCATCTTTCAATTGTGCCATCCAAATACGTTGGTCACCACGAACTAATTCACCTGCGTGATTTGTATAACTTCCGAATTCAAACCAGAACGGTGAATAGAAAATATGATGTAAACCAAATGGAATTAATGAGCGTTCAATAATACCGAATATAAACGTTGTTAATGTTAAATTTTTATTTAATAAGAAATTCGATAAACTATTTAATCCATCTTGAATTGGTGGCCACGCAAAGCTTAAAAGCACACCTGTTGCAATTGCTACGACCGATGTCACAATCGGTACAAATCGTTTACCTGCAAAGAATCCTAAAAATGGTGGTAGTGTAATGTTATAAAATTTGTTGTAGCACCATGCTGCTAAAGCACCCATGATAATACCGCCAAACACACCCGTTTGTAACGTTGGAATACCTAATACTAAGGCATGTGCTGGTTCTTTCGCTGCTTGACTTAATTCTTTTGCCCCTTTGGCATATGAGAAAATGTCATCAATTGTAATGTGCAACACTTTCCCCATTGTTGCATTCATAATTAAGTAACCTACTAGCGCTGCTAATGCTGCAACACCGTCTCCTCCTGCTAATCCAAGTGCTGTACCAACTGCAAATAATAATGGCAAGTTATCAAATACAACTTGTCCTGCTGCTTCCATGACCGACGAAATCATTACAATGATATCGTTTTTTAACCATGGTGCAATTTCTACTAATTGTTCGTTGTGCATTGCGTTACCAAACGCTAATAAAATACCAGCTGCTGGTAAAATCGCAACAGGTAACATTAATGCTTTACCGATACGTTGCAATTGTCCAAACAATTTCTTAAACATATAAACATCCCCTATCTCAATTTCCGCTTCCATGTACAAAAAAAGCAGGCATGAACAAACAAGACTATTCTCATAGTGCGGTTGTTTGCTCATGCCTGCATTACCAGTGACACGCAAGTGATATGTAATTCATAGCTATTATACATATTTGTAAAAGCGTTTTCAACAACTTTTTCACAATTTTATCATCAATTCAGTACGATCATTTGTGATAAATAAACAAAACGGCAATTCCCATTTTGTTGAAATAGAAAATACCGTTTTTATAGTTCAATTCAATTGTGATAACCTTTAAATCAGTTATAAGAAACGTTTTGCTGCAACTGAAATAGGTGGAATTTGATCTAAATCTAAATGTTTATCTTCAGTAATAGATCTAAATGCCCATTTACCATAACCAAGCGCTTCTTCATTTACAATTTTACCTGGTAATGGCGCAGCATTAGGATCAACATATACATCTACAATCGTTGGTACATCTTGTGCTAATGCCTCTTCGACTATAGCATCTACTTCGCTCGCACTTTTAATTGTATAACCTTTACCACCTGCTGCTTCAGCAAATTTGGCATGATCCATATCAGAGAAATCAACCGCATATTCTAATTCACCAGCAGCTTGTTGTTCATATTTAATAAATGCTAACTGTTTGTTATTAAGTACAAATACAGTTAAAGGTAAATCATATTGTACTGCTGTAGCGAAGTCTTGCATTACCATTTGGAATGCACCGTCACCAGCAATTGCGATGGCTTGTCTATTTGGATATGCAATTTTTGATGCCATTGCACCTGGAAGACCGCAACCCATTGTACCTAACCAACTTGAAATGATGAACTTGTTATTTACACCAAGGTTTAAGTATCGAGTTGACCAAACTGTTGCTGTACCTACATCTGCTGAAATCACTGCATCATCTTTAATAAATTTATTGATTGATGCCATTAATCGTTCTGGACGTAATGGTTTACTATTATTATTTTTATCTTGTTCCATCCATTTATCCCAAACCGCTTTACGTTCTAACGTTTTGTTTAAGAATGGTCTTTCAGCAACATGTTTAATATTTTCAGTTAACTGATGCAACGCAATTTTACTATCTCCAACAATTCCTACATTAATATTGAAACGATGTCCGATATTTTTAGGATTTGTGTCAATTTGAATGGCTTTAATATTTTTCTTAGGTAAGTAATCAACATATGGATAGTTTGTACCAACCATAATTAATAAATCCGCTTCCTGCATTGTTTGATAAGATGTTTTGGTACCGATTTTACCTAAGTTACCGATACTATATGGATGATCATCCGGCAAGATTGTCTTAGCTGGTAATGAATGAATGACAGGAATTTTAGCCATTTCAATAAATTCACGTAGCTCATCTTTCGCATGTTTCGCACCTACACCAATTAACATGACAGGCTTTTTACTTTTATTAATTAGTTTAACCGCTTTTTTGATGTCTTTATATTTTGGTGATACTACTGTTGGTCTTGATGTATCTACTGGTTTATTCGTTGTATCTTTAATTTTTTCAGTTAATAAGTCGTTAGGACAAATAACAACAGCTACACCTTTTTGTTCATATGCCGTACGAATTGCTTCGTTAACGATTTCAAACACATTGTCACCTTTTTCAATTTGGTGATTATAAACGGCTACATCTTCACATAATTTTTGTAAATTTGTTTCTTGGAATGCTTTCGTTCCAAGTGCTGTACTATTCGTTTGTCCAGATAATATTAATTGCGGTACATTATCCATTTTGGCATCATACATACCATTTAATAAATGAATTAAACCAGGGCCACCGATACTTAATGCCACACCGATTTTACCAGTTAATTTTGTGTAACCAGCAGCCGCTAAGCTTGCTACTTCTTCATGACGTACATGATAAAATTTAAATTGATCTCTCACTGTACGTAAACTATCGACTACTGCGTCGATTGAGTCTCCTGGAATACCATACAAGTGATCTATATCCCATGCTTGTAATGCTTTAACTAATGCTTCATTTGCTTTTATTTTTGCCATTATTACTAATAGCCTCCCTTTCTGTCTATCATTTTAAATATCTAAATTAATAGAATAATAAAATTAGAACAGGTATTAACACTGAACTAATAACTGCAGTTAAAATCATCCCAATTGAACTAAATGCACCGGATTCAATATCCATTTCTAGTGCTTTAGCTGTGCCAAATGCATGTGACGCATTCCCATACGTTAAACCTTTGGCGATAGAAGATTCAAATCTTCCAAATCTTAATAACATCGAACCTAAAATACTACCGATTAAACCCGTTGTGATAATAAAAAGTACGGTCATCGTATCTGTACCACCTAGTTCATGTGACACTTCGATACCTACTGCGGCTGTTATAGATCGGGGCAATAACGTTACAATGACGTCTTTAGAATAGCCAAATGCTTTAAGTGTTAAGAACACTAACATGAAATTCAGCATGACGCCAGTTAATACACTTGCAAAAATGATAGAGACATTGTCTTTAATTTTCTCTCTATTTTTATAAAGTGGGTACGCTAAACATACGACCGTTGCGTTTAAAATATGGTTGATCCAACTGCCACCTTTCATATACCCGTTATAACTAATTCCAAAGATAAGTAAGACAAAAATAATTCCTAAAGATGCAATTAATGCTGGATTCAAAAATGGGTTCGGATATTTTTGTTGTAACCTTTTAGCGAAATAATATAAAACGACAGTCAACAAAATCATTAATAAGGCTTGCACGTAATCATTCATAAGCGTCTACACCTTTACGATGTTTATGTTTAACAGACATTTTTTCAGCAATATAACCTGAAGATAATGCAACAATACATGTTCCTATGATAATGACTGCGAAAAAGAGTATATAATTTAGCGTAATTTCGGAAGCAACATCCATAATACCTACAACTGACGGTATGAAGAAAAAGACCATCGTCTTTAATAAAAAGTTTGCACCGTCTTCTACCCAAGTTAACGGTACAATCTTAAATTGTAATAGTAAATAAAATAAAAATAGACCAACAATACTGCCGGCTAAGGGAAGATGAAAAATCTTTTGAATTTCTGTGCCAATATAAGTAATCACAATGATGATTCCTAGTTGTAGTAGTAGTTTGATTATTAATTGGACTTTGTGCATGGCGCCATCCCTTTCTAAATATGTCTAAATTGTTACAATAACTATTATAAAGATGGCGTACACAATATAAAAATACTCTTTTTTTATAGTTTGTATTACTATTTTCTATGGAAACGCTCTCTAAATTTCACTTCATTTTCACAAAAAAACACTCATTATTTCAATGACCCACGTAATGATGCGCCTTAAATAATGAGTGCTTTATTAATATGTTAGCCTAAACGGTCTTTCAAAAATTCTATCCATTTCGTTGTGGCATGACTTAATTGTTTATCCTTCTTCCAAACAACACCTAATTCCCAATGTACATGAGCATCTTCAATGCGTAGCAGCTTCACATCTCCATTTAGTTGCTCTGAAATTGATGTTGGTAAAATACTAATACCTAATTCATTCGTAACTAAATCTTCTATAACATGCCATTGTGAAATTTGCGCTACAGTATTCGGAACAAAGCCAACGTTTTTAGCATTTTCAATAATTTTATCATTCAAGTAAAAGTCTTTATTAAATAAAATGAAGTCTTCACCTGCTAAATCTTCGAGTTTAACAGTTTCATATTTTGCGAGTCGATGCTCTCTGCTCACGATAAGTCGCAAATCTTCCTTATCTAGGGTAGTATAATCGAAAATATGATGATCGACTGGCAAAGTGGTCACGCCTATATCTACTTCATCATTGATAATTTGCTGTTCAATTGTTTTACCGCCATTTTCTATCAAATTATATGTAACATTTGGATATTGTTGATGGAATGCACCAAGAATATTGATAAGAATCTTCATATTCATGACTGCCGACATGCCCATGTTTATATGTCCTGTTTCCAGTCCATTCAAGCGTTCCATTTCAGATGGTAAATAATCATACAGTGCAACAATTTCTTTACTTTTCTCATAAAAAATTTGACCTGCATCGGTAAGAATTAAATGTCTTTTACTTCTATCAAATAAGGGCGTGCCCATTTCATTTTCAATATCTTTAATTGCTTTACTAATTGTAGGTTGTGCAATATATAATGATTTGGAAGCATTAGTCATGCCTCCTTGCTTAACGACTTCAATAAAATATTTCATATGTTTGATATCCACTAACATCATCCTAACTATTTCAACACGTTTATTTCATTATACACAACTTCTTAAACATTCAATAAATTTAGATTTATAAAATTGCTTTATAAAAAGTTTTATGTAAAATACACATTCTTTTATGGTATTATATTAATGGCTCAAGTATATTAATCGAGGTGAGGTATTGAGCTTTTACGAATTTATGCAAAGTTTTCTTGGTGATGACACACCATTAGGTGAATTGGTTGATTGGATTAATCAAGATAGCAATTTCCCTAGAGAAGTGAAGAGCCATAGTGAAATATTGTCATATTTTCGAACAAATCCATGTCCTGAAAGCATCTCAGTACCTGTAATTAAACGGGCACTATCAGTTTTCAACCAATTCACAAATGTACAATGATACATGAATACATGGAGTCACATCATCTCATGTTAGCGCTCTGATTGCAGGGCGCTATTTTTAATGTTATTGCTACATTTAGTATATTGTGATTGCTATTTTCTTTCAGTTATAGAACCACGTACCTTTTCTTTTAAATCATTTTATATTTTCCCACTAATATCCGCTGTTAATCAATCCTGACATCCTTGTATCACTATGACAATTAATTGTTAAATACATGAATTTCTACATTTTATGAAAAAATCCATTTTTATTACAATTCAACACTTTATATGACAACTTCATTACAGTTACTTTTATTGTTGATTGCTTACATTGTTTTCTAAAAAAAATTTGTTATCATAATTAACGTTGAATAAAGAAAAAAATTAACTTGGGAGATAAAAATGGAATATAAAAAGATACTAATTCGTTTATTAATTGCTTTTGCAGTACTTTTCTCAGCAGATTTCACTTATCAATCCGTCGAACAAACGCATCAATCGCATGCCGCAGTTAATTATTATAGTAAAAACCAATGTACATGGTGGGCATTTAAACGTCGCGCACAAGTCGGTAAACCTGTTTCTAATAGATGGGGCAATGCTAAAAATTGGTATTACAATGCACGTAAATCAAAATATGCGACTGGTCGTACACCAAGAAAATTTGCTGTCATGCAATCAACTGCAGGATATTATGGACATGTCGCAGTTGTTGAACAAGTATATAAAAACGGTAGTATTAAAGTTTCAGAATACAACTTTTATCGCCCATTAAAATACAATACACGTGTACTAAGCAAAAAGGCAGCACGTAACTTTAACTATATTTACTAATCAAAAAACTTCTATCACGAACGCTTCAATTTCCTGTATGCGTGTGATAGAAGTTTTTATTTTTGTTCATATTAATTTATCTAAGCGCTACGATGGACTGACCTAAACTTTTCTTTAAAATCGCTATTTGCAATTTACTATTGTTGGCTTCTTAAATCTTGTAAAATACGTTCCGCTGCTTGTGTATTTGCACGGGGTTCTTTTTTCAAAGCTTCAGCTACTTTAGCAATTTCATCACCTTTTGCTCCTACAACAATAGCTAATGATTTATATTGTAAACTCATATGACCTTGTTGAATACCTTCTGACACAAGCGCGCGACATGCTGCAAAGTTTTGCGCTAAACCAACGGCAGCAACTACATGACCTAATTCTTGTGCTGACTCTACATTTAGTAGCTCTAATGAAGCTTTAGCTATTGGTAATACTTTCGTACCACCCCCAACAATTGCCAATGTCATAGGCACTTCAATTGTACCAATCAATCGTTGACGATCTTGATCGTAACGCCATGTAGCAATACCACGATACTGTCCGTCACGACTTGCGTATGCATGCGCACTTGCTTCTGCACCACGCGTATCATTTCCTGTTGCTAAAACAACAGCATGTATGCCATTCATAACACCTTTATTATGTGTTGCTGCACGATGAATATCTACTTGTGCCAATACAGAAGCACGTTCCATTCGTTTGGCAACCTCTTCTCCAGTTCTCTCGCCCCTTGCTAAATCTTTAACATCAATTTCGCCTTGAACTTTAACAACGGACGCTGTTGCATGATTGGATAAAATACTCATTAAAATGTCGCTTTGCGGAAATTCATTTTTTAAAAATGCAGTTATGGCCTCTAAAATCGTATTAAGCATATTAGCGCCCATAGCATCTTTCGTATCAACAAATACTTTTAAAGATAGTAACTGTTGCTCAGGAAATGTATCAATCGCTATACGTTGGTAACCACCACCACGCGCTTTAATAGAAGGATATGCCTCATCCGCAATTTTATGAATTTGCTTTTCTAAAGCTTTAATGTCTGCTGATAATTTTTCAGTATCGTCAACGCCATCAAAGACGATTTGACCTATCATAATACGTTCAGAAGATACCGTTTTAAATCCGCCAGTCTGATTCACTAGCTTTGCACCATAACTAGCTGCAGCGACAACTGAAGGCTCTTCCACCATCATAGGTACAACATATGCCTTATCGTCCACAATGATATTCGGTAATAATCCAACGGGTAATGCACCTTGCGCGATGACATTTTCAATTAAACTATTGGCTACTTCTTCATCGATTAATGGATGATTCAGTAAAATGTCGAATTGTTCTTCTGATAACCATTGCTTATCAACCAATTGTTGTAACTTTTCTTTACGAGATAAATGTCGAAAATTCTTATCTAAATTTTGCATGGACGTACTCCTTTTACTTCACATAATTTTTAACATTTCAATCACTACTATTTTTACCACAAAATAACGTCATTCGTCTTAAAATTCAATTGAATAATTGTCGTTTTGACTTTAAAATAAAACAAGGTAAATTAAAACGCTTACAAGAAACGACAAATCATTTTTAAATTTAGTATATTTCTTTGTATAAAATTAGCATATTCTGATATGATACAAGTGTTGCTTTTATAAATTTGAAAGGATGTAAAACCTTATGACAATAGGTATCGATAAAATAAACTTTTACGTTCCAAAGTACTATGTAGACATGGCTAAATTAGCAGAAGCACGCCAAGTAGATCCAAACAAATTTTTAATTGGTATTGGTCAAACTGAAATGGCTGTTAGTCCTGTAAACCAAGACATCGTTTCAATGGGCGCTAATGCTGCTAAGGACATTATAACAGACGAAGACAAAAAGAAAATTGGTATGGTAATTGTGGCAACTGAATCAGCAGTTGATGCTGCTAAAGCAGCCGCTGTTCAAATTCACAACTTATTAGGTATTCAACCTTTTGCACGTTGCTTTGAAATGAAAGAAGCTTGTTATGCTGCAACACCAGCAATTCAATTAGCTAAAGATTATTTAGCAACTAGACCGAATGAAAAAGTATTAGTTATTGCTACAGATACAGCACGTTATGGATTGAATTCAGGCGGCGAGCCAACACAAGGTGCTGGCGCAGTTGCGATGGTTATTGCACATAATCCAAGCATTTTGGCATTAAATGAAGATGCTGTTGCTTACACTGAAGACGTTTATGATTTCTGGCGTCCAACTGGACATAAATATCCATTAGTTGATGGTGCATTATCTAAAGATGCTTATATCCGCTCATTCCAACAAAGCTGGAATGAATACGCAAAACGTCAAGGTAAGTCGCTAGCTGACTTCGCATCTCTATGCTTCCATGTTCCATTTACAAAAATGGGTAAAAAGGCATTAGAGTCAATCATTGATAACGCTGATGAAACAACTCAAGAGCGTTTACGTTCAGGATATGAAGATGCTGTAGATTATAACCGTTATGTCGGTAATATTTATACTGGATCATTATATTTAAGCCTAATATCATTACTTGAAAATCGTGATTTACAAGCTGGTGAAACAATCGGTTTATTCAGTTATGGCTCAGGTTCAGTTGGTGAATTTTATAGTGCGACATTAGTTGAAGGCTACAAAGATCATTTAGATCAAGCTGCACATAAAGCATTATTAAATAACCGTACTGAAGTATCTGTTGATGCATATGAAACATTCTTCAAACGTTTTGATGACGTTGAATTTGACGAAGAACAAGATGCTGTTCATGAAGATCGTCATATTTTCTACTTATCAAATATTGAAAATAACGTTCGCGAATATCACAGACCAGAGTAATCTGTGTATTTGAAAGCATTTAAATATAACCTAAAAACAGCAGTAAGACAGCTTCTCATTGAAATCGTCTTACTGCTGTTCTCTATTTATAACACTTCGTATTGAATGAATTAGCTAAGCCTGTTTGACACATTATTGAAGTTTTCCTAATGCCTGGATCCTTTATACGTTACGGCTTCGTGCTATGTTTTGGTACATAAAGCTTTGACATATCGATATTCTCCAACTCTAACAGCTTAATTTTATTATTAATCGTTCCACCGAACCCTGTTAAGCTACCCGTTTTACCGACAACACGATGACATGGCACGATAATAGATAATGGATTACTTCCGACTGCACCTCCAACCGCTTGGGCTGACATTTTTGGCTTGTTAAGCAGCTTGCCTACTTTTTTGGCAATAGCACCATACGTTGTTAGAGTCCCATAAGGAACCTGTCTTAATTCATTCCAAACACACTGTTGAAAATGACTACCTGTTGGCTTTAAAGGTATTGTGATTTCAGGATTGTCACCTTTAAAATACGCGTCTAACCACTGTGTCGCCTCTCTAAATATCGCTAAAGACGTATTTTCTTCCCTAGTACTATCACCTTGTTGATTTTCAAACAAAACAGCGGTCAGACTTCCCCCATCACTCACAAGTTCCAATCGTCCTACAGGCGAATCATAGTAACTCTTATACTCCATAAAAATGCCCCCTTTTTCTAATCATACGCCTTAATTGTTAATTTAGAAAATATTCATGTTCACATTTTTTAAAAATAAATAAGTCGTCAATTACGTATATAAACACGTAATACCAGCTATCACTTTGCTGCAATATACAGTTACATATCTTACTACACGCGCTAACCTCTTACTTTGTAAACCAAATCTTAAATTAAAATATTGAAAATGCAATGAATCCTTAATATTTTATTAAACCTATAATTACTTATTAAAAATAACACACAATATTCATAAAGTTTTAAAAATATTCTGTTTAATCATCTATTATTAGTGGAAAAATATAAGAGCAATTGTTTATAGTTTGCATAACGCTTCAAAAGTATTTTCTTTTTTGTTTAGTTCAAAAAAATTTAGAGGTGATGTTATATGAATAACGGTTTTTTCAATAGCGACTTTGATTCAATTTTCCGAAGAATGATGCAAGATATGCAAGGTTCAAATCAAGTCGGTAACAAAAAGTACTATATTAATGGTAAAGAAGTTTCACCTGAAGAACTAGCGCAACTCACACAACAAGGTGGCAATCACTCTGCTGAACAAAGTGCGCAAGCTTTTCAACAAGCAGCACAAAGACAACAAGGGCAACAAGGTGGCAACGGCAATTATTTAGAACAAATTGGTCGTAACCTTACGCAAGAAGCACGTGACGGTTTATTAGATCCAGTCATTGGTCGTGATAAAGAAATTCAAGAAACTGCTGAAGTCTTAAGTAGACGAACTAAAAACAATCCTATATTAGTTGGAGAAGCTGGTGTTGGTAAAACTGCGATTGTTGAAGGTTTAGCACAGGCAATCGTTGAAGGAAATGTACCAGCAGCAATCAAAGACAAAGAAATTATTTCTGTAGATATTTCATCATTAGAAGCTGGAACGCAATATCGTGGTGCTTTTGAAGAAAATATTCAAAAATTAATCGAAGGTGTTAAATCTTCACAAAATGCCGTATTATTCTTTGATGAAATCCATCAAATTATCGGTTCAGGTGCCACAGGAAGTGATTCAGGTAGCAAAGGGTTATCTGATATTTTGAAACCTGCATTAAGTCGTGGTGAAATTTCAATTATTGGTGCAACAACACAAGATGAATATCGAAACAATATTCTTAAAGATGCTGCATTAACGCGCAGATTTAATGAAGTACTTGTTAATGAACCAAGCGCTAAAGATACTGTTGAAATTTTAAAAGGTATTCGCGAAAAATTCGAAGAACACCATCAAGTAAAATTACCAGATGACGTATTAAAAGCATGTGTTGACTTATCAATTCAATATATTCCACAACGATTATTACCAGATAAAGCAATCGATGTGTTAGATATTACAGCAGCACATTTATCTGCGCAAAGTCCAGCTGTCGATAAAGTTGAAACTGAAAAACGAATTTCTGAATTAGAAAATGATAAACGTAAAGCGGTAAGTGCTGAAGAATATAAAAAAGCTGACGACATTCAAAATGAAATCAAATCATTACAAGATAAATTAGAAAATAGTAATGGTGAACATACTGCTGTTGCTACAGTTCATGATATTTCAGATACTATTCAACGATTAACTGGTATTCCAGTTTCTCAAATGGATGATAACGATATTGAACGTTTAAAAAATATTTCTAATCGTTTAAGAAGTAAAATCATAGGTCAAGATCAAGCTGTAGAAATGGTTTCACGTGCAATTCGCCGTAATCGTGCTGGGTTTGATGACGGCAACCGCCCAATTGGCAGTTTCCTATTTGTTGGCCCTACTGGTGTTGGTAAAACAGAGCTTGCTAAACAATTAGCAATTGATCTATTTGGTAATAAAGATGCACTGATTCGACTTGATATGAGTGAATATAGTGACACAACAGCTGTTTCAAAAATGATTGGTACAACTGCTGGTTATGTCGGTTATGATGACAATTCAAACACGTTAACTGAAAAAGTACGCCGTAATCCATACTCAGTCATTCTATTTGATGAAATCGAAAAAGCAAATCCACAAATTTTAACATTGTTATTACAAGTAATGGATGATGGTAATTTGACTGATGGTCAAGGTAATGTCATCAACTTTAAAAATACAATTATTATTTGTACATCAAATGCTGGCTTTGGCAATGGCAATGACGCTGAAGAAAAAGATATTATGCACGAAATGAAAAAATTCTTCCGCCCTGAATTCCTTAACCGCTTCAACGGCATCGTTGAATTCTTACATTTAGATAAAGATGCATTGCAAGATATCGTCAACTTATTATTAGACGATGTACAAGTTACATTAGATAAAAAAGGTATTACGATGGACGTTTCTCAAGATGCGAAAGATTGGTTAATTGAAGAAGGCTATGATGAAGAATTAGGTGCACGTCCATTAAGACGTATTGTTGAACAGCAAGTACGTGACAAAATTACAGATTACTATTTAGATCATACAGACGTTAAACATGTGGATATAGATGTTGAGGATAACGAATTAGTCGTAAAAGGTAAATAACGACACTTTAACATATCGCGCATCAAAAATGAGCATCAGGTCGCCCTTGCCTGTGCTCATTTTTTTAATTATTTCCCTGGAAAATGATTCGCTGTGTGCTGTTCTGTTCCACAACAATCACGATTAATGTCACATGTACCACATTTTCCTTGTTTCGAACGTTTGAAAAATTTCACTAGTGTATACAAGGCATATCCGAAAATTGCTAAAAAAATTAAAATGTTAATAATGACTGACACTTTAACCACTCCTTAAACAAATAAATGTCCGATTTGATAAAAAATGAATGTTAAGACATATGCAGTGACTAGAGGATAGACAACTGCAAGTGCCGTCCATTTCCATGAATAAGTCTCTTTACGGATTGCTGCCACTGTAGAAACACAAGGAATATACAATAGTATAAATATCATAAATGCATACGCAGATAGCGGTGTGAATTGATTTTGAATCACATTAACAAGGCCTGCATCACCTGATGAATAGATAATCGCCATCGAACTTACGATAACTTCTTTTGCTAAAAATCCTGGCACTAACGTAGCGCCTGCTTGCCATGTTCCAAATCCGAGCGGTTGCACTAACATACCAAAGAAACTACCAACCATATGTAAAAAACTTTGATTGATATTCACATTGATACCATGTGGTCCTACATAACTTAATAGCCAAATGACTACTGAGCCGCCAAAAATAAATGTACCTGCTTTACGAACAAAGCCCTTAGCCTTTTCCCAAGTACTACGCCACAACGTTTTAATGGAAGGCACACGGTATGTTGGCAATTCCACAATAAAGATTGCATTATCATTTTTTAAAATCGTCTTAGTAAGTACTGTACTGACTAAAAATGCCATAATAATACCTAAAACATACAAGCTTAATACTACTAAAGATTGATTCTCTTTGAAAAAGATACCTACGAACAACGCATACACTGGCAGTCTAGCAGAGCATGACATGAATGGTGCAATTAATATCGTTGTTAAACGCTCTTTTTCATTTTCAATACTGCGCGCAGCCATAATACTCGGTACGTTACAACCAAATCCGATAATCATCGGTATAAAAGACTTCCCGCTTAAACCGAACGATTCCATAATACGATCCATTAAAACTGCAATACGCGCCATATAACCTGAATCTTCTAATAAAGATATAAAGAAAAATAGCACAACAATTTGTGGTACAAAGACTAATACTGATCCTACACCAGCAATAATGCCATCTGTAATTAAATCTTGTAAAAATGGTATAACGCCAAGATAATTCATAATCGTCTTCACACTATCTGTAAATGTACCACCTATAAATGCATCGAGTTGATCCGACAAAGGTGTGCCAATCCATGTAAATGTAGTTTGAAAGATCAACCACATAATCGCTAGAAAGATAGGCATCCCTATATATTTATGTGTTAATATCTTGTCTATTCTAGAGCTGAAATATTGCTTATCTTCATCTGGATACGTTACCACGTCTTGCAATAACGTCTCAATATAATGATTGCGTATACGCTCCATCTCTCGACGAACAGATACAGCCTCTACTTGTTTATCAACTTGATCACGTAAACTCGACAATTTATTTACAACCTCTGAATTAAGTTCGTTTGCAATTTGCATGTTATTTAATAAGAATTGAATCGCAATAAATCTAGCTTGATATTTATCATGAGATGTCTCTGTCATTATTATTTGACACATATTTTTAATTGTCTCTTCAATCTTCTCACCATAATTGATTTTAAAATGCGGTTGATACCCTTCCCCTAGATGCTTTATTTCGCCAAGTAAATGTTTAGTTCCTTTGCCTGTACGTGCCACAACTGGAAAAATAGGTGTTTTTAACTTTTTCATCAATTTATGATAATCGATTTTTATCCCGCGCTTTGTAGCTACATCAATCATATTTAATCCGATGTATATTGGTTGATTAAGTTCTAACAATTGTACTGTTAATTGCATATTCCTTTTTAGTTGACTCGCGTCAACAATGTTAATGATTCCTGAAAATGAATCGTTTAATAAATAGTCTGTCACTACAGTTTCATCTTTAGAAATCGGCGATAAATCATATGTACCTGGTAAATCAATTAATTGTCCTACATTTTCTTTTAGCTTCCCTACTTTTTTCTCTACCGTTACGCCACTCCAGTTGCCTATATATTCATACGAACCAGTTAAAGCGTTAAACAAAGATGTTTTACCAACATTAGGGTTTCCTAAAATACAATAATTTTCCATTCGTCCGGCTCCTATTCTTCTAATGCAATAGAACAAGCATCGCAATGCCTAATACTTAACTGTTGTCCGTTTACTTCAATAATACATGGCCCTTTAAATAAACATTTTTGTTTAATCGTTATGATAGCGTCATCTGTTAACCCAAAGGCACTTAGACGATACAACATATTCTCATTAGCAATATCCATTCGCTTTATTTTATAAGCCTTATTCATTTCACCATTTTTAATGTTTAACATACTATTTCGCTCTCCTATTAGAAATAATAATCATTATCACTTAAAAATCATAACCCTTAAAATTGTAGCTCGCAATACTTTATTTAAATAATTTTCATTTTTCATGTAAAATTTGTGACATTGCAAAAATGTTTTGTATAATCACTTTCATGCAAAAAACCTCCGCTTCAAATGTCATTGATAGACATTTAAAGCGGAGGCATGTACATGTTATTTTATGATTTATTTCGTAGATTTTTTTCTAACAATTGATTGAGCTTTTCAATATTTTTATTCAACTGTTCTATATTCGTTACTTGTTGTTTTGAATTTAGTTGATGCTTGTTTTGATAATCTATTAAAGCATCATATAAGAAAAATGAACTTGCTGATTGCTGTTTCACTTCTTGGTACAATGCCATCGTTTTATCATCTAGTACTATTGAACGTACATCATCTTGCCCATGTACATCTTGATGTTTCGATACATTTGTTGCACCTTGTGGATATATTTTAAAGGTTGTGTCGTATGTTTCCTTACTATCTTTAGCTTCAGATTCCTGTGATTCAACCGTTTTATATTTTTCAAGTGCATGTCCTTCAATATCAACTCGTGGAATAATGCGATTCAACCATGCTGGTAAATACCACGAACCTTTTCCAAACAATTTCGTTAATGCAGGAATTAACATCATTCTGACTACGAAGGCATCAAAGAGTACACCAAACGCTAATGCCATACCCATTGATTTAATCATGACATCTTCTTGGAATACAAACGCAAAGAAGACACTAAACATGATTAATGCAGCTGCTACAATAACAGGACCGCTTTCTTTCAACCCTACTTTGATAGAATAATCATTATCCCCTGTTTTACTATATTCTTCATGAATTCGCGACATAAGGAAGACTTCATAATCCATCGCTAATCCAAATAAGATACCTATAGTAATAACCGGTAAAAATGCTAGCATTGGTCCTGTCGTTTCAATACCAAACAGACCTTTCATAAAACCATCTTGCATTACTAATGTTGTAAATCCTAGCGTTGCCATTAATGACAAGACAAATCCTAAAACTGCTTTTAACGGTATTAGAATTGAACGGAAGACAATCATTAATAAGAAAAATGCCAATACAACAATTACTGTTGCAAATAAAGGTATCGCCTCATTTAACTTTTTAGACATATCAATATTAATGACACTTTGTCCCGAAATCTCCGTTTTGAACCCATATTTATCTTGTGCATCTTTATGATAATCTCGTAAATCATGCACTAAATCATTTGTACTCTCTGCATTAGGCCCTTTCTTAGGTATCACGACCATCAAAGCGTAATCATTATCTTTACTCATTTGTGGCGGCGTAACGATATCTACATTTTTCTTATCTTTAATATCTTTATATACAGACTGTAAATCTTGTTGTAATCCTTGTGGATCATCCTTTTTATCTTTCACATTTATCAACATCGGAATTTGGCCATTAAATCCTTCACCAAATTTATCCGAGATTATATCGTAAGCTTTTTTCTGTGTAGAATCTGCTGGTTTAACACCGTCATCTGGAATACCAAGTCGCATATGACTAACTGGTATTGCAGCTGCTACTAATATGATTAAACCTAGTAATACTGCCGCAAGTGCATTTCCTGTAATAAATTTAGACCAAGGCGTATCAATATCTTTTTTAAAATTAGACTGCAATTTGTTCACTTTAATGCGTTTATGGAAAATACTAATTAACGCAGGTAATAAAGTCAGTGCACTGAATACAGCAAATATAACACTAATTGCCGAAGCAAACCCCATCACTGCTAAGAAATCTATGCCAACTAGCGATAAACCGCATACGGCAATCACAACTGTCACACCAGCGAAGATGACTGCGCTACCTGCTGTTCCTATTGCAAGACCAATGCCTTTAATGTAATCTGTTTCA
Source organism: Staphylococcus sp. HMSC36A10 (assembly GCF_001838845.1). NCBI lineage: Bacteria > Bacillati > Bacillota > Bacilli > Caryophanales > Staphylococcaceae > Staphylococcus > Staphylococcus sp. HMSC36A10. The sequence goes on from NZ_KV839088.1 coordinate 257,643, forward strand.
GTTTTCATAACTTGTCGATATCTGAATAAAATAAATAATGCATAATCGATACCAACTGCTAGTCCAATCATTACGGCTAATGTCAGTGTGACATTTGGTATATCGAATGCATAAGTTAACAAACTGATAATGCCAACCCCAGATGCTAGACCAATCAATGCACTTATAATTGGTAATCCTGCAGCAATGACTGAACCAAATGTAATCAATAACACTACAAATGCAACAATGATACCAACTAGTTCAGAATTACCGCCTACTTCTGTAGATGTCATTCCTGTACCAGTTAACTCTGTTTGTACATTATGATTGTCACGTAAGTCTTTCAAATGACTTTTAACATTATCTCTAGAGCCATCTTTTAAAGATGTTTGACTAACGTCATATGTGATATCTGCAAATGCAGTTGTTTTATCTTTACTAATTTGCTTATTTTCATAAGGATCTGATATTTTATCAATGTGCTTGTCATCTTTTTTAATATCATCTAACGTTTTCTTAATATCTTTAGTAATGTTCGGTTGCACAATACCATCATCTTTAGTCGTCTTAAAGACAACACGTATTTGTGCCTTTTCACTATCTTGATTAAAATGTTTTTCAATCTTTTTATTCGTATCCAACGACTCTAATCCTGTCATTTTAATATCATTGTCAAATTTCGGTGCATTTGTAGCAAGTGGTATCAATATTGCAGCTACAATCACTATCCATGCAATGACCGCGGACCATTTATGTTTTGCGATGAATGTCCCCATCTTATATAAAAATTTTGCCAAAGTATATTGCCTCCTTTTAAAATCAACGTTATAGTTTAAATATACAGTGTAGATTATTGTTAGATTATAGTATCTATCCCCGACCTCTTAAAGAATCAATTGGAAAATTTTGTATATTAAACTACACACAAAGGAGAAATGTAGATGAAAGAGACTGATTTACGAGTTATAAAGACAAAAAAAGCATTGTCGAGTAGCTTGCTACAATTGTTAGAACAGCAATTATTCCAAACGATTACTGTCAATCAAATTTGCGACAACGCACTCGTACACCGCACAACATTTTATAAACATTTTTATGATAAATACGATCTTCTAGAGTATTTGTTCAATCAATTGACTAAAGACTATTTTGCCAGAGACATTAGCGATCGCCTTAACCACCCATTTCAAACGATTAGCGATACAATTAACAATAAAGAAGATTTGCGAGATATTGCAGAATTTCAAGAAGAAGACGCTGAATTTAATAAAGTATTAAAAAATGTCTGCATTAAAATTATGCATAACGATATCAAAAATAATAGAGACCGTATCGATATTGACAGCGACATCCCAGATAATCTCATATTTTATATTTATGACTCGTTGATTGAAGGTTTTATGCATTGGATAAAAGATGAAAAAATTGACTGGCCTGGGGAAGAAATTGATAAAATTTTCCATAAGGTAATAAATATTAAGATTAAATAGTAGATGAGAAACTCATGAGCGTTACCAACATTCATAATAAAAACGATAGTGTACACGTTAATGAATTCGTGTACACTATCGTTTTTTATTTTTATCATGCTTATCGCTATTAAAATAACTGATACACAACACATAAACTATGAAGAAAAAAATAAATCCGCTATCTAAATGACTTTGACTCAGTTGTTTAAATGACCAAATTGCTAATACAATTCCCATTATTATTGAAATAACGTATCTCACATTCTTATACCTATAATCCTTTTCTAAAAATATGGTTGCTATTACTTAATTTTTAAAGTTATAAATAAAAAGAGCCAACCGCAATGGATGGCCCTTGTTCATTATGAAGCATTAGAACATTTCTGAAACAACCTTTTGTTCTAAGAAGTGTAATAAGTAGTCTGGACTACCTGTTTTAGCGTCCGTACCTGACATTTTGAAACCACCAAATGGATGGTATCCAACAACTGCTGAAGTACAGCCTCTGTTAAGGTATAAATTGCCTACATCAAATTCGTTTACCGCTTTAATCCAATGCTCGCGATTATTTGTAATCACTGCACCAGTTAAACCGTAATCTGTATCATTTGCAACCTCAATTGCTTCATCAAAATCGTTAACTTTCACAAAGCCAACAACTGGACCAAAAATTTCTTCTTGCATGATTCTATCTTTAGATTTAAGTCCTGAAATGATTGTTGGTTCTACAAAGTAACCTTTTGAATCATCAGTGCCGCCACCTTGTTCTAATTTACCTTCTTCTTTACCAATCTCAATATAATTTTTAATCTTATCAAATTGTTTTTTATTAATAACTGGGCCCATATACGTATTGTCTACAGTATTGCCCAACGTTAATTCTTTTGTTAATTTGATTGATTTCTCTAATACTTCGTCATAAACGTCTTTATGCACAATTGCACGTGAACATGCTGAACATTTTTGACCAGAAAAACCAAATGCTGACGTTACAATAGCTTCTGCTGCCATATCTGTATCAATATTTTCATCAACTACAATGGCATCTTTACCACCCATTTCAGCGATAACACGTTTCAAGAAGTTTTGACCTTCTTGAACAACGGCACTACGTTCATAAATTCTAGTACCTGTCGCACGTGATCCTGTAAATGTAACGAAATGCGTATCTTTATGATCAACTAAGTAATCACCAATTTCTTTCGGATCACCAGGAACAAAGTTAACTACGCCTTTTGGTAATCCTGCTTCTTCTAAAATTTCCATTAATTTATAAGCGATATAAGGTGTATCCTCAGCAGGTTTCAATAACACTGTATTACCTGCCACAACTGGTGCTAAAGTTGTACCAGCCATAATCGCAAACGGGAAGTTCCACGGCGGAATTGTAACACCTGTACCAATTGATTTATAGAAATATTTATTGTGTTCACCTTCACGATCAAGTACTGGCTTACCTTGAGCCAAGTCCATCATTGAACGTGCATAGTATTCAATAAAATCAATACCTTCAGCTGCATCACCAACTGCTTCATCCCATGGCTTACCTGCTTCATAAACCATAATTGCTGCAATTTCCGCTTTTCGACGACGAATAATTGCCGAAACACGTAACATAAGCTCTGCACGATCATTTGCTGACCATGTTTTCCAAGATTTATAAGCTTCGTTTGCTGCTTTAAACGCATCTTCAACATCTTGTTTTGTTGCCTTTGATGCATTTGCAATCACTTGTGATGTGTCTGCAGGATTGATTGATTTAATTTTGTCATCTTTGAAAATCTTCTCTCCATTAATCACTAATGGTATGTCTTGACCTAATTCTTTTTCCACGTCTTTCAATGCTTTCTTAAACATATCCACATTTTCTTGGACTGAAAAATCGTAACCAGGTTCATTTTTAAATTCTACTACCATGTACACTTACCCCCTATAAATTTTGAAAGTGGTTTAACCCTTTGATTTAATGATATAACATCATTTAAACTCATTTTACTATGATTAAGGTTAGTTTTGCAATCGCTTTCATTTTTATGCTTTATCACTTATTCTCAAGTATTTTGAAATTGATTGGTTACTTTTTAAAATTTATATGGGTCGCAACTGCTACTTTATCGTTTCGTCATTTAATGTTTCGGATGGTAGGTCATTATCAATTTTACGAACGACTTTACAAGGGTTTCCAACCGCTAAGCTGTGTGGCGGAATATCTTTAGTGACAACACTACCAGCACCAATCACACTGCCTTCTCCAATCGTCACCCCTGGTAACACGGCTACATGACCGCCAAACCAAGTATTACTGCCAATATGAATGGGTCCGGCTTTTTCAAAACCTTCATTTCTATGATGGAAATTAAGTGGATGTGTCGCTGTGTAGAATCCACAATTAGGTCCTATAAAAACATTATCGCCAATTGTAATCTGTCCACCATCCATAAAGTAACAATTGGTGTTTACATAGACATTTTTTCCTAGTTTAACGTTCCAACCATAATCTGTATCAAAAGGAATCGAAATACTTACATTGTCTGTTGTTGTTTGAAATAATTGATCAATTAATTCCTTTCTTTTATTTGTAGCACTCGGTCTTGTATGATTTAATTCAAAGCAAATATCTTTCGCTCGTGCACGTTCATTGATTAAGTATTGATCAAAGTTTGCATCGTACCATTTTTCTGCTAACATTTTTTCTTTTTCAGTCATTACACCTTTCAACTCCTAATAACTTATTTACTTGTTTAAAAGTTAATCAAATAAACATTCGCCTATGCAACTAATACGCTATAACATTATGAAATCATGACCTTATCACCCTTATCTATACAATTCTCGCATCAAATACTGCTAAAGTAGTAGATAAATTCAATACTACAGACGCATTCATTTTTTAATCTATTAACGTACAATGTGAGTAAGAGAAATATAAAGGAGTATGATAGCGATGAGAATATTAATTACAGGCACAGTTGCTATCTTAATCATTTTAGGTTTGGTCAAAACGATACAAGATCACGAAATGACAAACGACACGAGTCGTCAGTTGTCAGACAACAAAGATGATGATAAAGTCATCCATCTTAATAATTTTAAAAATTTACATGCGAAAGAATTTAACCCATCTGATTTCTTTTAAGTCACCTAAGAATTGCAAATCCAGAAGTCATTTAAGTTTTACCTTTCATTCATACATCCTTTAATATTAATTACGACTTCTTTTATATAGATGCTAAATAGAGAGATTGTTGTGCAATGTTTGCACGGCAATCTCTCTTTTTCTTTTTAAAATTGGTAAAAGTAAAACGCAACGATTGACTTATATACCTATAGGGGGTACATTAGACGTGTAACAATGAATCACAGGGAGGCAATAATGTGGCTAATACGAAAAAAACAACATTAGATATCACTGGTATGACTTGTGCCGCATGTTCAAATCGTATCGAAAAGAAACTGAATAAACTTGATGACGTTAATGCCCAAGTGAATTTAACTACAGAGAAAGCAACTGTTGAGTATAACCCTGATCAACATGATGTCCAAGAATTTATTAATACGATTCAACATTTAGGTTACGGTGTCGCTGTAGAAACTGTCGAATTAGACATTACAGGTATGACTTGTGCTGCATGCTCAAGCCGTATTGAAAAAGTGTTAAATAAAATGGACGGTGTTCAAAATGCAACGGTCAATTTAACAACAGAGCAAGCTAAAGTTGACTATTATCCTGAAGAAACAGATGCTGATAAACTTGTCACTCGCATTCAAAAATTAGGTTATGACGCGTCTATTAAAGATAACAATAAAGATCAAACGTCACGCAAAGCTGAAGCGCTACAACATAAATTGATTAAGCTTATCATATCAGCAGTATTATCTTTACCACTATTAATGTTAATGTTTGTGCATCTTTTCAATATGCATATACCAGCACTATTTACGAATCCATGGTTCCAATTTATTTTAGCTACACCTGTACAATTTATTATTGGATGGCAATTTTATGTAGGTGCTTATAAAAACTTAAGAAATGGTGGCGCCAATATGGATGTACTTGTTGCTGTTGGTACAAGTGCAGCATATTTTTACAGTATTTATGAAATGGTTCGTTGGCTAAATGGCTCAACAACGCAACCGCATTTATACTTTGAAACAAGCGCCGTACTAATTACCTTAATCTTATTCGGTAAGTATTTAGAAGCTAGAGCGAAGTCTCAAACAACCAATGCGCTTGGCGAATTATTAAGTTTGCAAGCTAAAGAAGCACGCATTTTAAAAGATGGTAATGAAGTGATGATTCCTCTAAATGAAGTACATGTTGGAGATACACTTATCGTTAAACCAGGTGAAAAGATACCTGTTGATGGCAAAATTATTAAAGGTATGACTGCCATCGACGAATCTATGTTAACAGGTGAATCTATCCCTGTTGAGAAGAATGTTGATGATACTGTAATTGGTTCAACGATGAACAAAAACGGTACTATTACTATGACAGCAACAAAAGTTGGCGGGGACACTGCGTTGGCAAATATTATTAAAGTTGTCGAAGAAGCTCAAAGTTCTAAAGCGCCGATTCAACGATTGGCAGATATTATTTCTGGTTATTTCGTTCCTATCGTTGTTGGTATCGCACTATTAACATTTATCGTGTGGATTACTTTAGTTACACCAGGTACATTTGAACCTGCACTTGTTGCGAGTATTTCCGTTCTTGTCATTGCTTGTCCATGCGCATTAGGACTTGCTACACCAACTTCTATTATGGTAGGTACTGGTCGCGCTGCTGAAAATGGTATTTTATTTAAAGGTGGCGAGTTTGTTGAACGCACACATCAAATTGATACCATCGTTTTAGATAAGACGGGTACCATTACAAATGGTCGTCCAGTCGTGACAGATTATCATGGTGACAATCAAACGCTACAACTACTTGCTACTGCTGAAAAAGATTCTGAACACCCATTGGCAGAAGCCATTGTCAATTATGCAAAAGAAAAGCAATTAACATTAACTGAGACGACAACATTTAAAGCAGTACCTGGACATGGTATTGAAGCAACGATTGATCATCACCATATATTGGTTGGTAACCGTAAATTAATGGCTGACAATGATATTAGCTTGCCTAAGCATATTTCTGATGATTTAACATATTATGAACGAGATGGTAAAACTGCTATGCTCATTGCTGTTAATTATTCATTAACTGGTATCATCGCAGTGGCAGATACTGTAAAAGATCATGCCAAAGATGCAATAAAACAATTGCATGATATGGGCATTGAAGTTGCCATGTTAACTGGCGATAATAAAAACACTGCTCAAGCCATTGCAAAACAAGTAGGCATAGATACTGTTATTGCAGATATTTTACCAGAAGAAAAAGCTGCACAAATTGCGAAACTACAGCAACAAGGTAAGAAGGTTGCGATGGTTGGTGACGGTGTAAATGATGCACCTGCATTAGTTAAAGCTGATATCGGTATCGCCATTGGTACAGGTACAGAAGTTGCCATTGAAGCAGCTGATATTACTATTCTTGGTGGCGACTTGATGCTTATTCCTAAAGCCATTTATGCAAGTAAAGCAACCATTCGTAATATTCGTCAAAATCTATTTTGGGCATTCGGCTATAATATTGCCGGTATCCCTATAGCTGCATTGGGCTTACTTGCGCCATGGGTTGCTGGTGCTGCAATGGCACTAAGTTCAGTAAGTGTTGTCACAAACGCACTTAGATTGAAAAAGATGCGATTAGAACCACGCCGTAAAGATGCCTAGATTCCTTAATAATGAAGGATTCGTTGGTGATTCTGAGATAGGCTAGTGATTGGCTCTATAATGTCGCGGTTTACAGTTGGATTTTCGCTCCAACTGCATATATAGTTACACTTTTCGCTTGGCGAATTAGTGTATCTTACCTAATAGCTCCGCCTATTAGGTTCCATCATTATTATAAATAATAAGTACACTACGGTTTACAGTTGGTCCTTCGCTCCAACTGCATAAGAGCCACTAATTATTATAAATAATAAGTGGCTCTAAAAGGAGGTGAATGCTATGTCACAAGAAATTTTAAATGTTGAAGGTATGAGCTGTGGTCACTGCAAAAGTGCTGTTGAATCTGCATTAAATAATATTGACGGTGTCACTTCAGCTGACGTTAACCTTGAAAATGGTCAAGTAAGTGTTCAATATGATGACAGTAAAGTTGCTGTATCTCAAATGAAAGACGCAATTGAAGATCAAGGTTACGATGTCGTTTAATTAGGCAATATTCAACGTCATCAACACCAAATTAAAAAATCGAACTGATGAGAATCCCAACAATCCAAATTATCTCATCAGTTCGATTTTTAATTTACTCGTAACCTAGTATCTCCAGTCTGCAATACATCTAATGTTGCATCTAATGCATCGACAATTAGATTTTTAACTGCAGCTTCAGTATAAAACGCAATATGTGGTGTTAATATGACATCTTCCCTGTCAATCAACGATTCTAACAATGGATCGTTCAGTGTTTTGCCCCTTTGATCACTTGGGAAAAGTTTGCGTTCAAATTCATACGTATCAAGTGCTGCACCTTTAATCACACCATTGTCTAATGCGTCTAATAACGCCTTAGTATCTACTAAAGAACCTCTCGCACAATTGACAAATACTGCGCCCTTTTTAAAATGTTTAAATAATTCAGCATTAAATAGATAATGATTATATTTCGTTGCAGGTACATGTAATGTCACGATATCAGCACCTTCAACCGCTTCCTCAATCGTATCTTTGTAATCGACATACGTTGCAATTTTAGCATTAGGAAACGGGTCGTATGCGACCACATCACTTTGATAACCATTGGCAAATATATCGGCTACTACACGGCCAATTCGACCTGTACCAATAACAGCTACTTTTAAATCTTTAATGGATTTCGATAAAATAGTAGGTTCCCATCTAAAATCATGCTCCCGCACTTTCGTTTGAATTTGATTAAAATGACGAACCACATTAATAGCCTGGTTCACAGCAAACTCCGCAATTGAATTCGGAGAGTATGACGGCACATTTGACACAATCAAGTTATACTTGTTTGCTAACTCTAAATCATATGTATCAAATCCAGCACTACGTTGTGCGATTTGTTTAATACCAAGTTCATTTAATCGTTTATAAACATGCTCTGATAATGGTATTTGTTGTGATAGCGATAAGCCATCATAACCAGCGACACCTTCAACATTGTCATCAGTTAATGCTTCTTTAGTAATATCTACCTCAACATGATGTTTCTCTGCCCACGCCTTGATATAAGGCATATCTTCATCACGTACACTCATGATTTTAATTTTTGTCATTTTAACATCACCCTTAACTTTATTATTCATATAAATATGCTAGTTCTGTTAATCTTATTGCAGCTTCGTCTAATTTCTGGTCATCTAACGCCAATGAAATTCTCACATAACGATTACCATTCTCTCCAAATGGTTTCCCTGGAGCAACAAGTATTGACTTCTCTTGCACTAAAAATTGCTCAAATTGCTCGCTGTCATAACCAGGCGGTGTTTCCAACCATACATATATGCCACCTTTAGCATGAACAAATGGCAAATCAGCTTTTGCAAGCATGGCTTCGAATCGGTCACGACGTGTTTTAAATACATTGCTTTGTTCTTCTAAAAAATCATCATAATGATTCAAAGCATATATTGCGGCATCTTGTAATGCACCAAACATCCCAGCATTTGTGTGCGTTTGGTACTTTTTCAAAGCTTGAATCATATCTTTATTACCAACTGCAAAACCGACTCTAAAACCTGACATGTTATAACCTTTAGACAAGGAATAAATTTCAATCGCAACATCTTTCCCATTTTCCGAAGCAAGTATACTAGGATTTTTAGCGTCGAAACCGAAAGCACCATAAGCAAAATCATGCACGATTTTAGTGTCTGTATCTTTAAATTTAGCTATCGCTTCATCAAAAACTTCTTTCGTAGCTGTCGATCCAGTTGGATTATTTGGATACGTTAAATAAATGAGTTTTGTTTTATCTATTATTTGTGAATCAACTGTGGACCAATCTGGCAAATAATGTGGCGGTTCTAAATTAAGCGGGACAGGCTTGCCATCAGCTAAAAGTACACCTGCTAAATAATCCGTGTAGCCTGGATCAGGTAGTAATACATAGTCTCCTGGATTGATAACACATGTTGGTACTGCCACTAATCCATTTTTTGTACCATATAAAATGCATACTTCATCTTCTTTATCTAACGTCACATTATATTGTCTTTGATAAAAATCTACAATAGCTTGCTTGAACGCTTCTTTACCATGAAAAGCACCATATTTTTGATTTTCAGGAATAGTTAGTGCTTGTTGAAAATGATCAATAATACCTTGTGGCGTAGGCCCATCAGGGATTCCAACTGCCATATTAATTAATGGCAATGGTCCATGTTCGATTTTACGTCCCATCGTTTTCCCGAAATAACTATCAGGGATATTTGCTAATTTGTTAGAGATCATCAAATTCCTCCTCTATCATTAAACATAGCCTGGGCGACTATCATAATCCTAACAACTTGTATCACTCTCATTTAGATGGTTACAATGACATCGCCATTCACCGTTATGTTCAACAGAACTTATGACACACGTTGTATTGAATGAATTTATTTTCATTTTAGGTAGGTATAACATTATTGTCAATATTAGGAATTTTCAGATTAATATACACTCAATCATTATGATTCAACTGCCATGCATATCCGCATGCGCAACCAGTTAGATATGCTTATATAAAGTATAACGCCCATCAAGGTACGTATTCAAACGTGAACCTTAACAGGCGTCATTCATTGTTAAATAAAACTTCTTAAGCACATACTTATTTCACTATGCCTTTTACGTTCCCCTTATACTTTTCTCACATCTTTCTCTTAGACTACTCCCTTACACGCCTTGCTCAATATCTTTAATCATTTCATCTACAGTTATTTTCGCACTCGTTAAGACAATAGGAACGCCTGCACCTGGATGCGTACTTGCACCTGCAAAATATAAATCTTTATAATCTCGCGATACATTTTGTGGACGATAATAATTACTTTGCGCTAAAGTTGGCATTAAACCGAATGCCGAACCAAATTTCGCATGATACGTTTGCTCAAAATCATTTGGCGTAAAGATTGTTTCTGAAACAATATGCGATTTTATATCTTCAAATACTTCAATCGTTGCTAATTTACGATAAATAATTTCCTTTATTTGTTGCGTCAAAGCTTCATCTGACCAATCGATTCCGCTACCTGTTTTAAGTTCCGGCGTCGGCATTAGCACATAAATACCAGTTTTGCCTTCTGGCGCAAGTGATTTATCAGCGACCGCTGGTACATACACATAAATAGAAGGATCATATGATAAACGTCCCTCAAATATTTCTTCAATATTGCCTCTAAAGTCATCTGAAAAAATAACATTATGAAGTCTCACTTGATCTGTCACATCAATATCTATACCGATATACATTAAAAATGCTGAACAAGAGTAATCTAAGTCTGCAATTTTATGTGGTGGATACTTTTTAATAGGTGCAAAATCTGGCATTAATGATTCCGCAACACTAGGGAAATCAGCCGTACATAAAATTTTATCAAATTTTCTTATGTCACCATTCACTTTTATCGCATCGGCCCGTTTGAATTTAGGATCAATAATAATTTGCTCAATTTCAGCATTTAGTTCAATATTAACGCCTAAGTCTTTATTTAATTGCGCTAGCCCTTGAGCCATGCCATACATACCGCCTTTAATAAAATGCACACCAAACATCATTTCAATCATAGGAATAATTGAATATAGTGACGGGCCTCGTTTTGGATCAATTCCTATGTATAACGTTTGAAACGCTAAAAGCTTTTGTATCTTTTCGTTATCAATATAATGTTCAATTAGCTGATCTGCATGATTTAACGTTTTTAACTTAGCACCTTGCACAAGTGACGTCATATTATAAAAGTCACTCGGTTTGCGATACGTTCTTTCTAAGAAATAGCGACGTGCAATTTCATATTTTTTATAAACATCCGTTAAAAAGGACATAAAACCATGCGTTGAACCAGGTTCTATACTTTCTAGCATTTGCTGTAATTCAGCTAAATCTGTAGGCACCGTTATACGATCATCGTGGTCAAAATACACATCGTAAATATAACGTAATTGTCTCAATTCAATATAATCTTCATAATTTTTACCACACGCTGTAAAAACATCTTTATAAACATCTGGCATCATGACAATTGTGGGACCCATATCAAATGTAAAGCCGTCTTTCTTTAATTGATTCATACGCCCGCCTACATTATTATTTTTTTCAAATATCGTCACTTCATGACCTTGAGAAGCAATACGGGCTGCCGCTGCTAATCCTGTGACACCTGCACCAATTACTGCAATCTTCATTATTCAACCACCTATATTCTATGATATTTACTATTTATTTCATGAAACAACTTTGCCTTTTTCCGCTTATCCACAAAAACACGTTCATGTAATGTATAGTTAGCCTGTCTCACTTCGTCCAGTATTTCAATATATATACGTGCTGCTAATTCTATGATTGGTTGTGCTTCAATACTAAATACTTTGATTTGATCCATAACATCTTGAAAATCTTTTTCTGCGATAGCTGCATAATATTCCCATAAGTCAATATAATGATTATTAACACCATTTTGGTACACTTCAGCAATATCAACTTCATATTGCTTTAATCGTTGCTTACTAAAATATATCCGTTCATTGTCAAAATCTTCACCGACATCTCTTAATATATTAATCAATTGCAACGATTCACCAAGTCTTCTTGCGACATCGTATGTCTGATGTGTTTCATGATCACTTAAAATCGGCGTCAATACTTCACCTACTGTACCAGCAACACCATAACAATATCCGAATAATTCAGCGTCCGTTTCAAACATTGTAAAATGTTGATCTTTATATACAGTATCAATGAGATTATAGAAAGACTGAAAGGCGATATTTTTATGTTGTGCAACATGCTGAAGTGCTATCATGATTCTACGATCACTTTGAAAGTGATGATGTTCATATGGGTATTTTTCAATAGATTGTATATCTTCTTTTATTTGATTTAAAAATTGAATATCGCCATAAACATCTATACTGTCATCAATTTTACGACACACAGCATAAATTGCCCAAACCGCTTTTCTTTGATCTTCTGGTAACAAGTCAAAAGCGTAAGAAAAGCTTTTTGAATGTTTCTTCATGATTTTATGACAATATTTAAAATTCATATCCATCATTGTCATACTAGTCCTCCTATATTGAAATGCCATTACCTTGATTTATTGTTCTTTAGATATAGAATATTGACGACCTTTCCATTCAACTACACCATAACGATGCGTTTGTTTCCAAGATTGGATGAAAATTTTAGTAAAAAACATAAATAACAATGGATGACATACCATTAATAAATTAGAAAATTGGCCGACCCTTCGATGCAGATAAATAAATTGTGTAGTGTAGCTCAAGTAAAGTGCTACCATTTTTCTTACAGACATTTGGCGATATTTTAAACTAAGACATAGCCCTAAAATACTCGCTATAGAACCGAACAACCACAACACAATTGCTGTCATGATCTTAGGCTTTGTGCCACCTGCCCCAGTTGACAAATGCTTTGTCCATCCTTCTTGTAATGACTGAAATCCTTCTTGATACATGCGAAATGCAACAAATGGAAATCCTTCATAAACTGTTACGGGCAATGATTGTGAAGTATATGCACTTCCTAAAGCAAATCCTTCAATAATATGACGGTTCGCACTTTTATGACCTCCAGTTGCATAATAATCTTCTTTATTTGTTAATGTCACCGGTCCAAATGCATGCTGGTTAGTCCGACCGTCGTCTAAGGTAGAAAATACATTCATACCAACGACTGTCATTAAATTAAATATCGCTGAAAACCCTTCGTAGAAACGCTTTGTTATATGATAAGGCTGTACGCTTAACAATCCTTTTTCACCTTGTAATTGATACTGATTAATCAACGTTTCAACAGCATCTTTCCTTAAGAAAGTTACATCAGCATCTACAAAGGCAATACGATTCGTACATACATGCGTCACACCTTGATAACAAGCATGTGATTTCCCATACCATTTGCCGTCAGTATCATCAACAACATCTACTACAGTCGCACCATATGAACGTGCTACACGTGCTGTTTCATCTGTCGATCCGTCATTCATAACAATGACATCTACTGGAACTTGCTGTTGTATTATCGAATGTAGTAAATGACCTATTCTTTTTTCTTCGTTTCTAGCCGGAATAATAATTGTTAATGCTTTATGATTGAAGTTCAGCGTTTTCGCCTTTAGCTGATGTCTACGATTAAATATCAATGCACCACACGCCATAGACATGGTCACTATTACTGTTAATATTCGTGATAACCATTTCATAGATATCACTTCCTATTCTTCGCTTCTCGCACGTTTATTTTGTCTGCGACTTGTTGCCCACTTAATGTAACCATTGGCATGCCACCACCAGGATTTACTGATCCACCTACAAAGTACAAGTTTTCAAAATACTGACTTTCTTTAGGAAATTTAAACCCTTTGTTTTTCTTTTTATCTGCTACAACACCATATATTGCACCACGATTAGAACGATAATTTTTTTCAATATCCTCCGGTGTCCAAACATCTTCATAAATAATGTGTTTTCTTAAATCAGTAAGTCCCATTTTTTCTAATTTATCCAAAATTTTATCCCTAAACTTCGCATAATCTTCAGTGGTAAAAGGCTGATCTTGAATATATGGAATATGTGGTAAGACTTTGATATTTTCATAACCTACTGGCGCTTGTGTGTGATCAGTTTTATTCGTATTTACTAGATAAATGGTCGGATCATCTGGCAATACCTTTTCATGAAAAACTTGTTGATAATTGAGATAAGCATTTTCCGTAAAAAAGAAATTATGATGTGCTAATTGCGGGTATTGGCAAGCAACACCTAAATGCATCACATATCCTGAGCTTGCTGGCTCAAATTCCCGCTCTAATTTGTTTAATCGTTGAGTATCAAGGTGAAGTAAATATTTATAAGTAGGTATGACTTCCATATTTGAAATAATATAATCTGCCTTTACAAACTCACCTGTATCTAATCTGACACCCGTCACACGTCTTTGATATGTTTTAATATTGTCCACACGTGCACCTGTATGAATTGTGACACCTTCTTCACGCGCTAGCTTTTCCAAGGCATTGGCTAAATGATGGATTCCACCTTCTACATACCAAAGGCCTTGCTCTTGTTGCATATGGAATAACATAGATAATACAGCTGGCGCATCGTATGATGAAGAACCTACATATTTGATAAAATAGCCTAACATTTGTCGCAAGTATGGATTCGAGATACGCTTGTCTATGGCCTGTTGCATAGTATGTACATAATCATAATTAATAAGAGCATTTAATGGCCCATGAAATTTAATAATTTGAGATAGTGTATCTAAACCATAGTTAAAATACCCTTTTTCAGTAATACGATCGATTCGTCTTGTATAATTCAAATAATTTTGCAGTTCCTCTATATCCTGTTTCGACAATATCGCATTATGCTGACCTGTTTCTTTAATACCTTCATACAAATCGATAGTCGTGCCATCTGGAAAAAAGCTACGCCATTGATGTGGTAAACGCTTGATTGTAACGTAGTCTGACATTTGCTTCTTGCTATATTCGAATAATTTTTCAAAAATATAAGGCATCGTTAAAATAGATGGACCTAAATCAAAGCCAAAGCCATCTGATTCATGACGATTCACTTTGCCTCCTATATGATTATTTTGTTCATATAATGAGACCGAATAGCCACTTTGTGCCATTCGAATTGCTGCAGAAATCCCACCTAAGCCACCACCAATAACGATGATATGTTTAGTCATGACGTTCACCTCTTCGCTTTAATATGCGTAGTAACTGCGTTAATCTCGGTCGATTATAGCGTTGCACAATAATGATTGGAACATTAGCTATCATTGCATAGAAAATATTTATATACTTTACTAAACGAGGGCCTTTATTGAATATGATGACTGGAAGTATCGATATCCAATGAATCAACTCTGCCCTCTTTGTCTCTATAATCATTTTTTCAATTTCATCAGTATTGATTGTCATTAAATGACGCTGATCATATATATTTTGATTAAGCTGATGACCATCTAAAATCTTATGTTTCCATTTTCTTACGTAAAACCATTTGTTCCAAAATTTTCCATGCTTCTCAAAGTTAAATGATTTAAATATTATGTACTTCTGACGAAAATACTTATCAGGAATTCTTGTACCTAAATTTGCTATATTTAGTTGAACAATTAACCAATACATACTACAAAAAAATGCTGTTTTAATATATTTTTTCATGGTTTTCATCTAAATTGAATCACTCTCAATCATACTGACATAGTATAAATTATCACTTTATTACTTAGTTCCCTAAAGATCAGTGAATAAACCGCTCTCATTTATATTTATATAAAACAAAAACGCCAATACTCTCATGTTAGAGAATATTGACGTCATTTGATTTACATTTGATTAATGAATGAAATTATATGAACCTGCTTGGTTTGCTGAAATTGTACGAGACGTAACCACACCAGCACCATGTCCATAGTTCATTTCTGAAACACGAACAGAACCGTTGCTGTTAACGCCTTCAACGTAAGCAACATGACCGTAATAGCCTTGTGTTGTTTGCATGATAGCACCAACTTTTGGTGTATTGTTCACTGTATAGCCAGATGATGCAGCTGCGTTAGCCCAATTACTTGCGTTACCCCATGTTGAACCAATTTTCCCACCAACACGATCAAATACATAATAAGTACATTGTCCTGAAGTATATAAGTTACTTCCTGATGCATAACCATTAGAAATTGAACGACCATTTGAAGATGGCGCTGCAGTTGTAGTCACATGAACATTATTACTTGTTGTGCTATAACTTGCACCTGAACCACCAGTATAATAGTTATTTGTTGCTGTTTGACTATTGTTTGTATAGTTATTGTATTGATATGAATGATTATAGTAGTTATTGTAAGATGCATTGTTATAACTATAAGTATTGTAGTTGTTGTAGTAGTATGTGTTGTTTTGCGTTAATTGACTTGGATTCCAATTTCCTGTCCAAGTGTAATGATAATTACCTTGTGCATCAATTGTATACGTATAGCTGTATGATTGAGCGTCATTAGAATTATATCCATTGTTATTTTGTTCTGCGGCTTGTGCATCATGTCCTGCAAATGCGATAGTGGCAAGTCCTGCTGTAGCGATTGTAGCTGTAACGATTTTTTTCATAATTAAATATCCTCCCAATAATCAAAACACTCTATACATATAGTCATTAGCGACTCAATTATTTTAAATTTTATATTTTTTATTTTTTTAGTATGCAAACAATTATAACTTTTATAGTTTTGCGACAAAACAAACTATAACAGAGATTAGGTGTCTTGCGGGCTTTGTTATCATAATGTAATCTGTTCCTAATAAAGCTTCATTGAATGTAATATACCAATTAGAATGTTTACAACACTTTTTCTGCACCGTTACTATGGGATTTGAAAATAAAAAAGCACTAAACTTTTAATGAAATACATCATTTTTGATAATAAATATCAGAAGTAATGTAATATTTCAAAAGTTTAGTGCATCAAATTATTTCTTATTTGTAGCATGTGTTTCCATCGTTTTTACAATCAAATCAGTCAGCGCTTTACTACCTGCATATTCTAAGTGAATACCGTCATATGCAAAGTACTCCGGATGACCTGCAGAAGCTTTATACCAATCGACTAGATGTACATTAGAGCGCTTTTCAGCTGCCTCATAAATTAATTTATTTATTCTACCTTCATAATCTCTAGGTACTCTAATAGAAACTAAATATATGTCTGCTTTTCCAAAACTATCCAATAGTTCATTTAATTGATCTTTCGTAAATGCCCCATTTGTACCAAGCTCTACTACAACTTTTTGACCTTTTTTAGCATAGTCTTTATATTGCGATTTCACAATTGGTGTAGCATCAACGAGTTGCCGTCCAACTTTACCATCAATTTGTGCATTTGGTATTTTCTTAGTAAAGACATTACCAATATCCACCATGACCGAGTCACCAATTAATAGTGGTGATGACTTTTTAATATCCTCTTTGCTATTCGCTGTCTGCTTATCCTCTTGCTTATCTTTTTTAACGACTTTTTTCTTCGTTGTTTTAAATTCCGTCTTCTTCTCTTTCTTCTCGGCTTCATGTTGTTTGCCAAGTGCATCAAACTGTCCACTGAGCACAACGATAGACGGAACCAATAATAGGATAACTAACACTGTTCTAGCAAATTGCCCCTTCTTTTTAGGTAAAAATGCAAAAGCTTTAAATCCTTTTTTACGTATAGGTGTTTCAATAAAGCGATACGAAATTTCAGCCATTAACGCTGTTAATAAAATTTCTATAATATAAACGTATACCGGTATTTGTCCTTGTACGTAATAACTGTTCACAAAAACAATGATAGGATAATGCCATAAATATAAGCTATATGATCGTTTACCTATAATTAGTAAAGGTTTCATACTTAAAAATTTAGCAAATAAACTAGAAGGATGTACCGCAATTGCAATAATGAATAAAGTTGCAAATGATATAATGTAAAATCCTCCATTATAGATCCATTGATCTTGGTCTCCAACTATAAAGAACAAAGTCATTAGAACCGCAAAACCAGATATCCCTATAATATCTAATGATACGACAATCTTTTTAGAAATATCTTTTTTCAAAGCAAACGGAGGCCAAATAAATGCTAATATACAACCAAGCAATAAAGTTTGCAGTCGTGTATCTGTCCCAAAATACACACGTGAATTATCTCCAGTGATGAAATGAATCACTATCATAAGTCCTAAAGAAATCAACGATACAATAAATAGCGTTTGAATAATATTTCTCGGTTTAAATCTATGTAATAAGAACGTGATAACCAATGGGAAAAGCAAGTAAAATTGTTCTTCAATGGCTAAAGACCATAAATGTTTGAGTGGTTCAATAGCAAATTGGTTAAAATAATCTACATTCTGTGAAATGTACCACCAGTTTGAAACATAGAATATAGCTGCAATAGCATCTCGTTTCATTTGTATAATCAATTCCGGTTTAAATATCAGTGTGAACGTAAGCACGACACAGATTAAAAATAACACTGCCGGAATGAGTCGTTTCAATCGTCGCTTCCAAAACTCTAGCAAATCGATTTTTTGCGTCCGATAATACTCACTTATCAACAAACTTGTTATTAAATAACCTGAAATAACGAAGAATGTATCTACTCCTAAAAAGCCCCCACTTAACCATTGTGCATTCAAGTGATAAATAATGATTCCTATAACTGCGAATGCCCTCAATCCATCTAATCCAGGTAAGTATCGCGGGGAATACATTTTTTCTAAACGTTTAAAGTCTTTTGTATCCATGTTAATAAACGCCCCATTTATTTTTCTCTATTTTGTAGCATATCACAATATTTTTGAAAATAAAATATTGCACTGATTTTCATTAATTGATTTAACCCTTAATTAAGATAGTTTTAAATTTTTTATTAAGTAGAAAACAATTATTACAGTTAATTTCATTACTGCAAACCACATATAAATTTGTCGATTTTACTACATAACATAGATTATCATAGATTCTTGAATTTTTAGCAAAATAACTGTTATTTTCATTATATTTTTACAAAAAAAGGTTCGTTTTATATTTTATGCATCTTACTGTAACAGAATCATTAAGATATGCTATTCGAATATACTTTTTCAAAATTTATATAATGAATAAATTAACATGTATTGAAAAAAAAGCGAAATGCAGCCTATCCTCTAATGTAAACCAAACGATATATCTCGTCAGACTTTATATTTAAACGCTATGTGTCACTTTTAAAATGAATATTACTAAGATTGTCATATCAATTATTATTGCATCGAATTAATCTTTTAAATTTCTGTAATAAAACCTATTATCTACATCTAATTTAGGAAAACTACTTGGTAAATCTCCTCGCTTAATTTCACGGAAGCCATTATTAGAATAAAAATACTGTGCACTAATAAATTTATCAATTGTTCCTAAATAAATACCATCGATATTTTGTTCTTTACATGTCATTATAACTTTATCTAAAAGTTTTTTACCTATTTTTAAATTCCTATAACCTTTATCAACAAACATTTTTTTAAGTGCAGACATATTATTATCTAGTCTAATCAAACCTATAGTACCAACAATATTTTGATGATTGTTTATTGCAAGCCAAAATTGCCCTCCATTATTCAAATAGTTATGTTCGATGTTCTCCAAATCAGGTTGATCATCTCTATCAATTTTTATATTAAATTCATTTTTTTGAATCGATAAAATAAACTCGATTAGCTCTTCCTTATAAGACCTATTATATTCAATTATGTTTATAGCCATTTTTATCTCCTTTTTCATTTAATTTAATTATAAAATGTGCGTTTAGTTTGTATCTAGTGTACTCAGTACAGCCTCAAATGATGTTTCATTCCAATTGGCACTTAATAAAGACAAGTATTTTAGCAGTAATACAATAAAGTCCAATAAATTTCCCTAACTTCAATATCCACTTTTTAAAAAATGTATTTTTAATTAATAAAAAAACTCTCCCCAATTTCTATGGGAAGAGCTATATATTTAATGTCTAAACATTACTTTTATTTATTATGAAGGAATTAGAATCCCCAAGCACCTAAACCTTGTGCTTTGTATGCTTTAACAGCTGCGTTGATTTGTTGGTCAACAGTGTTTGTTGGACCCCAACCTGGCATAGTTTGGAATAAACCTGAAGCACCTGATGGGTTGTAAGCATTTACTTGACCATTTGATTCACGAGCGATGATTGCAGCCCATGTAGAAGCTGAAACACCAGTACGTTGAGCCATGATTTGAGCTGCTGATGAACCAGTAGCACCTGCAGTATTACCATTGCTTAATCTCACTGAACTTGAAGTAGTTGAAGTGCTGTAGTTATGGTAAGTTGGAGCTGAAACAGCTTCAACGTTTGAGTTACTTGATTGTGCATTGTAGCTTACTGATTGTACATTTGAACCTTGGTTGTATGAAGTAGTGTAGTCTGCACCTGCAACGTTTGAGAAACCAGCAGTTTGACCATTAGCTGCTTCATAGCTCCATGACCATGTAGTACCATTTGAAGTGAAGTTATATTGGAAACCATCTTTTACAAAGTGGATGTCATATGCACCATCTTTGATTGGAGCTGCATTTAATTGATCTTGGTGATTATGCGCTAAGTCAACTAAGTGTGCTTGATCAACGTTTACTTCAGCAGCGTGTGCTTGATGTCCTGTACCTGCTGCGTAACCTGTTACACCTAATGCCACTGCTAATGATGATGCCATAATTGTCTTTTTCATAGTAAAAAATCCTCCAGTAATAATTGTAAGTTTATGTTTTTAGTAATTATATTTTGAATTTGAATGTCGTAGTGCAAGTTTAAATTGTCTTTTATTTCTTTCAACGGTACTCACTATATCACAAAAAACCAGCCAGTAAATTACACTTTCTTTACAAAACATTACAATATCAAGTGTTATTTGTAATGTTGAAATATGGCTGTTTTATACTGTAATGTGAAATATGTGCCCTTTAGAATCCAATCAACCCTTGAAATAGTCTTTAACACATAAGATTTTTACTATATTTAGCTCAACTATTACAGCTTTCGTAATATTACAGATTGTATTTTTGTTACATAGCTGTAATATATCTGACATGTAACTTCTCTTATTTTCGTACATTAAACGCAATTAAAAAGCAATCAACACATATGTTTCTACACATGTATTGATTGCTATTATTGTTGTATATTCAAAGTTTTAAAACACACATCTTTTGTGAATTGTCTTATCTTTTATTAGCGCAAATAAACTGCAGCTCAATTATATTGTTCAACTTCATTCTCGCAATTCACAATAACATTAAATAATTTTTGGTCTCATATTTTCAAAAAACATACTGTTATTATCCCATGAATTTAAAAATATCATTAGTATATAAACGAAACACTTTACGATAAATGATATCTGCAAGCCAAGCTGTTACAAATGGTACAACAAAGAACGCTACTACAATTAGTAAGACACTCAACCAAGCAGAATCAACCTCCATAAATTTAAATGCATTAATCGGTCCTACCATTCCTATAAAACCAAATCCAGCTGACTCTTTCGTTCCATGAATACCTACTAATGCTGATACCAAACCTGATACAATGGCTGTCGTTAATATTGGTAACATAAGAATTGGATATTTCACCATATTAGGTATCATCATTTTAACGCCTCCAAAGAAGACGGATAACGGCACCCCTAAACGATTCACTTTACTTGTACCAATTATCAATACTGCTTCAGTCGCGGAGATACCAATTGACGCTGATCCAGCTGCTAAACCTGTAATACCTATCGCAAAGGCAATGGCCACAGTTGATAGTGGAGAAATAATAATAAGACTAAATACCATTGAAATCAAAATACTCATGACAATCGGTTGTAATTCTGTAAAACCATTAACCATATTACCGATGGCTGTTGTAATCATTTTCGTATACGGCAATATTAAAACACCAATTGCACCTGAAATACCGCCAACAACTGTTGGGAATACAATCAATGCCATACTACCTACGCGATGTTGAATAAGTAAAATGAACAACACTGCAATCGCTGCTGTAATCATTGTATTAATTAAATCACCAATACCCGTAATCATCCAAGCACCATTTTTAAACTGCGCTGCACCGCTTCCTACATATGCTGCACTTGCCACAACAGCAATTGCTAATGGCGATAGGTCAAATTTCATGGCAACCAATGCACCAATCAAAGCAGGTACTGTAAATTGAATTGCAACGACAACGCCTAATAACGTTTTAAAAATCGGATGATAATCCATAAAGTATTTAAAAATTTCTCCAAGTATCGCATTAGGAACTAAGCCCGCAACAATACCTATGGCGACACCTGATAAAACTCTAAATATAAAATCTTTGGGTGTAATTGTTTTAATTGATGTCATAATATCATCCTTCCATTTATGTATATACATCTTTATGCAAATAATAAAGAGCCTTAAGTTATAAGCTGCCACTAGCTTAAATTCTAAGATGTGCATGCCGATGTTGTTATATTTAGGCTAGCAGTATCATCTATAACTCAAGACTATGAAAAATAGTATATCACAAAATTCTGAATTTTTAGATAAGGAAATTGGCAATTTTTCAAACATATTGTTACAATACACTTTTATTTTATCTTCATTTTTAAAATCCATTAATATAATAGAAGAAAGACATTCAAATGCTTACCAAAAAGGTACATTATTTATTAGGAGCGTATCAGCACTTACATATCATCAACACAATTGACAACATAATAGAAGATACTGATAATAAATGTTAAAACAACAGATGTTAGGTAGTGAACAAATGATGGAAAGTAAATCCATAGATCCAAGAATCGTTAGAACCAAACAATTGCTTGTCGATGCTTTTCTTAAAATTTCTAGAGAAAAGAAATTGTCTCAAATTACAGTTAAAGATATCACTGATATTGCTACGCTAAATCGTGCAACATTTTACGCTCATTTCACTGATAAAGAAGACCTCCTAGACTACACATTGTCTGTAACCATTTTAAAAGACTTGAATGATAACTTGAGCATTTCTAGTGTCATTAATGAAAAGGTACTGCGTAATATTTTCATTTCAATTGCGAGTTATATCAAAGATGCTGCAAAGTCTTGCGAATTAAATAGTGAAGCATTTTGCAACAAAGCACATCAACGTATTAATAATGAATTAGAAGATATTTTTGCGATTATGTTAGAAAACAGCTATCCGGAGCATCAACGAGATATCATTGTAAATAGTGCGAGTTTTTTAGCAGCTGGTATCTCAGGCTTAGCATTACATTGGTTTAACACGAGTCAAGAGACAGCCGATGTGTTTATCGATCGCAACCTCCCATTTTTAATTCATCATATAGCACATTTTTAATAAAACTTGGTATTTAGTCATGCATCTTGAAAGCACTATGTGACTTAGGTTCATACTTGTACACACAATAAAATTTAACGTATTACGATTGATTAGCCGTGTCTAGGACATAAATCAACGTCCTATACTCTACAATGTCATATTAGCAGTCGTTAACTGAATGAAAATAAGCTTGTCATTAAAACATATAGATTTTAGTGACAAGCATTTTTGTTTTTGCGTACTTAAACAACACTTCAGGCAATATGTTGTTTAGGCAACAAATGATATGTGCGTGTTTATTGGCAAACGTACGACATAGTAGTATAGTATATCTAAACAACACATGTTGCATAGTTGATATGCGTTGTTTAAATACTAAGATAGGAGGGATTGACGTGAGCGAGACAGATGAACCTCAGGGGTTTGAACGCACGCATAATATATTAAATATTAATCAGAGTAGTCTGGGTGTAGTGACATACATTACAAATAAATTAAAGTCGACGTTGAAGCAACACATAATAATTGCTCGTGGTAAAAAGCGAATCGACTATCGACTGTCGTATAACTTTTACACTACGTATTATGATAATGTAGAAATCAAGAAAATCGACTGTGAATATACCTATGCTATGCCCATTGCAATTTTAATAAGACACACGATGTCATTCGACAATGCTCATTTCTTTGCTCAGTTACGTCATCCTGTCTTATAAAACAACATTGCAGCCATGTATATCAAACGACACTTCAATAACATCACTTTGCCATCGTACTACTAGTAAAATCGTGTCTCAAATCCCTTATTTAAATTCCAAAAATCTGCTGGTCAAAAGACCGAGAAACTAAAAACATTACTGAATGTGTTGATAAATTACCTTATAGAAATAATCTCAAAATATATCAACACTTGATTCTAAGGAGGATATGACAATATGAAAATTTTAGATAGAATTAATGAACTTGCAAATAAAGAAAAAGTACAACCACTTACTGTAGCTGAAAAACAAGAACAACATGCATTGCGTCAAGACTACTTAAGCATGATCCGAGGACAAGTATTAACAACATTTTCCACAATAAAAGTGGTTGATCCAATCGGTCAGGATGTCACACCAGATAAAGTTTATGATCTTCGCCAACAATACGGTTATATTCAAAATTAATATTTGCTCACGAGGTATTGCACTTAAGGTGCCAACTGACCTCATAAACAAAGCCCATACTGATTGAAGACACTAATGTGTCCACCATGGTGCACATTAAACCTTCATCTTTGTATGGGCTTTTTATTTATTCTTTTGAGAATTTCATTTTAGCAGACCAAAAAATTAAAATGGTGTCCATCAAGATCTTTGAACATTGCACCATAAAACCCTTGGCTTACTGTTGGTTCTTGAACGACTGTGCCACCCGCTTCTTTCACTTTATTCACCAACTGGTCAACTTCTTCATTTGTGTTCACACCTAGAGAAATCATCACTTCATTTGGTTCAGTATTAAGGCTTTGCTGACTTACATTTTGAAAATGCTTGTTTTCTATTAAAATTACGGTTGTTTGACCTATTTGAATGCCGACCATTTTATCTAACATTTGTGGGTTTCTATTTATTTTAAATCCTAACGCTTTATAAAACTGTGCGCTCTTTTCTAAATCTTGCACATGCAAATTAAACCACATTGATTGAATCATGATTGCACCCCATTCATTACTTATTATAGTTTTGGACTTTAAGCCAATCACTTAATGATAATCTTGTTGGATTTATTTCAGCCATTAATTCAAAGTCTACTTCATAACCTTTTTCTTCCAACCATTGCTTTTCTGCAACACCACTAACAAATTCTCCTTCTATAACAGTAGATTTACCTGTCACTTCACTAAAAATTGTTGCTGCTTCACTTAATGTAACTTCATCGGAACCAATCTCTATTGATTGATGCGTAAAGCTTTGTGGATGTGCAAAAATATACGATGCAATTTTAGCTATATCAATAGAAGAAATCATTGTGAATTTTATATTCGGATTAATAAATTCTGGTAATGTAATACGTTCATCTTCGACTTTAGCAATGCGTAAAAAATTATCCATAAAGAATGATGGTTTGATAACTGTTGCATTTATATTAGATTCCATTAATCTATTTTCTATTTTTGCTAGTACTTCAAAGTGTGGGCCAGTTCGATTTCGATTAACCCCTCCCGCAGTACTATACACAATATGTTGAATATTTTCTTGCTCAGCTATTTCAATTATCTTCATACCTTGTCTTAATTCTTCGCTAACATCATCTTTAACGATTGGCTGAATACTGTATAAGCCATACTTACCTTTCATCGCTGATTGCAAACTAACATTATCACTCAGATCACCTTCAACGATTGATAAATGCGGATGTCCTATGTCTGAAAGTTTACGATTATTCTTATTTCTAGTTAATGCACTTACATACCATCCATCCTCTAACAACTGTTTTACAACTGCATTACCTTGCTTCCCTGTTGCGCCTATTACTAAAATATCTTTCATTTTAGATCCACTCCTCTTTTTATCTTAAAAACCAATAGTCCTCTTTTTCACCTTTTAAATACGTATATGGTTCTGGTGTTTGTCCATTTCCTTTAATATTGTCGTTTATTACATCTCTGACATCCCATACTAAATGAATAAATCGTTGTAATTGATGACTAAAAATGCCTAGTGGCGCTGTCATAGCTAATACTTTTTCCACATCTTCTGTAGTGACATTCAGTTTTTCAGCAATCATTTGAACCGATAAGGTAGATTCTTCAAAATGTGCTTGCAACTCTTCAGCTGTGATGCGTCTTTGCTCTTTATTTAAAGACATTATCAACACTCTTTTCTTTTATGATATTTAATAGTTATTGCAAATTCATTGCTAACTTTCTTAACACGTTTTATAATAAACGGAGAGTTATCCGTTTGTCAATTTTAGAGAATTTTAAGTAGGTGTAATCATGCGAAAAGATGCAAAAGAGAATAGGCAACGAATTGAAGAAATAGCGCACAAACTTTTTGATGAAGAAGGCGTTGAAAACATTAGTATGAATCGTATTGCTAAAGAACTAGGTATCGGTATGGGGACATTGTATCGACATTTCAAAGATAAAAGCGATTTATGCTACTACGTCATACAAAGAGACCTTGATATTTTTATCACTCATTTTAAGCAAATTAAAGATGACTATCATTCTAATTATGAGGTTATGCAAGTGTCGTTAGATTATCTTTTACAATTTAAAATCGATAATAAGGCACTACTGCAATGTATTGAAGCAGGCAACAATAAATTACGTTTTTACCAAAGCGCATTTTATCAAGAATTATTTGATTTTTATTATGACTTATTTAAAAGCGATGACGACACTTACACGAAGTTCAAAACAGATATGCTGTTGCAATCATTATCAACTAGTGTATTTGCCTTCCAAATAGAGCATCGCCATATTTCAATTGAAGCGTACAGAAATTATTTATTAAACATTTATTTAGATGAGGTGGAACGTAATGACTAAAATTGTGTTAATCACAGGAGGCAATAAAGGGTTAGGCTATGCAAGTGCAGAGGCACTTAAAGCATTGGGTTACAAAGTTTATATAGGTTCTCGGAATGATGTAAGAGGACAACAAGCATCACAAAAATTAGGTGTTCATTATGTACAGTTAGATGTTACAAGTGACTACTCAGTCAAAAATGCTTATAACATGATTGCTGAAAAAGAAGGCCGTCTTGATATCCTCATTAACAATGCAGGTATATCTGGTCAATTTTCAGCACCTTCCAAATTGACACCTCGTGACGTTGAAGAAGTATATCAAACGAATGTATTCGGTATCGTACGAATGATGAATACATTCGTCCCTCTCTTAGAAAAATCTGAACAACCTGTTGTCGTCAACGTATCAAGTGGTTTAGGTTCATTTGGAATGGTTACAAACCCCGAAACAGCTGAATCTAAAGTGAATTCATTAGCTTATTGTTCGTCTAAATCGGCAGTAACAATGCTAACGCTACAATACGCTAAAGGATTACCTAACATGCAAATCAATGCTGCTGATCCAGGCGCTACAAATACTGATTTAGTTGGTGATTTTAGTAATAATTCCAAACACGTTTCTGAAGGAATCAAGCCAATCATTCAATTAGCAACGATTGGTGCAGATGGCCCAACAGGTACATTTATTAATGGCGATGGAGAGATGCCTTGGTAGATCAATTTTATGTTACAAACATTGAAATTAGAGGTATACAAAAAATGCTTCTGCAATAGATGCAATAAACATGCAATACAATATGGAGGCGAATTAAATGAAAAGTATTACGTTTGAAGAACATTATGTCATTGAAGATATTCAAAAAGAAACGATGAATGCGATATCAGCAAATCCTAAAGGTGTACCGATGAAAGTAATGTTAGAAGGCCTTGAAAAAAAGACAGGTTTTACAAATGCCGACGAATTATCACATCATGATGAACGTATCCAATTTATGAATAATCAAGACGTTCAAATTCAAGTCTTATCTTATGGAAATGGGTCTCCTTCAAATTTGGTTGGTCAGAAAGCCATTGAATTATGTCAAAAAGCAAATGATCAATTGGCAAACTATATTGCACAATATCCCAATCGCTTTGTAGGCTTTGCAACTTTACCTATCAATGAGCCTGAAGCCGCAGCGCGAGAATTCGAACGTTGCATCAATGATTTAGGATTCAAAGGTGCGCTCATTATGGGACGTGCACAAGATGGTTTTCTTGATCAAGACAAATATGACATTATTTTCAAAACAGCTGAAAATTTAGACGTACCGATTTATCTACATCCCGCGCCAGTTAACAATGACATTTATCAATCATACTATAAAGGAAATTATCCTGAAGTAACTGCGGCAACATTTGCTTGTTTTGGTTATGGTTGGCACATTGATGTCGGTATTCATGCAATACATCTAGTATTATCTGGTATTTTTGATCGTTATCCAAAGTTAAATATGATTATTGGACATTGGGGTGAGTTTATCCCATTCTTCTTAGAACGTATGGATGAAGCTTTATTCGCTGAACATTTGAACCACCCTGTAAGCTATTACTTTAAAAATAATTTTTATATCACACCGAGTGGCATGTTAACGAAGCCACAGTTTGATTTAGTCAAGAAAGAAGTAGGTATTGATAGAATTCTTTATGCTGCTGATTATCCATATATTGAGCCTGAAAAATTAGGTGTATTTTTAGATGAACTGGGTTTAACAGATGAAGAAAAAGAGAAAATAAGTTATACAAATGGTGCTAAATTATTAGGTTTATCACCTAACAATTAACAAATGGAGGTCATTGAATATGGAAACTTTAGAATTACAAGGCGCTAAATTACGATACCACCAAGTCGGACAAGGACCCGTGCTCATCTTTATTCCTGGTGCAAACGGTACCGGAGACATTTTTCTGCCTCTTGCAGAACAGTTAAAAGACCATTTTACTGTTGTAGCCGTTGATCGTCGTGATTATGGAGAAAGCGAGTTAACTGAACCACTCCCTGATTCCGCTTCAAACCCTGACAGTGATTATCGTGTCAAACGCGACGCACAGGACATTGCCGAACTTGCAAAGTCATTAAGTGATAAACCTGTCTATATATTAGGTTCAAGTTCAGGTTCAATCGTTGCGATGCATGTGTTAAAAGATTACCCTGAAGTCGTTAAAAAGATTGCATTTCATGAACCACCAATTAATACATTTTTACCAGACAGTACTTATTGGAAAGATAAAAATGATGACATTGTGCATCAAATTTTAACAGAAGGCTTAGAAAAAGGCATGAAAACATTTGGTGAAACATTAAATATCGCACCAATTGATGCAAAAATGATGTCTCAACCTGCTGATACTGAAGAAGGACGTATAGAACAGTACAAACGTACGATGTTCTGGTCAAAATTTGAAATTAGACAATATACGCATTCAGATATTACTTTGGATGATTTCACAAAATACAGCGATAAAATCACCCTACTAAATGGGACAGATTCTAGAGGCTCCTTCCCACAAGATGTTAACTTTTATATAAATAAAGAAACTGGCATACCTATTGTAGATATTCCAGGTGGTCACTTAGGTTATATTCAAAAACCTGAAGGCTTTGCTGACGTATTATTAAATATGTGGGGTTAATTGATCGTTCTCTAATAAAACAGCTTGGACAGTTTTCAAATTATATTTGATGGCTGACCAAGCTTATTTTTGTTTACGTTTAAACGTTCAAATCAACTCGTTATTATACATGAAGGCATGTTAACCATTCTCTTCCACTGAAAACACTACTGTTCCAAACATTGATAGTCTTCTTTTGAAATACCCTTTCCGATAAGCACCAAATATTCTGGCACTTTTTTTGAAAATGCTACAGGTGTTAATTCATATTGTCCTTGTGTAAATTGAATGAGATACGTATGTGTGGTGTCTTCAAATGTCATAAACCCTTTTAACCTATAAATATGAGACGGAAGGCATGCTAAACGTTTTATAAACTGTGCTTTAGTACATTTGGCTGGTGATTGCACAAATTGATGATTTATTGTTTTGTGTAATGATTCATGTTTATTTTCAGAAGTTGCTGTCATTTGGCTAACTGATATTGGCAAAGTGACGCTGCCATGCATACCAACTTGTATATCGGCCTCTGGGTTAATAACTTCTAAATCTTTCAATAGTTTGCTCGTCGTTTCAACATCTGCTGAATCTATTTTATTAACAAATAAGACAGAACAATATGCTAATTGCTCATAAAATAAGCCTTGGATGTCTTTAGGGAATGATTTAATGTGTTTATACATGCTTGCGTCTATTACACCAATCATATGTGTAATGGTTGTAAACGGAGCTAAAATAGGCGTTAAACAAGCATCTAAGACAGAGACTGGTTCTGCAATCCCACTACATTCAATAAATACAATGTCTGGTTGATCTTTTAAATATAATTGATGTAACTGTTCTGATACATCTGCTTTCATTGCGCAACAGATACACCCCTCTGTCAGTTCACTTAAAGGTATGTCTTCAGATACTAAGGCACCATCAACACTCATTTTCCCAAATTCATTCATGATGACTGCTGGTTTCAGCGATTCCTTTAATGATTCAGCGAGCAAATGATTTAAGA
This sequence comes from Staphylococcus sp. HMSC36A10, assembly GCF_001838845.1. NCBI lineage: Bacteria > Bacillati > Bacillota > Bacilli > Caryophanales > Staphylococcaceae > Staphylococcus > Staphylococcus sp. HMSC36A10. Next base: position 288,482 of record NZ_KV839088.1, read on the forward strand.
CAGTCGTTTTACCGCCACCTAAAAACCCACCTATAATAACTATTTTCATCTGCGACTCTCCTCTTATACTTCATATGAATAGCATATTCCAAGATAGATCTCCTATTGACTGACATGACTCTATATTCAGTTATAGTTCATTTTTTTAAATAATCAGCATTACTATTTTAACAATGATGCCTACACCAATAACTAAAGACAATGATGTCACCATTTGCTTTCCAATTAATTTTAGTGCTGACTGACCACCTAAATGTTTCAAAAGCATCGTCATTGTGACCGAGCACGCTGTAAAAGTTGAACTAAAAAACACAAGTAGTAGTAACTGTGTTGCTGTCATTCCTTGTAATAAGGCGCCCTGATGCAAATTAAACAAGAGCATGCCGTCTTTTCGAATCATTGAAAATAAAATCCCTGGTGACAATTCTGACGAGATGCCTAATAACGATAATATAGGTGTAAATATTTGTGATAAAACATTCAAAATTGGCGTTAGTGATAAAATACTAACAATAAGACAGATTGTGATAAAAATAGGTAGCGCTTGAACGATAAACATTTGTATATTTTGCCACATTTGCAGCAACATTTGACGTATATTTGGCATATGTAATTGTCTATCATAAGGTAGCGGAACGCTAAGTTGTTGATCATTCTTTTTCAACCATATCCTATTATGTAAGATGCCACCTAAAAGTACTAATATTAAGTACGGCATAAATAGCCATGACTTTCCAGCTACACTAAAAATAGATAATGTCGCACCTATTTGATAACTACAAGAACTACCAAAGCTTATTAAACTCATACACTGTGTCTTCGTGCAGGTATGGCATTGGTGTGCTGCTTGTGAAATAGCTGCTGCATTACATCCAAATCCTTCTAATAGTGGCACGATATCATTACCTTGTAATCCGATCCATAACATTGACGGTTCAATTGCCCATATCATCCATGATTTGAGTCCTGTTTGATCAATTATTGCAAGTTGATAAACTAATTAATATTACAACCGGCAATGCCCATACGAGCGAATATGTTCCAAGTGATAGCACACCATAATCACCAAATAATATATGCTGTAATATATCGTGATTGAGCAATGTTGTTTGAGTTAAATATTCTATCCATGCTGATACATACTGATTTTGAAACCAATCTGAAAATTGATAAGCGATACCGATTGGTAATGCAAACATTAAAAATATCAACAACCAGGCTAAAAATGTCGCACTTATTTTAGGCCTTAAATGTCGTCGCTCATGTTGAAATAGTGTCAATTGTTCTATCACATGTTCGCTCGCTATAGGCGAAGAAACTACACTTTCTGCCAATGAAATATCTAATTTCTGTTTTATGATTAATAATCTTAATTTCGCTTTTTCTGTTGCGGTAAGTTTATCCGCATGACTAATAACCAAATAATGAGGTTCATTAGGTATGGGCGTATAATGCCCAGTTCTCATATCATATTTCACTTCTAACATGTGCATGACACTTCACAACATGAATAATCATCTAAATACATTTGATTTTTTTGATAATTTTCAATGACATCTTGTTTAGCTGGTAAGCCTTCCCGCTGTGTTAAAAGATGTGCAAGTACTGCAAATCGCGCTCTGAATTTATAGATATAGCATAATTTGGCATTATCATTTTCAACTGTCGCACCAATCATAAAAATATTCGGATAACGTGTCGATTCATCATGTGTTGTTAATTTAATATCTTGATTTGTTGTCACAAATAATTGTTGAACGATTGGATTTTTTGTTGCATCAAAGCCAGTTGCTAGTATTGGTTCATGAGGCGTATGCACACTTTGTCCGCTATCAAAACTGATATGATACTGTCCATTGTTAAAATCAATATCTTTAACTGTATAATGTACATTCATTTCGATGCGAGCACCTTGCTTAATGACATTACCTAGTCGCTGACGTGTATAAGGTGACAATCTAACACTAGGATCAGCATCCGGATCATTTAAACCGGTTGTGCTAGTATAAAGTGCGATGTCAGAGCCATTTTTTGCAAGTTGATATGCAGCATCAAAGCCACTTTCATTACCTCCGATAACCACATATTGCCCCTTATTAAAGTTATCAAAGTCTTCAATTTCACTATAATGAATACCATATTTAAATGGCTTTTTAGGGAAATTATAATCACCTGTTGCGACAAAGATATAATCCGCGTGATATGTCTCTGTTGTCGTTGCAATCGTATAATATGCATCATCTACAGATATATTTGTGACAACTGTATTTTCAAAGATATTCAGCTCGTAATGGTTGGCAACCACTTGTAAATATTCAGCATATGTTTCTCCGGAAATATGTTCTTCATTAAATGTAAATGCTGGTGAAGTATCCATGGAAATTGCATTCATATCAGGCATGCCAAATCCATTAGACGTAAATGATGGCGTGATCGTACGGGTCGATTTCGGCCAATGTTTAAATGAATGTCCTACTGTTCCTTTTTCTAAAATAATGACATCTTTTATACCGAAATCTTTTAAGGTAATGGCCATACCTATACCTGCAGCACCGGCACCGATAATAGCCACTTTATGATGTTGCATATTAACACTCCCTCAATGATCTATTTCAAGTTATTGTTTTTGATTATAAATCGTAATAATTACGATTTATAAAGTATAGACCTATCCTTGAGAAATTTCAATATTAAAAGAAAAACTTCCGTTATTGTAGAGAATTCATCTACATTTCGGAAGTTGGTATGTGTCTTTTTTTTAAAATTTAAGGATGCTACGTTTAGTTCAAATGATTATGAATGACATTTCATGGTATCATCCAGCCTCAGTACTTGGAGATAACATTTTGGCGGTGAGACAGAAATCATATTTTTACAAAATTTATTTCGTCGTCCCACCCCAACTTGCACATTATAGTAAGTTGACTTTCCGTCAGCTTCTGTGTTGGGACCCCAGCTAATTCATCATTTTTGAGCCTAGAACATTTATTTATGTCTCAGATTCTTACACATTAGCCGCAGCCCAGGTGTGCTTAAAAAATGGGAATACATGTGTAAAGCTCATGCATAAGAAATACTAATTTCTAAAGATAAAGTATTTCTTTATTGTTGTGTAACTTCTCCACGTTGTATTTCACTATCCAAATTTTGTTTCATATTTTCAAACAACTCTTGAAATCTAACCTCATCTTGATCAGAATAACCTTTAAAAATAACTGAATCTATATTTTCTTCGTTAAAATAATAAATTTCATCTTCCACAACACCAATCGGATATTTACATGCAGAATAGTCAAACATATACTTTTGATTTTCAATTTCTACAATTGGTCCTCTATTAATAATCATTAACTTTTGCGAACCTTCTTTTAAATAAATAATGCTTCCTATTGTTTCCATTTATTTTCCTCCTTTGTCACCGTCTCAATTTCAACATTCCTTCGCATTTCCAAGTCAATCATCTCTTCTTCCGCTTTACGAATGCCATGTTGAATTTGCTGTTGCTGCTCGTATAACGCTTCCGTTGAACGTCGTTTCGCAAAATGAAATTCATCGCGGAACTGTTCCATACGACTAGCCATATTGCTAATATAAAAACGCTCACCTAAATGTTGATATAATTGATCTATCGAATGATTAAGCGCATCACTTTCATCTATCAATGCTTTAACCTCTCGCTTTTCATCATATAAGTCATCCATTTGCTTATGTTTCGCTGTGATTATTTTATTGATTTCATCCAGTTTATTCGACATCATTTCACCACGTTTTAATTTTTACCAATTTCATTACCAATCATTACGTCAGTTTGGTCAAAAGCCTCACCAACTTTTTGTATATTATCGCTCGCAGTTCGTATTGCTTCAGCAACAGATTGATTCTTACTCATCAAATCATCTATCACACTATGAGCATTATTATTTCCACTTACTGTTGTACTTTCATCTTTATCCGGTTTCGACACATTATTACATGTTTCAACAGCGCTTTTAATAGATGATGATGCACTATTAGTCTTGAAAATATCACTTTGAACTGTACTCATCATTTACACCTCTCTCCATTTAAATTATTTTAAAATTATTAGAAACTGTATCAATATATGATATTCAAACATTCAATTATACTTAAATATTGTTTTATGATTATATTCAAAATTATTGTATCAATAAATATGTATCATTCCTAGAATTTTATTGAACAAAAAGTTATAAAATCACTTTTATTGCAACTCAACCTTGTTTTACATTACAGAAATTAACAATAGCGATTAAAATTTTATTTTCCAACAATAAAAAAGCACAAATATTTTTATTGAGGCAGCTGAAGGCCTTCTCATTGTAAAAATATCTGTGCATATTATCTATTTATCTCAATCTAACGTCTTAACTAACTTGTTGTATCTTGTAAAATCTTATCCATAGAATGCGCAACACTATCACGGTACATTTCACCAAATTTCAATAAATGGACCATCAATAAATATAAACGATAAAATTCAAGTCTATAGGATGCACCTTTTGCGAGTGGATAATGTTTATTATACGCATCATAAAATTCGCTCGTAAAACCACCAAATACCGTTGTAATACCGATATCGAATTCTCTGTCACCATATAATGGCGCTGGATCAAATAACGCCGGACGACCATCTTGTAAGAACATATAATTACCACCCCATAGGTCACCATGTAATAAAGACGGTTTACTTTGATGCTTTTCTAATTCCGCCACAATTTGACGTCGCACTTTGTCATATACTTTGATATCGTTGGCATCCCATAGCCCTCTATTTAGCAACTCATCTTTCAAATGGTCCAAGCGCTTGTCGACAAAAATGGTACACCAATCGTCTTGCCAATGATTATCAAAAGAAATATCGCCACCTTCATAAGGTAATGAGAAGCCAAATTTGCCTTCTTCTTGTTGCTGACTGTGTAATTGAGCTACGAGTTGCCCTAATTGGCGTTGACTCCCTGAAGCCCCTTCTTCTAAATACGTCATCATTAAATACGCATCACCGTTAACCTCGCCACTTGCAATTACTCTAGGTGCCGTGATACCTGCACGTTCAAATTCATTTAAACCTGCAATTTCTGCAGCATAAAATGATTCTTTACGTCCACGTTGGACAAGTAAGAAAAATGTATCCGTATCTGTTTCGACTCGATATGCTTCGTTTACATCACCACCACTCACTGGTGAAATCTCTTTAATATCTTTTAAAGGTAAATGCTCTAACCATTGTTCATTCATACAAACACCTTCCAATCTACTTACTTTATACTATAATATTGCCTAATTAGGATGATTTAATCTTAAAAACGTTATTCAAACTTGCGTCAATTTTCAAAACTTTTTAGTTTTAACTAGGAAATTATGTATGGAAATGCTAGTCTATTAAAAGAATATATTTCACATATATTAAGTTGAGGATAGTAAGCCTCAAATATAATGAAATAGGAGCATACTCATGTACAAATTAATTAAACCTTTCTTATTCAAAATCGAACCCGAAAAAGCACACGGACTAACTATCGATGCATTAAAAACGTTACAAAAATTTCCAGTTTTATTCCCAGTCGTCGATAAACTATTTACTTATAAGAATCCAACGTTATCACAAGCGATACAAGGTAATACGTACGACAATCCAATTGGCTTAGCAGCTGGTTTCGACAAATCTTGCGAAGTACCAAAAGCATTGGAACACCTTGGATTCGGTGCTTTAGAATTAGGTGGTATCACACCTAAACCTCAACCGGGTAACCCTCAACCACGTATGTTTAGATTATTAGAAGATGACGCCTTGATAAATCGAATGGGCTTCAATAATATTGGTATGAACAAAGCACTAAGTCATTTGCGTAAAAATGCTTATCAAGTACCTGTTGGTATCAATGTTGGTGTGAATAAAATGACACCTTATGAAGCGCGTTATCAAGATTATATAAAGGTTATTGATACGTTTAAACACGACGTTTCATTTTTCACAGTCAACATCAGTTCTCCAAATACTGAAAATCTTCAAAACTTCCATGATAAAGATGAATTTTCAATGTTATGCCAAGCTTTGACAACATTTAAAAAACAGCACGATGTAACAGTGCCAATTTATTTAAAACTAACGTCTGATATGGATTTCGATGGCTTAAAAGCACTATTACCAGCGATTACTGAGACATTTGACGGTATCATCTTAGCAAACACAACGCGACAACGAGATGGTTTAACTTCTGCTAATAAAGTCGAAGAAGGCGGTTTGAGTGGTCGTCCATTATTTGAACGTAATTTAAAATTGATTAAGTATGCTTATCAGCAAACAAATGGTGAATTTTTAATTATAGGTACAGGCGGCGTATTCAGTACTGAAGATGCAATCAAAATGATGCGTCACGGTGCGTCACTTATTCAAATTTATTCATCACTTGTTATTGAAGGCCCAGGTTTAACTAAGAAAATGAACAAAGGCATCGCACGTTACTTAAAGGATCATCATTTTGACAATGTCAGTGATATTATAGGACTAGATGCCTAATCCAACGTAGTCAAATAATACTTTAAAACTTGCTGAATCGTCTTATTAAAATTATGATATAACTCAAGAAGATATATTTATCACCATTTTTCAAAATAATGGCTTAAATATCACATATCATTAAATATAGCGTTTTATAACGGAGGCGTTTGTTATGACTAAAGAAACAGATAATAAAAAAACAGTAGCGACTTCTGACAACAAAGACACACAGCAACAAAATCAACCTGAAGAAGATGAACGTCAAGGTTTGAATGGTTATCGTAAAACAGATCTTGATTTAGAAATCGAGCAAGAGCTACGTGAAATGATGAAAACAGGAGAAAATGAAACGAAAAATGACTACAAAAAGTTTAAAGTGTTTTCACTTATTTCAACACTTGTCATTGTCATTTTAGCAATTATAAGATTTGTTCATAAAATGATGTAATTAGAGTGAGACATTGTTTTATGTCTCAGGATCCAGTTATTCATTATAGCTACAATATTTACGATTATATAAATAACCCGAGATTTTAGTATGATTTATTTCACTAAAATCTCGGGTTTCTATTTGATAATTTTTAATAGGGCATGGCTTGTATATGCGCCTGCCTTTTATCTCATTTCCAATGATTAATCTGGATATTGTTCTAAAAATGCTTTCGCTTCTTTATTAACTGTTTTAAAATCAATACCTTGTTGCATCGCTGCAAAGACACATCCACAATAACACTGCCTAAAGATATTATAGTCATTACACATTTCTATGGAACGCTCATAACCTTTACTTTTCTTAAAATCACTTGGCAAATAGTTCACATCGTATATTTTTTGGACATCCATACCAAGTTCATTGATTAATTGTGCGTTCTTTTTAGGTGATAATGTGATTGCACTGCCAAAATAATCATAGCCATGTTCTACAGCTGCTTTCGCTACAATATCCAAACGCATTTCAAAACAAGCGGTACAACGTAAGCCGCCTTCTTTTTCATCAGCTAATTCTTTATCCTTCACCATTTTCACAAACTTATGCGGTTCATAAGGTGCTTCAATATACTTCACATTCGCACCAGTCTTGCGATTAAAATCTTCCACAAATTGTTCTTGCACTTTAGCACGTCGTAAATATTCATTTTTCGGATGAATATTTGAATTCGCGAAATAAATTGCAATGTCTGCATATTGTGTTAAAAACTCTAATGTATATGTACTACAAGGTGCACAACAACTATGCAATAAGATTTTAGGTCTGATTGCTTCTCTTTCCCACTGCCCGATTAATTTCTTCAACACCTTGTCATAATTAATTTTTTGATTTTTCATTTTACTGATAATAGGTTCAGCATTAATCATGATTTAACCTCCCACATTTAATCATTAACTTCTATTATATATGATTCATATTAAATGTCAGTCAAAAAAGTTAGAAATTCATTTTAATGCATTTATATTTCGAAAGTCCCTTATGTATCTAAAAGCATTTTTTAAACTTGAATTTTAAAACACTAAACAACACATACGTCTCTGTGTCATTTTCATTTTTTGTATGTCATATATATGTTTACTTCATTTAAATCAATTTCATCTTATAATTTATCGTGTATTTTACAAAAGATTGACTTCAATTCATCGTAAAAGTTATACTTTTGCCATTTTTTAATGTAACATGGTGTTAGTAATAAAAATAATACATTGAGGTGTTTTACATGACAGCATTATTCCCTTATATCGCTTTTGAAAATTCAAAAGAAGCCCTTGCATATTACGAAGAAGTATTTGGTGCAACTGACGTTAAACGTTTAGAAGTTGGCGAAGAACAAGCGTCACATTTTGGTATGACTAAGGAAGAAGCGCAAGAAGCAACTATGCATGCTGAATTTGAAGTGCTTGGCGTAAAAGTGCTATGTTCTGATTCTTTTGGTCGCGCTGACAAAATTAATAATGGCATATCATTATTAATTGATTATGATGTTAACAATAAGGAAGATGCTGATAAAGTTGAAGCATTCTATGAGCAAATTAAAGATCATTCTTCAATTGAAATAGAATTACCGTTTGCTGACCAATTCTGGGGTGGCAAAATGGGCGTCTTTACAGATAAATACGGTGTTCGTTGGATGTTACATGGTCAAGACTATACTGCAATCCAACAATAATGTTATTGATAAAGATATCATTTAATAAGCTTATGTTATTTAGCAAGGCAAGCCACTCTCGATTCATGGCTTGCCTTATTTTATTGTATATTTTTAATTATCGTTGCTGGCCCTTGATTGACAATCGTATTAAAATGCATTATTAAGTCAACTTTGTCTATACGGTTTGGATCTTCTACCCAATGTCTTATCAAAGACAATCCCGCACCTGAAACATAACTCATGAAATAAGAAAATGGTATACCATTAATTTGATCATTTTCATTTTTATAACGTTGTAAATGACACATAATTAAATCATATAGTTTTTCGTGTATATTTGAATCTTTACCCATACGAAACATCAATTGATAAAATGCGATGTCTTTTTCTATCATATCTATTAAAACAGTCATAATTTGATGTATGTTATCCGTGGATAACTTAACTGCTCCATTTAACTTCTCATCATGAATGAAGTCTCTTATTTCCTCCAACTGCTGGTCCTCTAATTTTTCAAGCAAATCATATTTATCATAATAATGCGTATAAAATGTACTACGGTTAACATCAGCTAAATCTGCAATTTGTTGCACAGTAATCTCTTCTAATTGGTGTTGATGTAAAAGTTCAATAAATGCATTTCTCATTGCAACTTGTGATTTTCTAATACGTCGATCTATAGTCATTTATATCAAGTCCTCCCCAATGATTATAAACAATTATAAAAGTTATGTTCATTAACCCACAAATCTCCAACATTGATGATTGGCACACAATGTTTACCTGTTTAATATAGGTGATACAAACAAACAGAAAAAGGTGATAACAATGAACCAACATTTACTAGGAAATCCAAAATTAACTGTAACTCATGTCAATGAAGTTAAAGCCGGTATTAACCACATCGTTGTCGACAGTGTTCAATATGGAAATCAAGAAATGATTATGGAAAAAGATGTCACTGTGGAAATGCGCGATGGCGAAAAATTATATATTAATATTTTCAGACCAAATAAAGATGGCAAATTCCCTGTAGTTATGTCTGCAGATACTTACGGTAAAGATAATAAGCCTAAAATCACAAATATGGGTGCCCTTTGGCCAACATTAGGTGCCATTCCGACATCTAGTTTTACACCTGAAGAATCACCAGACCCAGGATTTTGGGTGCCAAATGATTATGTTGTAGTTAAAGTTGCATTACGCGGTAGTGACAAATCCAAAGGCGTCTTATCTCCATGGTCAAAAAGAGAAGCGGAAGATTATTACGAAATGATTGAATGGGCAGCAAAACAGCCATGGAGTAATGGAAATATCGGAACAAATGGTGTTTCTTATCTTGCGGTGACTCAATGGTGGGTCGCATCATTAAATCCACCACATTTAAAAGCAATGATTCCTTGGGAAGGATTAAATGATATGTATAGAGAAGTAGCCTTTCACGGAGGTATACCGGATACTGGCTTTTATCGTTTCTGGATACAAGGTATTTTTGCGAGATGGACAGATAATCCAAATATCGAAGATTTGATTCAAGCACAACAAGAACACCCTCTGTTCGATGATTTTTGGAAACAGCGTCAAGTGCCATTATCACAAATTAAAACACCTCTACTAACATGTGCCAGTTGGTCTACACAAGGTTTGCACAACCGTGGCTCTTTTGAAGGATTTAAACAAGCTGCATCTGAAGAAAAATGGCTATATGTGCATGGACGTAAAGAATGGGAAAGTTACTACGCTAGAGAAAATCTCGAACGCCAAAAATCATTCTTTGATTTTTACCTTAAAGAAGAAAATAGCGATTGGAAAGATACGCCTCATGTCATTTATGAAGTTAGAGATCAATTTTATAAAGGCGAATTCAAATCAGCGTCAGCGTTCCCTTTACCTAACACAGAATATACACCATTGTATTTGAATGCTGAAAATCACACATTGAATCATGCAAAGATTAGTAGCGCGCATGTCGCACAATATGACTCTGAAGATAAACGACAAGATGTAAGTTTTAAATATACGTTTGACAAAGATACTGAGTTAGTTGGAAACATGAACTTAAAACTATGGGTAAGCACTACAGACTCAGACGATATGGATTTATTTGCAGGTATTAAAAAGTTAGATCGTCGTGGTAATGAAGTTAACTTCCCTGATTTTAATCATATTGAAAATGGTCAAGTAGCTACCGGTTGGTTACGCGTATCACATCGTGAATTAGATCAAGAAAAATCCACAATTGCGCAACCTTGGCATAAACATGAAACAGAATTAAAGTTGTCACAAGATGAGATTGTACCTGTTGAAATCGAATTGTTACCTTCAGGCACGCTATTTAAACAAGGCGAAACATTGGAAGTTGTTGTAAAAGGTAGTGAAATTGTAATTGGTAATAGTACCCCTGGCATGAAAACGCGTTATGAACATGAAGAAACCGTAAATAAAGGCATGCACATGATTTATACTGGTGGTAAATATGATTCACAATTAATCATTCCTATCGTTAATTGATATGCAGCAATTACGGTCGCTTTTGATTAAAAGTGACATAGTGATAGAAGAGAAGGCCACACGCTTGGAATCTTAAACCAAGGTGTGTCCCTTTTTATTATTGATGGCTATTTAATTTTATAAATCTTGTCACTAAACTTACTACAAGCAATATTAAACCAATAAATAAAGCCATTATTGCTGTATTACTTTCGTTGTTTACTCCTGTTTTTGGCAATTCTTTCAATTGTTGCTTATGTACTGACTTGCTCTTGCTATCCAAATGAATACTTTGTTGTTTAGCCATTTGTTTATTACTTTTTGTGTGAATATCATTTGCTTTAATACTTGGATTTACAGCACTATTATTCGATGTTCCATTTGCGTTTTTCAACTGATTAATAACATTTGGATCTTTCGTGCCATCTATTAAATTATCTGGATGTTTTAGTAAATGTCTGCAGTCGGATACTATTTTAGAATCTTTTGCCTTTACCGCATTATTCGGCACCTCATTATCATCTTTCAACTGCTTGATAACATCTGGATCTTTCGTGCCATCTATTAAATTATCAAGTTTTTTCACACGTGCTATGTCACTAACTGGCCCTGGATAATTTGCATCCGGTTGTCTAACTGGTATTAAATTGCTGTTTTCATTCACACCTTCAGGTTTGTTATTTTCGGCGTTCGCATTATCCGTAAAAATCAACACTGATAAAATTGCAACGATAATACCTTTACTTCTATTACGCTAACCCAATTGGCATAAAAATAAAAACCCCTAATGGATAACTACATTGTTATCTACTAGAGGTTTCTAACTTATACTATTTTATAACACTATCTTATTTTCTTTTTCATGAATCATTTCAATAATGACATTGTCTTCATTCATTACTGCTACTTTAGGTGCATGGTTTTTAATTTCTTCTTCATTCAACTGTGCATAAGTCATGATTATGACTACATCGCCTACTTCAACAAGTCTTGACGCTGCACCGTTTAAACAAATTTTACCACTACCTCTTTCACCAGCTATTACGTATGTTTCAAAGCGTGCACCATTATTATTATTCACGATGGCTACTTTTTCATTTGGCAAGATGTCTACCGCTTCCAATATATCTGAATCAATCGTAATGCTACCTACATAATTTAAATTTGACTCAGTCACTCTTGCTCTATGAATTTTAGCATTCATCATTGTTCTTATCACTTTATTCAGCTCCAATTATTATATTATCTATTAAACGCGCTTTTGAAAATTTAACAGCTAACGAGATAAATATGCGTCCAGTTATTTCGTGTTGTTCTACTAATTGAGGATAACTATAAACAGCAACTTCTTCAATGCGTCCACTTATATGTGATTCAAGATATTCAGTAACCCTGTCTATAATTACTTTACTTTGACGTTCACCGTCTTGATACAACGCTTGTGCTAATAGCAAACTTTTACTTAAATGTACCGCTTCTTGTCGTTCTTGCTCCGTTAAATAAACATTTCTTGAACTTTTCGCCAAACCATCTGCTTCTCGAACGATATCAATACCAATAATTTCAACGGCATGATTGAAGTCTTTTACCATTTGCTCGACAATAGCCAATTGCTGGGCATCTTTTTTACCAAAATAAGCATAATCCGGCATAACAATATTAAATAGCTTATTAACTACTGTTACCACCCCATCAAAATGCCCTGGACGCTTCGCTCCTTCTAACACATCAGCTAATGGACCTACTTTGACATCAATACCTAATTCACCTGGATACATATCTTCTACTGCAGGATGAAAAACAATGTCCGCCCCTACTTCTGATACTAATTCTAAATCTTTATCAATTTGTCTCGGATAAGCATCGAAATCTTCGTTTGGACCAAATTGTAATGGATTAACAAATACACTCACAACTGTAATATCATTTGTACTAACTGATTCGCGTACCATCGTTAAATGTCCATCATGTAAGGCACCCATTGTTGGGATAAAACCAATCGTTGTTCCTGAGCGTTTGGCTGCTTTAACAATGTGTTGCATCTCTTTTACCGTAGTAATCAGCTTAGTCATTGTTATTAACCTCATTCATAATTTTCTTTTTATACGTATATTCTTCTGATGGAAATGCACCAGATTTAACTTCTTGATCGTATTGTTTTAAACCGTCCACACCAACACTAAAATCAGCAAATTGCTTCACAAATTTCGCTTTATGTTCAACACCATAATTTAACATATCGTGATAAACCAATACTTGACCATCTGTACCTTTTCCTGCACCAATACCAATGACTGGAATTGTTAAGTGCTTGCTAATTTCTTCTGCTAAATCATTTGGAATTGCTTCAAGTACTAACGCTACTGCACCAGCTTGTTCTACATTTTTCGCATCTAAAATAAGTTGCTCCGCTGCTTCTTTCGTTGCACCTTGTAATTTATACCCCATAACGCCAACACTTTGAGGTGTTAATCCTAAATGTGCAACAACAGGAATACCAATTGCCGTTGCTTTTTCAATAAATGGTGTAATATGCGCTCCTTCTGCTTTAATTGCATTTGCATTCGTCTCCTGATAAAGCTTTAGAGCATGATTTAAGTCTTGTGTCATAGAGATGCCTACTGCACCAATCGGCATATCAACAACTACAAATGTATTTGGTGCGCCTCTTCTTACTGCACGACCGTGATGAATCATATCTGCTAACGTCACTTGTACGGTACTTTCATAACCTAATACAGTCATACCAAGTGAATCCCCAACAAGAATCATATCAATACCCGCTGCTTCCACTTGTTTAGCACTTGGAAAATCATAAGCTGTTACCATAGAAATTTTAGTTTGCTTTTGTTTCATATCTATTAATTGACTTACTGTTTTCAATGTTATTCAACCTCTTTTTGCAGTATTATTAGAAATAGTATAATGAATCTTTTATAGAAAGGAAAGAAGAAGATGTTATCAGTTGCGATTATCGGCCCAGGCGCTGTCGGTACAACTATTGCCTATGAATTACAACAATCATTGCCTCATACAACGCTTATCGGGAGACACGCCAAAACAATAACATATTATACTGTACCACATGCACCTGCACAAGATATTGTTGTGAAAGGTTATGAAGATGTCACAAACACATTTGATGTTATTATTATTGCAGTCAAAACACATCAACTTGATGCAGTTATTCCTCATTTAACTCATCTTGCACATGAGGACACGCTCATCATTTTAGCCCAAAATGGTTATGGTCAACTCGAACATATTCCATTTAAAAACGTATGCCAAGCAGTTGTCTATATAAGTGGTCAAAAGAAAGGCGATGTTGTTACACACTTCAGAGATTATCAATTACGCATAAAAGATAATGCATTAACACGACAATTTAGAGATTTGGTCCAAGACAGTCAAATCGACATTGTATTAGAAGCAAATATTCAACAAGCTATTTGGTATAAATTGTTAGTTAACTTGGGCATTAATTCTATCACAGCACTCGGTAGACAGACAGTTGCAATCATGCATAATCCTGAAATACGTACACTGTGTAGACAGCTATTACTAGATGGTTGTCGTGTTGCACAGGCAGAGGGGTTAAACTTTTCAGAACAAACTGTCGATACTATTATGACTATATATCAAGGTTATCCCGACGAAATGGGAACGAGCATGTATTACGACATTGTGCATCAGCAACCTCTTGAAGTCGAAGCAATTCAAGGCTTTATTTATCGACGTGCACGTGAACACAATCTTGACACCCCATATCTTGATACTATTTATAGCTTTTTACGCGCGTATCAACAAAATATGTAAGCTCATATATAATATAAAAAGACCTTAACGATGCATTTAGAACCACCTGTTCCTTATATCGCTAAGGTCTTTTAATTATATTAGACTATTCAGCTTCTCTAATTTCTTCTGCCACATCTTTATAGTCTATTTTCGCTTTAACAAACGTCTCGTTATTTACCGGGAAATGTTGTTGGAATGTTTCAAAGTTTTGTATCTCAACGACAACGTCATCCACTTCAAAGTCAAGAACATGTCCACCATAAGCTCTTTCATCATCTGCAAAATGTATATGAAAACCAGCAGATCCTACGCCATGAAATAATTCTGGTGTAAAAAATCCAACAATGGCACCACGAATATTTTGTCTTTTTTCCTCAGGTTGTCTGCGTGCTGAATCAATCAAACGTGTATATGGCGGTTGCTGAGCAGGCATCATTCGTACATGCATATGTTTAAATGTGCCATAAATTTTAACAGCCGAAAATAAATTCTCACTTAACATTTCATTTTTAATTTGTGCGAATACATCATCTTGTGATAATTGTTGCAATGAAAATGTCTTACTCGCTTTAAAATTAGTAATCGATGCATACGGTACTTTCTCATCGCCTTTTAATTCTATAAATTCTTTATGCTCGTTAGCATGATATGCCTTCCCGTCTAAAAATATTACTTCGCCATCAGACCCTGTTAACGTTGCAATCCCTAAATTTCCATGTTCTAACAATTCATTAATTGTAGCTGTTCCTTCTAGTAAGCCAGCCATTAACGTACCTAATGTACCATGTTGATACAAGACATTCGTCATTCCAAAACCATCTCCCTATAGTTATTCCTCGTTGTCATGCTCTACTTCGTGATTAATGCAGAACTACTTTCCTTTATACTCAATGACGCCTCGACATTTCTATTCATGCCACTAAATTTTCACGAGTCATAATATTTTATTCAATTATTATTTTACGCAAAAGTATTGCCTCTATCAATGCTTGCTAAAAAAAATGAACCTATCAGTGCCACGTGTTACTGCAACACTAATAGATCCTCTTACCATTAATATATTTCTAATTAATACTTAAAATAGGCTTAGTCTTCTAATAAATATTTAATTGAATCAAATGTATCTTCTAATGTTTTAACAGATTTATCGAACAACGCTTGTTCTTCGGCACTTAATGGCATTTCATAAATTTTAACTGCGCCATGTTGGTTAACTAATGTTGGTACACCTAGGTAAACGCCTTTGTGACCACCATATTGACCATCTAATTGTATAGAAACATTTAAGACATTATTTTCATTATTTAAAATGGCTTTTGAAATGCGCATCAATGCTAATGCAATACCATAGTATGTTGACCCTTTAGCTTGGATAATTTCATAAGCAGCGTCACGTGTATTTACATAAATTTCTTCCGCTTTAGCTTCGCTACCAGTTTGTTCTTTTAATGTGTCATATACTGAAATACCAGCTACATTTGCTTGTGACCAAACTGCAAGTTCAGTATCACCATGCTCACCAATAATACTAGCGTCAACACTTGAAGGTGCAACACCAAGTTCTTGGCTAATTAAATATTGTAAACGTGCACTGTCCAATACAGTACCTGAACCGATAACACGCTCTGCTGGTAAACCAGTATATTCTTTTACAAATCTTGTTAAAATGTCAACAGGGTTTGCCGCGATTAAGAAATATCCATCAAAGCCACTATCCATAACACTCTTAACGATGCTCTTCATAATCTTAGTATTTTTTTCAACTAATTGTAAACGTGTTTCACCTGGCTTTTGAGGTGCACCAGCTGTAATAACAACTAAATCTGCATCTTTACAGTCTTCGTATTCACCTGCTTTCACATCAACTGGTGAAGGACTGTGGACTGTACCATGGTTTAAATCTTGAACATCTGCTTTTACTTTGTCTTTTGCAATGTCAATAATTACAAATTCATCAGCAACACCTTGCGTAACCATTGCAAAGGCATAGCTTGATCCTACAGATCCATCTCCGATTAATACAACCTTTTTACCAAATGTTTTCATAATTATGTCTCCTAACCTAATTGAATTTATTTTACACGTGACTACACGTAAAAATATCTATACTGAAATTAAAGATTAACAATTTTATTTTATTATAATATTATGCTACCAAATTACAAACATAAAACTGAGATGTAAGCGGAGTCAAATTACACTCTAACGCCAATAAATATTGATATCTCAAGCTTTAGCACGTAATTTGAAATTTGTGACAATTTTTAGCATTCTAAAATTGCGTAATGACGCTATTTAAAGGCTTTAACAAACTATTGAGCTTTCTATTTTTTTCATTTTAAAAAGGATGGCTATTCGACTTAAATGACTTACTATATAACCTCCTATTTTCCGCCTTACCCTCATCATATTTGATGCATCTTTTTATAGTCAAAGGATTACATTTCATACAAACTAGCCAATCAGACATAAACATGAAATTGATTTTAAAAATATAATGTGCAAAATTGTTAGAAAATTAGCAAAAAACAGTACTTATTCATTTAATATCTGTTATAATCAGTTTTATCATTTAAAAAATCTATGGATGTTATCAAGACAAGTCATTAATACGTAACATAAAGTTGTGATTTTTCAGAATTTTTAGACAAAATATTGATTATTTGTGCTATGATATAACATATTAAAAAACACCGTATAGAATTGTTTATGAATGTTTGGGAGGAAAGTTTATGGGAAGTTTTTTCAATAAAATAGCACGAAAAGAGGATCCGGCTATCTATCAAAATAAAGATGGTCATTTAAAGCGTACACTTCGGGTGCGTGATTTCTTAGCTTTAGGTGTAGGAACAATTGTATCGACATCTATCTTTACGCTACCTGGCATTGTTGCTGCAGAACATGCAGGACCGGCCGTTGCGTTATCATTCTTACTCGCTGCTATTGTTGCTGGTTTAGTTGCATTTACTTATGCAGAAATGGCTGCCGCTATGCCATTTGCAGGTTCAGCCTATTCTTGGGTCAATGTATTATTCGGTGAATTCTTTGGATGGGTTGCCGGTTGGGCTTTATTAGCTGAATATTTTATCGCCGTAGCCTTTGTTGCATCAGGATTCTCAGCGAATTTACGCGGACTTGTGAAACCAATTGGCATCGAATTACCAGCAGCATTATCAAATCCATTTGGTACGAATGGCGGTTTTATCGATATTATTGCTGCTATCGTTATTTTATTAACTGCATTATTACTATCACGTGGTATGTCGGAAGCAGCTCGTATGGAAAATATTTTAGTTATTTTAAAAGTATTAGCTATTATTTTATTTGTCATCGTAGGTTTAACAGCAATAAATGTTAGTAACTATGTGCCATTTATTCCAGAACACAAAGTAACTGCTACAGGTGACTTTGGTGGATGGCAAGGCATATATGCTGGTGTTTCAATGATTTTCTTAGCGTATATCGGTTTCGATTCTATCGCAGCAAACTCAGCAGAAGCACTTGATCCTCAAAAGACAATGCCTAGAGGTATTCTTGGTTCTTTAAGCGTTGCTATCGTATTATTTATTGCTGTAGCACTTGTGTTAGTTGGTATGTTCCATTACTCACAATACGCAAACAATGCTGAACCTGTTGGTTGGGCTTTACGTCAAAGTGGTCATGGTGTTGTAGCAGCTATTGTTCAAGCTATCTCTGTTATCGGTATGTTTACAGCATTAATTGGTATGATGTTAGCAGGCTCACGTTTACTTTATTCATTTGGACGTGACGGCTTATTACCTTCATGGTTAAGCCACTTAAACGACAAACATTTACCTAATCGCGCACTAGTTATACTTACTATTATTGGTGTTTTAATTGGTTCTATGTTCCCATTCGCATTTTTAGCACAATTAATTTCAGCCGGTACACTTGTTGCATTTATGTTCGTTTCATTAGCAATGTATCGTTTGAGAAAGCGTGAAGGTAAAGATCTACCAATTCCTGCATTTAAATTACCTTTATATCCTGTGTTACCAGCAGTTACATTTGTTTTAGTATTGCTAGTATTCTGGGGATTAGGATTCGAAGCGAAATTATACACTTTAATTTGGTTTATTGTTGGTATCATTCTATATTTAAGTTATGGACTTAGACATTCTAAGAAAAATGACGTAGCTGAATACCACCCACCAAAATAAAAATCAAAAAAATCATTTCCCATCTGATTAACATCCAGATGTGGAAATGATTTTTTATTTTATATTAAGATAATCGCTATTACCAACCTTGTCCAGATATGTCATATTGATCTAAGTTACCTGCTTCCAAAGCAGTCAGTGCATCTTCTATAGTGTTTAACGCCGTGTCTAATTGCTCATATGTTATCACCAATGGCGGTTGGAATCGCAACACATTTCCTGCTACAGCTATAATAACTACGCCATGCTCAAAGCAGTAATTACAAATTTTAAGTGCCGCACTGGCATCACGTGTTTTGAGTTTTTTGTCGGAAACAATATCAATACCAATGCTCAGACCTTTACCTCTAACATCGCCTACACTATTGTATTTAGATACCCATTGATCCATTCGTTTCCTAACATATTCCCCTTTTTCCGCACTATCCTGAAGAAGCGACTGATCTTCAATCATTTGAATTGTGGCTAATGCAGCTTCACAACTAACTGGATTAGCACCTGTTGTAAATAAATGTGCTGGTGCTTCTAAACAATTCATAATCTCTTTGCGTCCAACAATTGCTGACATAGGCATACCACCTGCTAAGGATTTTCCAAAAGTGATTAAATCAGGCGTAAAATTAAAATGCGAGACTGAACTCCATGTACCTGTTCGCCCAAAACCTTGTTGAATATCATCGACAGCGATTAAAATACCATGTTCACGACAAATCTTTTCTAACGCTTCAAAATACCCTGGAACTGGTTCTAAAAGTCCACCATCGCCTTGTATCGTTTCAATAACAATACATGCTACTTCGTCAGCAGGTACATATTTCGCAAACATTTCTTTTAAGGGTGCTAAATATTCTTCTACTGAATTAGCTTGTGGCTGCTCGTACATACCACGATATTTATCTGGAAACGGAATATGATAAAAACCATTCAATAACGGACCATAATGTTTGCGCATATTTAAACTAATAGCTGACATAGACAATGAGCCAAAAGTTGAACCATGATATGCGTTAGTGAAACTAATGATATAAGGACGCCCTGTATATGCTCTGGCAAATTTAATGATGCCATCATTTGCGTCTGATCCGGTTAATCCGAAGGTCACTCTTTTTTCAAAATCTCCAGGTGCAAGCTCACAAAGCTTCTTAGCTAAACGTACCAACGGTTCATGATACATATATGCTGGTGTATAATGAATAAATTTATCAACTTGTGCCTTTATCGCTTCTGTTACTTCTCTAGGTGCATGACCTACGTTTTGAGAACTTGCACTCGATAACAAATCGATATATGTCTTCCCCTCAATATCAACCAATGTTGCTCCATATCCATGATCAATCACTAACGGATAATATTTAATACGTCCTGATTTCGCAAAATAATGTTCATCCTCTTGAATTAATTGATGTGCTTTACTCATATTCATTCCCCTCCCATTGACAGTATTAATGTGCAAGCAAAGTGGCCTCTCTTAAATCGATTATAAAATCCGATTTAAAATCCTGCTCAAATACCGTCATGCCTCTATGAATACTATCCAATATACTAATAAAATTCAGATTTGTAAATATATTCTGATAATTAAGAATTTTATATCAATCTACTTTGTTTATGCGCATAATTTTGTTCGATTAGGGAATTGTTTACTATATTCCATTTGACTCTGAGGTGATACGAATGCGTTTAAAAGTATTGTTCCATTTCATTGCTGCTATTTTCATATCATTCATGTTGCTATGGATGACCATGTTGTTTGACTTAATAAGCAATCAATCACATTTAAAAGCTTTATTATTGAATTTAGATTTTCTAATTCCTTCTGACAATACACCATATATTCTAGAAATAATATGTCACTTACTAATTGGTAGCGTCATTTATTTTGTATTTGTGTTGCTGTTTCATACTTCTAAAAGGCTTTACTATCTATGTTATATCCCTTTATTTTTCTTATTTATAGCATTGTATCCCTTTTTAGTATTTATTGCGCAACGTCCAATTTTTCAATTTAGTGTGACAGAATTAATCGGTTGGATTATTACACATATTTTCTTTATGTCATTAATGGCGTTAGTCATACCTAGAATAAAATAATATTTTTAATTAAACTGACAATTATTTTTCACATTTTATACACTTTTCAAGGTTTATGACTTGAGAAATGTTCTCATTTTTATCATACTGGAGGTGTATTGAAAAGTTAAGGAGTGGAAAGTATGAATAAAGAGCAATTAGAAAAAATGAAAAATGGAAAAGGCTTTATTGCCGCATTAGACCAAAGTGGTGGTAGTACACCAAAAGCACTTAAAGAATATGGTGTAAACGAAGATCAATATAGCAATGAAGACGAAATGTTCCAACTTGTTCACGATATGCGTACACGTGTCGTAACTTCACCTTCATTCTCACCAGATAAAATTTTGGGTGCTATTCTTTTCGAACAAACAATGGATCGCGAAGTAGAAAGCAAATACACTGCAGATTACTTAGCTGATAAAGGTGTTGTTCCGTTCTTAAAAGTAGACAAAGGTCTTGCTGAAGAGCAAAATGGTGTTCAATTAATGAAACCAATCGACAACTTAGACAATTTATTAGACCGTGCAAACGAACGTCACATTTTTGGTACAAAAATGCGTTCTAACATTTTAGAATTAAATGAGCAAGGTATCAAAGACGTTGTTGAACAACAATTTGAAGTTGCTAAACAAATTATTGCTAAAGGTTTAGTTCCAATTATCGAACCAGAAGTTAATATTAATGCAAAAGACAAAGCTGAAATTGAAAAAGTATTAAAAGCTGAACTTAAAAAAGGTTTAGATAGCTTAAATGCTGATCAATTAGTAATGTTGAAATTAACAATTCCTACTGAACCAAACTTATACAAAGAGTTAGCTGAACATCCTAATGTTGTTCGTGTCGTTGTATTATCAGGTGGTTACAGCAGAGAAAAAGCAAATGAATTACTTAAAGATAACGCTGAACTTATCGCAAGTTTCTCACGTGCATTAGCTAGTGATTTAAGAGCTGATCAATCTAAAGAAGAATTCGATAAAGCTTTAGGTGATGCTGTAGAATCAATCTACGACGCATCTGTAAACAAAAACTAATTTATACATTAAACTATTTTTTGATATAAACTACTAAAAAGGACTCATACATGTGCTTTAAAGGCATTGTGTATGAGTCTTTTTTGATTAAAGTTGATTTTGCCGTATGTATTAGATTACGTAAAAAAATCGGACAGCTGAAAAATCTTTAAGATTTCTCAGTTGTCCGATTTTAAATATAGCTATTAGAATTTAGTTTTCGTAGTAACCTAATTCTAAGTCTTTTGAAGTTTGTTTACGGATTTTTCTCATTAATTTTTCGTCTTCAATTAATGATTCACCGTATGATGGAATCATTTTCTTAATTTTAGGTGCCCATTCAGTTTTGTATTCAGGGAAGTTACGTTCTAATACTTCTAACGCAACTGAAACTGAAGTTGAAGCCCCTGGTGATTCACCTAATAATGCAATTACAGTGTGGTCTTGTGAGTTAACCACTTCTGTACCGAATTGGATGAATCCTTTACCGTGTTCAGGTGTATCTTTGATAACTTGTACACGTTTACCAGCAGTGTATAATTGCCAATCTTCATTACGTGCTTCTGGATAGAAAGTACGTAAGTGGTTCATACAACCTTCTTTTGTCATAATTACTTGGTCAAATGAGTATTTAATTAAAGGTAAGTTTTTAACTGCTGCTGCTAATAAAGTTGTAATGTTGTATGTTTTAACAGACTTGAATAAATCTAAGTTAGAACCATTTTTCAAGAATTTAGGTCCAACATTAGCAAATGGTCCAAATAATAATGTTCTTTGACCATCAATGTAACGCGTATCTAAATGAGGTACAGTCATTGGTGGTGTACCAGGTGGCTCTTTACCATAAACTTTGGCATCGTGTTGTTCAATAACTTGTGGGTTTGTACAAGCTAAGAATTGACCACTGATAGGGAATCCACCCAAATGTTTACTTTCAGGGATACCTGTTTTTTGTAATAATGGAATTGCTCCACCGCCAGCACCGATGAATACGTAGTCAGTTACTTGTTTGAATTTCTCACCAGTTAGGCGATTTTTAACAGTAACTTCCCATTGACCATTTGATAATTGTTCAAAATCAACAACTTCATGGTTAAATTGCACTGTAGCATTTGGATGTGCTTCAATGCTTTTAGCCATTTTACGTGTTAATTCACCGAAGTTTACATCTGTACCTTCGTCAATTTTACTTGCCGCCATGATACCAGGGTTATCTTCACGGCCTTTCATCATCAATGGAATCCATTTTTTCATTACTTCGATGTCTTCAGTATATTCGATATTATCGAACATAGGGAAAGCTTTCATCGCTTCGTAACGATCTTTTAAGAATTTAACATTGTTTTTACCTCTAACATAACTGATGTGTGGTAATGGATTGATAAATTCTCTTGGGTTCTCGATGCTACCGCTTTTCACTAAGTGACCCCAGAATTGTTTTGAAATCTCAAACTCTTCGTTAATCACTTTCGCTTTTTCGATGTCGATAGAACCATCAGGTTGTAAAACTGTGTAGTTCAACTCACATAATGCTGCATGACCCGTACCAGCATTATTTCTTTCGTTTGAACTTTCGATTGCAGGACGATCCAAGCGTTCGTAAACGTGGATATTCCAGTCTGGCTCAATTTCTTTTAACATTGAACCAAATGTTGTGCTAAGTACACCGGCTCCAATTAAAACGATGTCTTTACTATTAGACTTAGCCATTGGTTTCACCTCTCCAAAAATTGTAAATGTGTATCATCAATATGAAAGTTACATAAAACTGACATATTTCTTTAAAATATCAACGCCATTGATAACTTCCTGTTTTAATTGATACGCTGTAACAAAATACTATAGTTAGTGCTTACATGTATATGTTAAAGCAAGCAGTGGTAAATGTAAATTATAATTATTCATTAACTTTGCAATATATTAAATCTTTTATTCATAGAAGATAAATATCAAATCAATCATAATTATTTGACAACAAATAGCTAACGATTGTTTTAATCTACATTTGGCTTATAGCATTTTAAACCTATACTCTATTTTGATACAATATAAGTGTAAAATCAATCATAAAAAGGATATTCAATATCTGCATCCAAGAAAAACATTACAATTACCTTTAATATTGAAAATTATTTTGAATCTTGCACTTATAGGTATTGTAATTATCGTTCTAACACATACTGAGTTTCAACTTAATGCCGGTGATAGTAATGTGTTTTTATTAAACTGGGATATTCGAGGTTTAACATCTTATATTTTCTCATTCTTAATACTGGTTGCGCTTGTTTCTAAACTAATTTTAATATTTATAACTAGACGACAAAGAACATCATAAATAAACAAGCAGTCCAGTGCGTATCATCATACCTTACGCATTGGACTGCTTTGCTATGTTTATTGATTGCTATCTTTTTGTTGTTGCCATTTTTCTATTTCAGCATCTCGTAGTTCAACACGACGAATTTTACCTGAGTTTGTTTTTGGTAAGTCGTCAACGAATTCAATCTCTCTCGGATATTTATATGGTGCAACTTCATTTTTAACAAATTGTTGTAGTTCTTTAACTAACGTATCATCACCCGCAGTATGGTCCTGTAAAATAACGAATGCTTTAACAATATTTCCTCGTATATCATGAGGCTTTGCTACTACAGCACATTCTTTAACGGCTGGATGATTCGTTAACGCATCTTCAACTTCAAAAGGCCCAATCGTATAGCCTGAACTAATAATAATGTCATCTCGACGTCCTTCAAACCAGAAATAACCATCATCATCTACATGAGCTAAGTCACCAGTGATGTAGTATTTACCTGTTTGCGCTTTCGCCGTACGTTCTGGCTCTTTATAATACCCTTTGAAAAGTGCTGGCAAATCAAGTGGTACTGCAATATTCCCTTTCGTATTAGCAGGTACGCTATTCCCCTCATCATCTACTACAGTGACCGAACTACCCGGAATGCCTTTACCCATTGATCCAATCCTTTGTGGTGTATCTTTTAAAAAGCCTATAAGCAAGGTACTTTCAGTCTGGCCATATCCATCTCTTACAGTTAAATTAAAGTATTTCTTGAATTGTTCAACTACTTCTCGATTTAGTGGCTCACCTGCAGAAACGGCACTATGTAAATGCGTTAAGTCATAATCATTTAAGTTCTGTAATTTAGCCATCATACGATATTCTGTCGGTGTACAACATAAAACATTAATTTGATATTTTTGAAGCAATTCTAAGTATGTTTCAGGACTGAATCTTCCATTAAATACAAAAGCAGTTGCACCTGAACCTAATACAGATAAAAAAGGACTCCATACCCATTTTTGCCAACCTGGTGCTGCTGTTGCCCAAACTAAGTCATCTTCATTAATACATAACCAATGTTTTGGTGCCATTTGTAAATGTGCAAATCCCCATCCATGACAATGTGTAACGGCTTTAGGATTGCCAGTTGTACCAGATGTATATGACAGAATCGCCATATCATCACACGTCGTATCTGCCATTTCTAGTTTGTTACTTGCGTTTTCTTTTTCAGCTTCAAGTGAAATCCATCCATCTTTTTGACCGGCAATAACAAATTTAGTTAACGCATCATATTCTTTAATTTTTTCAAATTCAACTGTGAATGGCTCTAATGCAATAACTGCATTTATTTCACCGTGCGTGATACGGTATTGTAAATCTTTAGTTCTTAGCATTTCAGAACATGGAATGATTGCAACACCTAATTTTAAAGCAGCAATATATAATTCATACGTCGCAATAGATCGTGGCATCATAATGAGTACTTTATCGCCTTTAGATAAACCGTGCGATGCTAAAACATTACCTACTTTATTAGACTGTTCAATGAGCTGTTGGTAAGTGACTGATATATCTTCGCCTACAGTATTATGATATAGAATTGCCTTTTTATCTGGTATGTGGCTATATTTTTCGATTTCCGAAATAATGTTATATTTTTCAGGCGCGAATAGAGCTGACTTTTGCATAACTAACTTCCTTTCATACATCCACTTTTCCTGTGATGAACATTGTAATTTTATAAATGAATTATATATATCATACGCCTATCTTTACAGAATTTTCAATTAAATAGGGTTAAATACCAAAGTCCTCGACACTACACTTTGACATGACGTAGCATTCAAGGACTTTCAAATGATTGAGGGTTGATATCTCGGGCTAGACCATATCAGCTAATTCAATACGAATATTGTATGATAATTCACGATTAATTATTTTTACATCTGCACCTTTCGAAGTGCCACGATGCTTGTGTGTATGCTTGTACTCAGCTGAATTTTGCCAATGATAAAATGCTTGCCTATTTTCCCACAGCGTAATAATGATATAGTGTCTACCAGCTGTTCTAGGTCTTAAAAATCTTAATGCTTTAAATCCATCAACGTTTTTTAAATGCTTATTACGTCGCAAAAATTTTTGCTCGAATGTTTCTTCTTGTCCTTCGTTAATATATAAATGATTTAACACACATAATGAATCATTTGATAAATCATTTATCGCTTCCAAAACATCGTAATATGCAGTGTCATTATTTTTTTGTATTGTGAGACAATCATTCAATTCTTCTATTACATAACTTCTATATTCATCATAAATTTTCATAATAAATGCCTTCATTTCATTTATATTTTTGGTCATATTACTTTATATCTATTACTAATTCATTCCCGTATTTATTAATTACAATCATAGTTTGGCTTCTTTTTAAAAGATAAGACTTTGTAAAAAGTATTAATATTTCATACAAATGGGGACAGGAGTCGCCCACTATTTTTGTGTCTTCAATTTCATGATCATTATTTAACATTAGTCATGAAAATAGCCGACAACTTCATCTGTGAAATCACCGGCCTTTTATTTTAGCTAACTTTATTTCTGATTTTACGATTTTAATTGATCATACAGAGAAAGTGATCTTTTTACAATTTCTAAAAACTCATGATCTATATTGGACATTTGATGAAAATAAGACAAAATGTTTTCTGTTAGCTTCTCTTGTTTTGGGAATGAATCATCTTCTTTAATCCAAATCGCTAATTCGCCTAATGGTGTTTTATCATCTTTAAATGTTTGTATATATTCGTAAAAGCTCATAGTATTCCTTCTCTCAATTTACTTATATAAATCCTACCACGAAAGCTTTCAAGAAAACACAATTAAATGTCTATTTAGTGAACTTTTTAAGGTTGTACACTCTTTTAATGTCTGCCAATTAGGTCAATTAATCATCACAATGTACAATTAACTCTATTTTCAGTTCATTTACTCACACACCGTTTTTGAACAACACATTAACTTCTCATTTAGATAAAACGCAAAAAAGTCTGGCACCAATACAATAGATGCCAGACTAAGAGTCTACTATATAAATTTATTTAGCGTATGGTTTTACTTCGATTGCACCTTCATTTTCATCATGAACACCATGCTTATAATAATCAATATATTGTGGCTCTAAAGGCTTTCTGCCACGTATAATGTCTGCTGCTTTTTCAGCTAACATTAAAACAGGTGCGTGTATATTGCCATTTGTCGTACGTGGCATAGCGGATGCATCAACTACACGTAAATTTTCCATACCGTGGACTTTCATTGTTAACGGGTCAACTACTGCCATTGGATCTGAAGCAGGACCCATTTTAGCACTACAAGATGGGTGTAATGCTGTTTCACCATCTCTACGAACCCAATCCAGAATTTCTTCGTCTGTTTGCACTTCTGGTCCTGGTGAAATTTCTCCACCATTGAATGGATCCATTGCTTTTTGAGATAAGATATTTCTTGCTACACGAATTGCTTCTACCCATTCTTTTTTATCTTCTTCTGTTGATAAATAATTAAAGCGGATACTTGGTTTTTCGAATGGATCTTTAGATTTGATTTTCAAGCTACCACGAGAGTTTGAATACATTGGTCCTACGTGAACTTGATAACCATGTGCGACCGTTGCCTTTTGACCATCATATCTTACAGCTATTGGTAAGAAATGGAACATTAAGTTAGGATAATCAACTTCGTTATTTGAACGTACAAATCCGCCACCTTCAAAATGGTTAGATGCTGCTGCACCTGTACGTGTGAAAATCCATTGTAAACCAATAAATGGCATGCGCTTGATATCTAAGCTTGGCTGTAATGATACAGGTTCCTTACATTTATGTTGAATGTATACCTCTAAGTGATCTTCAAAGTTTTCACCCACACCAGGTAAATGAACACGTGGCTCAATGCCTTTTGATTTTAGGAACTCTGAATCACCAATACCAGATAATTGTAGTAATTGTGGCGTATTGAATGCCCCGCCAGACAAGATGACTTCATTAGCATCGATGGTATGTAGTTTGCCATTTTTCTTATACGTAACACCAGTTGCTCTTCTACCTTCATAATGAATTTCAGTTACAAAGGCACGTGTTTCAACGGTTAAGTTTTTACGCTTCATAGCTGGATGTAAATATGCTCTTGAAGCTGACATTCGGCGACCACGATGTACTTGACTATCGAACGGTCCAAAACCTTCTTGTCTAAATCCATTCACATCAGGTGTTTTATGATAGCCTGCTTCAACACCTGCATCAAAGAATGACTGGAATAAAGGATTCGTTGCTGGCCCTCGTTTTAACTTAATTGGTCCATCATGGCCTCTAAATTTATCATAAGGCGCTGCACCGTATGTTTTTTCTAATTTTTTAAAATACGGTAAGCAGTGCGCAAAATCCCAAGTTTCCATACCTTCTGGTTCTGCCCAGCCTTCATAGTCCATTGGATTACCACGTTGATAAATCATGCCATTAATCGAACTTGATCCACCTAAAACTTTACCTCGGGCATGTGCTACTTTACGACCGCCCATATGTGGTTCTTCATCTGTTGAATAAATCCAATCGTAAAATTTATTGCCTGAAGGGAACATTAACGCAGCAGGCATTTGGATAAATAAATCCCAAAAATAATCACTGCGACCCGCTTCTAATACTAAGACTTCTTTATCTTTATCTTCACTCAGTCGATTACCTAGTACAGAACCTGCACTGCCTCCTCCAATGATGACATAATCATATGATTTATTTTTGTTACTCATCGTTATGACCTCCAAAGTTTGTTGTATTTCAAAGTGAGTATTGCATGAAATATTTGTTAGTCGCTGATTGGTTATCGTTGAATTGCTAAACTTAGCTAACCAAAACACTCGATTTTCCTTTTATGATTGTTACTAACAGTCATGAAACAATCTATGATTCATTTTGCGTTTAGTTCAAATTATCAATTAACATTTCGCCACTTATACAAAACAAAGTGAGTGTCTTGTGTTCTTACAATGGCACTCACCTTATCTAATTTTTATTTGCTAAACCAATTCACTAATTGTGGATTTGTATTTGTTAAAATGTGTTTTGAAACAAGGTACTCTTCTAAGCCTTCTTTGCCTAATTCTCTACCGATACCTGATTGTTTGTATCCACCCCATGGCGCTTGTGCAAAATATGGATGGAAATCATTAATCCACACCGTTCCAAGTTTCAACTTATTAGCAACGCGTTGTGCTTTTCCAATATCTTTAGAAAATACAGCACCTGCTAAACCATATATAGAATCATTCGCTAATTGAATCGCTTCTTGTTCAGTTTCAAAGCCTTCTACAGTAACGACAGGTCCGAAAACCTCTTCTTGTACAATACGCATTGACGTATCACAATTTGTAATGACTGTTGGCTCGAAGAATAGACCATCTTTTAAATCGTCTCTATCTGGACGTTTACCACCAACAGCAATTGTTGCGCCTTCTGCTTTAGCTACATCCATATAAGATTCGATCTTATTACGATGTTCTGTTGAAATCACTGGTCCCATTTCAGTATCAGCATCAAAACCATTACCTAATTTGATTTTTTTCACGCGATCAATAAGTGCTTGCTCAAATTTGTCTTTAATACTGTTTTGTACTAATATTCTTGATCCTGCTGAACAAACTTGACCTGCATGAAAATATCCACCATTTAACGCTTGGTCTACTGCCAATTCAAAATCAGCATCATCAAAGATAATGTTTGGATTTTTACCGCCAAGTTCCAAGGCAATATTCGTAACATTATTAGCAGCATTTTTCATA
Source organism: Staphylococcus sp. HMSC36A10 (assembly GCF_001838845.1). Lineage (NCBI taxonomy): Bacteria > Bacillati > Bacillota > Bacilli > Caryophanales > Staphylococcaceae > Staphylococcus > Staphylococcus sp. HMSC36A10. Next base: position 318,833 of record NZ_KV839088.1, read on the forward strand.
ATATGCTTACCAGTCTCAATGCCACCTGTAAATGATACAAGGTCAACCTCTTTATGACCTGACATTACGTCACCAACTTCAGAACCTGCACCTAGAATAAGATTAATTGTTCCTTTAGGGAAACCAACTTCTTCCATTAATTCAAAAACACGTATTGTTGTTAATGGTGTAATTTCACTTGGTTTCATAACTAGTGAACAACCCGTAGCAAGCGCTGGCGCAATTTTCCATGATGCTTGTAATAACGGATAATTCCAAGGTGTAATTTGTGTAACTACACCTACTGGTTCTTTAACAATTTTGCTTTCTGTATCTGGAATTGGTGAATCAATCATTTCGCCACCATCTTTATCTGCTAATCCAGCAAAATACATAAACACATTATGAATATCATCCATATCTGCATATGATTCTTCTAACGTTTTTCCAGTATCTAATGTTTCTAATCGTGCTAACGCTTCGCGATGTTCTTTGATCTTGTCCGCGATGGCACGTACTTTTTTACCTCTTGTTTCAGCAGTTTCTTGCGACCATTCACCAGACTCAAACGCACGTCTTGCAGCTAAGATTGCACGTTCTGCATCCTCTTTTGTCCCTTCAGAAACCGTAAATATCACTTCTTGATTGTAAGGATTGATAATATCTCTTGTATTTTTATTCGCGCTTTCAACCCACTCACCATCAATATATTGACGCTGAGATAAATGTTTTAAAAGTTCCATTCAACAACCTCCGTTAAGTTTGTTAAATTTTTATTTAACGAATTTTACAAACTTATGTTAGCATAGAAATGAAAAATGTGTCAATTTACAAAACAACTCAAGAATTAAGTTTTGTAAGTTCGTTAGATTTTTATTTAACGAAACATTTAACTTTAATGCTTTAAATATTTTTAATGTCTTTTTTTAGAAAAGGTTTTATAATGTATTAGTATTTATTTTAACGTGACCAAAATGATGTACGGAGGTGCAATGATGACTCGTTCTCAGAACAAACAGCAACAATTAGAACAAGCAAAAGATATTGTAATTAATTCAATTGGACAGACAATGGATTTGTATGGCACTAATAGAAGTGTAGGAAACTTATATGGCACTATGGTGTTTGAAGGCAGTATGACGCTTGATGAAATGCGTCATCAATTGCAAATGAGCAAACCAAGTATGAGTGCTGGCGTTAAGAAATTGCAGGAATTTGATATTGTTAAACAACAATTTACGAGAGGAAGCCGCAAACAACATTTTATCGCCGAGAAAGACTTTTTCATCTTTTTCCGAAACTTTTTCACTAAAAAATTTCAGCGTGAAATTGACATCAATGTCGAAGCAGTAAAAGATGCTCAAGCTATTATCAATCCATTACTTGAAAGCAGTGATTTAACTGAAGCTGAAACACAAGAGGCACAAAAAATTAAAGCTCAGCTTGATCATACACATGTTTATTACGAATGGTTAGAACAGTTAACCGAAGCGATTGAAAGCGGTGAAATTTTCAAATATTTCCCAATTCCAGAACAGCCTTCTGATTCTGAAAATTAAAATTGACTCAAACAACGACAATGATGATTATGCATGATAAAAACAATGCAATAGGTCCACGAAATAAACGGTAATTTCTATCTCAATAAATAGAAATTACCGTTTTTGTTTTATATGACAATCAATTATATACTTATAAAATTCAAAATCTTATGCATTATTTATTAAATTATAAATTATCATCTTGTTCTTCTTCTGATACTTGAACGATTCGCAATGAACGACGTTCAACTTCTTTTAATTTTTCAGCACGCGTTTCAAGTTTAATTCTATCGCGTCCTAAAATGATTAAAAATGATATCATCATGAAAATAAAAATAACAATTAATGGCACACTTGCCAGTATTGAAGCAGTTTTCAATACTTCTAATGCACGTTCGCCACCAACTAGCATCAATGAAAATGGCAATAAGCACAATGCAAATGCCCAGAATAAACGATTGGCACGTAATGGTTCGCCTACCACTTTTTTCTGAGATGCTGCCGCTAAAATATATGAACCCGAATCAAATGTTGTTGCTAAGAATAAGAAAGCAGATACTAAGAATAGTACAATCATCAATGATGGGAATGGTAAATGATGCACCACTTCAATAATGGTTGCCTCTGTACCATGTGTATTTAAATATTGTGTTACATTAAACTGTCCAGAAATTTGTAAATACACAGCATAGTTACCAAAAATACCAAAGAATAATACGCATCCAAGCGTTCCATAAATAATTGTTCCTAGCACGACTTCTTTAAGGCGTCGACCTTTTGAAATTCTAGCGATAAATAAACCGATAAATGGCGCATATACTAACCACCATGACCAGTAGAATATTGTCCAGTCTTGTGGGAAATTCGTTTCTTTTCGACCTTTAATACCACCGAATGGTTCTAACCATGTTGCCATATGGAAAAAATCTCTCAACATATTTCCGAACCCTGTCACTGTCGTTTCCATAATAAAAACAGTCGGTCCAATAATAAATATAAAGGCTAAAAGTACAAAGGATAGCCAAACGTTGATATCACTTAACTTTTGAATACCTTTTTTCAATCCTGTATATGAACTAATGGCAAATATAACCGTGATTGTTAATAAAATGGCCGAACGTAAAATCATATTTTTACCATCTAAACCAGTTAATCTTTCTATGCCTGCAGAAATTAATGGCACACCTAACGCTAGTGATGTTGCCGCACCACCTAGCAATCCAAAGATAAATAAGATATCTACAACTTTACCTACAAATTTATCTGTTTGACCTTTTAAAATCGGACGACAAGCTTGACTAATTTTATACACCGGTTGTTTTTTAACAAATACTAAATAACCAATTGGTAATGCTGGTAGAACATAAATAGCCCAAGCAATTGGCCCCCAGTGGAACATACCATATTGCGTCGCATATTGGAGTGCTTCATCACTCATACTTTTCGCGCCATTTGGTGGAACTTGATAGTAAAAAGCCCATTCAATAACGCCCCAGTATAAAATATCAGAGCCTATGCCTGCACAAAACAGCATTGCCGCCCATGTAAATGTATTAAATTCTGGTTTATCACTTGCTTTACCAAGTGTGACATTACCATATTTACCAAATGCGATATACATTACAAAGCAAAAAATCGCCAGCCCCATAAATAAATATATCGAACCAATTGAATCAGAAATGGCACTATTAATACCAGTGATGATATCTTCACTTGCTTTTGGAAAAGCCATCATAGGTATAACTGCAAAAAGAAGTACAGCTACTGTCCCTATAAAGGTCGTCCAGTCCATAACTTTCTCTTTTTTCAATTGTGCTCCCCCTAATTATTAATTTTATGAATCCTGTTTCGATTTATCTCAAAATGTAATAATTATATTGATTCACAAAATTGACAATAACTAACATTTAATAATAATGCAAATTTCATACAATTTGAAACTTGGCAATTATTGAATATTTATATAATTTTTCCCGTAATAAACAAAACCTTAATAGCGCTAAAACAACAGTGTTAAGTTACGATTTAACGAATTTAACAAATTTTACCAGTACGGCATTTAAGAATATTTATACGTTATTAACGAATATTTATTTATTGTAAAACGCTACCAAAAAGTTAGACTTCCTTCCCACTAAAATACCACTTTTCTCTTTCAACTTTTTTAAAAAACGGATATGCAACTTTTAGTATTGGTATCAAAATGATTGTTAGGTCATATTCTATCAATATATTTTCTAAAGAATTACTTTTATTAACTTTCAATTATGTACCTAACCTAAAAAGAAGCCAAGGCAACGAATGTTACCTTGACTTCTAATACATATTCAACTAACAATATATTCAATCATACGCGCATGCGAGAGTGATTGTTGTACATCTATAATGCGTTGATTTAAAGAACCTTTATATGGTAAATCAGGTTTGAATAAGTGTTGTATAAATAGCCCATCTACTAAAACGTCAATGTATGATAATAACTCTCGACGTTCTGTACAATCATTTGCTAAATATTCATATAAAAATCCAGTCCATACCCAAATTGTCTTTGTATTTCCAAAACGTGCTCGAAATGCTTTGACAAGATTTAATGTAATATCCAAATTACAAAATGGTTCGCCACCTAATAGACTTAGCCCAGATATATAATCATGATCGCAATCATCTAATATTTCTGCTAATATTTCATCAGTGTATTTCTCGCCATATCTGAACTTTTGTGAGGCTTTGTTGTAACATCCAACACAATTAAATGGACATCCTGATACATAAACACTGCATCTTACTCCTTCACCGTCAACAAAGCTATTTGATTCTATTTTAGCAATATAACCTTGTCCTTGTTTAATGTCTAAAAGTGTCATTCTTTAGGCGCTTTCATATGTTTTACTCGTGCGCAAATTTCTTTATGACGGCCTTTAATTACTGGACGTTGAACTGGATTGCCTAAGTAACCACATGTTCGTTTAACGACATCAACTGTTTTAGGATTATCATTGCCACAGTTCGGGCATTTAAATCCTTTTTCAGTTGCTTCAAAATCTCCATCGTAATCACATTCATAACAATGATCAATCGGAATATTTGTACCTAAGTAACCAACTTTGTCATAAGAGTAGTCCCATACCGCTTCTAGTGCTTTCAAATTGTGTTGCAATTTCGGATACTCACAATAGTGAATGAAACCACCACTCGCATAATAAGGATAATCTTTTTCAAAATCTAACTTTTCAAAAGGTGTAACATCTTTACGTACATCATAATGGAAAGAGTTTTGATAATATCCTTTATCTGTAATGTCTTTAATATCTCCAAATCTCTCTTGGTCTAAACGACAAAAACGATCCGTTAGCGATTCACTCGGCGTACTGTAAATACTGAACCAAATGTCATATAGTTCTGTCCATTTCGTTTGATAACGTTTCATTTCTTTAAGAATTTCAAGCGTAAATGCTTTTGCTTCTTGAGATGTTTCCCAGTCTGGACCATAGAAAACAGTAGCTGTTTCATACAACCCTATATAGCCCATTGAAATCGTTGCACGTTTATTTTTAAATAACTCAGCAACATCATCTGTTTCTTTTAATTTATAGTTAAAAGCGCCACTTTTATATAAAATTGGTGCATTATTCGGTACAGCATCTTTCAAACGATTTATACGATAAAGTAATGCATCATGTAACACATCGATACGTTCATAAAAGATTTCCCAGAATTTCGTCATATTACCGGCAGATTCTAATGCCATTCTAGGTAAATTAAGTGTAACAACACCAAGATTACAACGACCATTATTTTCAAAATGACCTTCCGCATCTTTCCAACTTGGTAAAAATGAACGACAACCCATTGGCGCTTTGAAATCACCTAATATTTCTACGAGTTTGTCATAATTTAAAATATCTGGATACATACGTTTCGTTGAACACTTTAATGCTAGTTGTTTAATGTCATAGTTCGGATCTTGCGGACTAAAGTTGGTTCCTTTTTTAATTGAAAATACAAGTTTCGGGAAAATCGCTGTCGTGCGGTCTTTTCCTAAGCCTTTGATACGAGTATTTAAGATAGCTTGTTGAATTTTGCGACTTAAATGATCTGTACCTAAGCCGAATCCTAATGTTACAAAAGGTGTTTGTCCATTAGATGTATATAAGGTATTAATTTCATATTCTAAACTTTCAATCGCATCATTGATGTCTTTAGTGACTTGTTGATCAACATAACGATCAATTTCAGATTCTTTGACAAATTGCTTTGCGATATTCCTATGTTGTTCTTCATTATGTCGTGCATATGTACTAAGTAATTCGTCAACGCGGTCAACCGTACAGCCACCATATTGACTGCTGGAAACATTGGCTATAATTTGTACAAGCTGCGCTGATGCAGTTTGTATTGATTTTGGTGAAGTTACATTCGCGTTGCCTATTTCAAATCCATTATGTAGCATATTTTTAGCATCTATTAAACAACAGTTAGTTAACGGTTGGAATGGATGATAATCTAAGTCGTGAAAATGTATGTCCCCTCTTTGATGTGCATCTGCAACGTGCTTTGGTAATAAATGATTTAATGCGTAAGATTTAGAAACGATACCTGCTGTTAAATCTCTCATTGTTGAAAATGTATCACTATCTTTGTTAGCATTTTCGTTAACAATAGCAGGATCTTTAGAAATCAAACCCGTTAATGCTTCTTCGATTTGATTCATTTTACCCCTTCTTCCTATATATTGTGTCTACTCATTACGTTATACCACTATATATAGTATTTTCAAATTTTTATTAGTCTGTTAACTAAAACGTCACAAAGTTATTAACATTTAGTGAAATTCATATTTCTACACAATTATTTCATTAATTTTTAAAATTGTTTAAAGATTCGTCCGTCATTTCGACATGTTTATGCAACTATTATTTCATTTTGTAACGGGATCATAGTTTCTATTTTTTCATACTTAAATCGTCACAATGCCCATCAACATTGCAATTACTAACATAACGATGGCGAATCCCCAAATCCAAAAGAATGCATACTTAATATACGTGCCCATGTTTGCCTCTGCTAAACCAATTGCCAACCATAAGGCTGGTGAAAATGGGCTGACAAATGTACCTATAATATTCCCTATGACCATTGAATAAGCTGTTGATACAGACGGTACACCAAATTGCCCTGCTGTTTGTTCGACAATCGGTAACACAGCAAAATAATAAGCGTCTGTGCTAGTTAGTAAATCTAATGGTACGCCAAGTAAACCTACAATAATATGCAAGTATGGTCCTACTTCTGCAGGAATCACTTTGATTAAATTGGTCGCAATCGCTTTAAGCATACCGGTTTCATTTAGTACACCTAAAAACATACCTGCTGCAATAATCACTGCAGCCATCATTAATGCATTCGGCGCATGCGCTCTTAATCGTTCCATTTGTTCATCCACTGATTTAAAATTAATAACAAGTGCCAACGAAACACCTATCATGAATGCAAATTCAGGTGGCGCAATATTTATTAACATCGCTAGAATAACAGCTAAAGTTAAAGCTGTATTCACCCATTTTATCCATGGTTTTGTTCGTGCACGTCCTTTTACAGGAAACCTTACATCTTGATCTCGTTCATATACTTCAACTAATTTATGTACATCTATATCTTGTGTTTGCGGTAATTCATTGCTAGCAATTGCTTTTTTGATACGTTTTTGTTCTTTAAATCCAAGATATACCGCAAACAACATAACAAGAATGAATCCTATTATTTGAATAGGAATTAATCCATACCATAATTCATTGACACTTTTGGCTTTTAACACTGCAGCTACACGTGCCATCGGACCTCCCCAAGGTACCATGTTCATAATTGCAGCACTTAATGCTAATAGTAGAATCAATAAATATTTATTCATATTTAACGCTTTATATAAAGGTAATAATGCAGGAATAGAAAGCAAAAATGTTACCGCACCGGCACCATCTAATTGGGCTATTGTGCCAATTAAAGCTGTCATTGCACAGACAATGACGACATTGCCTCGTGTCATTAATATTAAGCGTTTGACAAGCGGCTTGAATAAACCACTATCGTTCATGATGCCAAAGAAAATAATGGCAAAGATAAACATAATAACAACGTTGATGACTTGGTCTAACCCTTTAGCAAAAAATCCAACCAAATCTGTCACACTATATCCTAAAATCATTGCCCCTAAGCAAGGTATGATTGTCATACCTACAACTGGATTTATCTTTTTGGCAATGAGTAAACCTACAATTGAAATAATAATAATGAGCCCCATTACTGTTAACCACATATTATCACTATTCATATTATTTTCTCCCTCCACTTTTAATACAATTTACATAATCCCCCTCTTTAACTTAAATATAATAATTAATATAATTTTTTATATTTAAGTTATCTCATTTTATCAAAAATTTCTTTTTTGTGTAATAGTTAATTCGGATATCTAATTTTTATGCAGTATCTCTAATGACTATTAGAATCCAATTGATTAATTTGAATCTTTTCATAAGTATCATTTTTAATAGCAATGGTTGAATTCTCGGTTCTATTACACAAAAAACTGGCTAAAATCGGCTATTATTCATAGCAACTTCAACCAGTTTTTCTAGTAACCTATATAGTTATTAAGATTTTTTAAATCGTCTTTTTCTCTATGTTAGAAATTATCTTACATATTTTTATCATCTTCGCTTAGAAATTATTAGTATGCATCCCATCTTCATTTACAAACAGACATGTTATTCCTTCAAGACTGCCTTTAGACGGCACACAGTTATTATTTTTTATCTAACCATGCCAAAAATTGAGCTTGTTTAGTATCGTTTAAATATTCTTTCGTCACTATTTGTGATAACAATTGCTGCTTTTCGCTGTGATTCATATCTAGTAACTTTATTTTCTGCCGGCAAGTATATAAAAAGTCGATATACGAACTGTATGATGGTGGATATAACGCCTCAAGCTCTGCCATAATTGATTTTGTCAACTTAGGACTCGCACCATCAGTTGATACACTGATAGTTAGCTTGTCGCGGTGTAGTGCACTTGGAAATACAACATTGCCATTTGATGCATCTCCAACATTATTAAAAAGGGCATGCTCAGGTAAGGCTTGTTTTACCGCTTCATTGACACGTGGCTCATTGGTTGCTGCAATAACTAGATACGCGTCTACAATATCGCTTGGTTCAAATTCTTTTTCTTTCCATATGACGACACCGTTATCTACCATATTTTGAAGTTTTTCGGTGATTGTCGGACTGATGACCGTCATATGTTCAACGTATTGACTTAATGTTTGTGCCCGACGACTTGCAATGACGCCTCCACCAACTATGACGACATTTTTATTTGTTAAATCTATCATTAATGGCATATTCATGTTGAGCAACATCCTTTATATCTTTTTACGTCATTTCATCTTAAAACATTTAACACCAATCGCTAATAAACATCACGTTGATAGCGTTGTTGCTGTTTCATTTGACGCAATATCGTCTCCGCTTCTTCTTGAGAAATATGACGTTCTTTTACCAATACATCTTTAATGGCTTGATGGACATCTTTCGCCATACATTTTTCATCACCACAAATATAGATTGCTGCGCCTTGCTCAATCCATTCATTGAAACGTTCACTTTCTTCCATTATACGATGCTGTACATATTCTTTGTGTTCTTGGTCTCTTGAAAATGCTAAATCTACGCGTGTTAAGTTTCCATTTTCAAGCCATTCTTCTATTTCTTCTTCATATAAAAAGTCAGAACTACGGTGTTGATCGCCAAAGAACAACCATGTTTTCCCAGTCATACCAAGTTCTTCACGTTCTTGTAAATATGCTCTAAAAGGAGCAATTCCAGTACCTGGTCCAATCATAATAACCGGTATATCTTGCTTCATCGGAAATTTGAAGTTCGGATTTTTCTTCAAATAAATTGGTACTATATCGCCTGGTTTAATTCGCTCAGCAAAATGAACCGAGCATACACCTTTTCTCTCACGTCCATGTGCTTGATAACGAACCGTACCAACGGTAATATGCACTTCATCTGGCGTTGCCATAAAACTACTAGAAATCGAATACTCTCTTGGTGGTAATTTTCTAAGGATTTGATACATATTCTCAGGTTGTAATTCTATAGTTGGAAAATCTGTTATTAAATCTATAAAGTCCCGATTTATAACATATTCACGCGCCCATGACTCATCTTGAATACGTTCAGATAATTCTTCATTGTCAAAATAGATATCTGCATTTTTCAATAATGGCAATGTTAATTTAGTAAATTCAAAATGTGATGTTAGTGCTTCAACAATAGGAACTGTATCACCATGATCATTAATTGGCACCGGAGATTGCGGATCCCAACCTAACATGGATATTAGTTTTTCAACCAATTCAGGGTCGTTTTGCGGTAATGCTACTATACAATCTCCTGGTTCATATGATTCACTAAAATCATCAAGTAAAAATTCTATATGTCGTGTTTCTTTATTTGAATCGGTACCATTTAAATTGATATTCGCTAAAACTTCTGCTTGGTATGGATTTGATTTAGAATATTTCTTTTCTTTGGCAGACTTAATTGATTCACTTATCACCGATTCACTTTGAATACCTTCTGATGTAGTATCAATCATATTAATGATGTCTGCCATCCACTTTTCTGCGTCTTCTTCATAATCAATATCACAATCTACACGCTTACATATACGCTCAGCGCCTAGATTTTCTAGTAAAGCATCTACATCTTTACCGGCTTGACAGAAAAATTCATATGTTTGATCACCTAAAGCTAGTACTGAATATCTCACATGATTTAAATTAGGTGCGTTATCGTCTTCTAAAAATTCAAAGAAATCCCATGCATTATCAGGCGGTTCTCCTTCACCATGAGTAGACGTAATAATAAATAAATCTTCTAACTGTGCGATGTTTGTCGTATCATATTCATCCATTGACATCAAAACAACTTGATGTCCGATATCACTTAAACGTTCTGAAAAAATTTCAGCTAAACGCATGGCATTACCTGATTCAGAACCATATAGCACTGTAACATGCCGCTGATTAGCTTCGATATGTGGCTCTTTATTTTGTAACATATACGTTGTTGAAGTTGCTTGTTCTTCTGATATTTGTGATTGTTGCCACACTTCTGTCTCTAATTGTTGTTGATTACTATCACTTGTCGTATCGTTACTATTAGCTAGTAAAAACCCACTAAGCCACTGTTGTTGGCTCTCTGTTAATGTTTGCAGCAGATTGTTAATCTGTGAGACTTGTTTTTCTGTAAATGGACTATTAGATGTATTTAATTTCAAATATTTTCACCTCAATAAACTTGAAATAGATGATTGACTCATTTTTTATCGATAGTTTAGTCAATTTTTTAATATGTATGGTATAAATTAAAACAAACTTGAGTTGTGTCTGATAGTTATACTTACAAATATTTACAACCTTCATGTTGCTTGAATGACATTATCAGTAATCCAGACAAAAATTTGATTATGTCGTATCAGTTATTAATGCATACAGTAATGCATCGTTGTTATTTTTTATTTATTTACTATTTATTATGTACCAAATCAGCCTTTCAGTAAAATAGGTCAAATTACTGATTTTCTAAATATAAAATGCCTCCTAATAACATACTATTAGTACATCATTAAGAGGCTCTTGTGTTATTTGCATACTAAGCGCTCAAATTTAAATTTAAGATGAAGATTCTTGCAATAATATTTCTATATTTGCCGATATATCCAATGGATCTTCCATTGGCAAGAATCGATTTACAACATTGCCTTGTCGATCGATTATAAATTTTGTGAAATTCCATTTTATTGGGGACCCAAAGATTCCTGGTTGTTCATTCTTTAAATGCGTAAATAACGGATGTTCATCGTTCCCGTTCACAGATATTTTAGCTAACACTGGAAATGTTACACCAAATTTCTCACGACTAATTTTCAAGATTTCTTCATTAGAACCTGGTTGTCGATTGTCAAAATTATTATTCGGAAAACTCAACACTACAAACCCACGATCCTTATATTTTTGAAACAAAGTCTCTAGTTTTTTCAATTGTTCGCTATATATACATTCTGTTGCAGTATTAACAACTAAAATCACTTTACCTCTAAATGCTTCTAATTTATAAGTTAAGCCTTTATAATCACTTACTTCGATATCATACACATTTCTATTATTCATAAGACACCCCTACACAGCCTTTTTTATATTGAATATGTTCTTTTTAGAATGTTCTGATAAAATAAGCGCGCGTTTACACCGTGAACACACATTATATAGCGTGATACATTTTTCGAGCACACGATAAATAATGTTCGAGTTTATGTTGTTGCTCAACCTATCCGATTTACCGTCTTTTTTCACCTGTCTTACTTTATTAAAATAATCACATTGTATAGCTGTATTAGTCCAGCTACAATATCTTCCGTTATAACCCCTCATTATAATCATCCTTATTTTCTATTTTTAAAAAGACAATTAGACCGCTCTTTAAACTATAGATTAATACTTAAGTTAAACTCATACATACTGATACCATACGTTAGATCTAACAATTTAAAATTCGTTATAACTATGGATTAAAGAGCTGCCCAACTCATATAATCCTTAAAAACTTCACATGTGATTGTTTATTAAGCCCTCCTTTATCTTATTAAATATCCTTATAACCCTTTTAAAATTAAACTGACACACTCATACATTGTTACACGCGACGATAAACGTCATATTATTGCATATCATTAAAACAAGTCACTTTGTATCGTGTGCGACCGAATACATATTAAATCATCAATAATGATTATTCAATTATTAAAAATAAAAACGAACATTCTATATAGAGTTTCTACTTATTGTTTTTTCAGCATTGTCTACATTACTTAACATTCGTGTTTGTAAGTAATATTGACCGCCAATATTTAGACACTTTATAAGTATGCCATTCATCATTTTTAATCATATTATTTTTCTTATTGATATTTCTATTCATATATTTCTGATTATATATTTAGATATAATAATTTGTTATTGGAAAATATATGAAACAAATTTGACTCATCTTTTTCAATATCTAAATGACACGATGCATGATTTTTGAATTTTGTAAGTAACTTCCTTTTAAATTAGACTGAATTGTGACAATTTTCAAACATTTTAATGTGTAAATCATTGGCAAAATATACGAATTGCATTTAAATCGTCAATTTACATATATTTTTGCGTAGTAATCAATCGTTATCATTGTTATTTATCATTACATTACTTCGAGTATCAGTATGTATTTCGGGCTTCGTTTGATAACGACATTTCTTTGTGACATCGCTTCATCAGTGTAACAACAAATACAATGATTTCGTGATGTTAGTTACCCATTTTATGTGTTGCATAAAATATGTTGTTATAAAACATTTTAAATCATTTTATATAAACAATCTATATATTTTTGGTATTTCCAAAATATCACTTGTTATATTAAAAACCGACAAGACATTTTTTATCTTATCGGTTCAAATTTGGTATTGTTATTTGTAATGTTTTTAGGTTTCTTTTTAATATAATATATTTCAGTGAAAATACATGATTGATTGTGATTTCACTGAAACATGGTTAATTACGTTGTTGATGAATAACTTTAGCATAAATATAGGAAGTTATTTTGTACATCGCCATATATAGAAACGAAATTATAATGACAGCTAGTACGTAACTTGTTAAAAATATATGATGGTTATTAATACCTATCATATTTAGTAACGTATATACAATGTTACTAGAAATTAATGTGTGAATCAGTGCTACTGTTATTGGTATTGCGAACAAGAAAGTCATTTGATTTCGTGTTATCTTTGCTATTCTTCCATTATCTAAACCAAGTTTTTTCATAATGTCATAATTGTGCTGATTTGCATAGGCTTCTGAGACTTGTTTATAGTACATCATTAGAAATATTCCAATGACAAGTACAATTGATACTACGCCACCTACAAATATTAGTCCACCTGTCAAACGATCCCAAACCATTAGCATTTCTGATTTAGAATTTATTGACGCATCGTATTTTTTCGATAGCTTTTGTATTTGTGATGTTGTTAATTTCGTCTTTCCAAATACATTAAAGTTTATCGATATTGTCGAATTCTTTTGTTCATGTGCATAAAATCCTTTTACTTTTTGTAATTGATTGTTATCTTTAACAATTAAAACCATACTATCTTGAATCATCATCAAATTTAATGCATGTGCGTCAAGTTGTTTCACTTTAAAGACTTCATTATTAAGACCGACCTTAGACTGCTTTTTAAAAATAGGTACATTCGTAATCATACCTATACTTTGATTGTCTAAGTGTAATTTGTTTTGGTGATATCGATTATAATCTTGTGCTGTAAAAGCTGTAATCATTACTGATTGTCTTGAAAATATCGCGCCTTCATTACCAATGAAGTCTATTGGAATATCATCACTAGCCTGTTTTAACTTGTAATAAGCACGATTCTTTTCTAAAGAAGCTCTAAATAATGTCGTTTCATATACTTTGAAGTCTTTTGCATTAACCGAACCCTGTATATCACGTTTAATATTCTCAATTGTTTGTTGACGTTCTATTTGTGACTTAGAATTGTCGCTAAATGACAAATCATAATCATTCGTAATCAATTTCGTAATGGTATGATTCATATCACGATAGGTTGTTAATGTCATTGTGAGCGTTACAATCAAAAATGTACACAGCAAAGTGATTGTTGCAAGACTGACTGCATTCATTTTAAGACGTACACGCATCCCAACTACCACAAAAAAATACCGTGGATGATAGTAAACTTTTGATACCTGCTGCAATATACTAATAATTATTTCACTTATACCTACAAAAAATGCATAAGTACCGATAATAACTAATCCTATGACAATCCATATTTTAAAAAAGGCACCAAACGTCGTATCTTGTTGTAATGCAATAAAGTAGCCTAAATATAGTGCTGCGCTTCCTATAATAATTAAAACGTAACGCAACCATCGTGATATGACACTAGAATCGGAACGATGTTGATAAGTTATCGGTCGTTGAAAATTAATACTGAACAAGTTGAATATAAGTAGCATGCCCATTAATACAGCAATGATAATCAAAGTAATAAACATCGCTACAAAGTCAAATGGATAATACCTTAACGTCGCAACTTCACTGCCCATTATTTTCTGTATAAACAAGAAAAATATCGCACCAAGTAAGTATCCGCCGGCAATACTAACGACTGAAATTATTATAAATTGTAAGATAGTTTCCATCACTACAATTAAACGCATACTTTTCTTGGTCATGCCCAATGTCATAAAAATGCTAAACTCTTTTCGTCTTTGTGACATCATAAAGTGATTTGCATAGAAAATAAAAATAAAAGTTAAAAGCGCCATAAAAAAATTAGCTATGATAATAAATGGTACTAGGAAGTCATTCTTCTGTTTTATGTAGCTATTTAACCCAATTGACACAAGCGTATATTCAATCATGAATAGTACACTTACCGCTAAAATGAATGGAATGATTACAAGTCGCTGCGTAATAAATTGACGTCGCACTATGTGCCATAACAATCTTAACTTCATATATTGACACTTCCTCCATTCACAAGTGCTAAGCTATCTGTTATTCGTTGTTGAAAAGCTAATTGACTTTCTTCACCACGATATATTTCATGATATAGACGCCCATCTTTAATAAAAATGACTCGCTCTGCATAAGACGCATCGATATTTGAATGAGTTACCATTAAAATTGTCTGTTCCAATTGATGAATCTCTTGAAATAACATCATCAATGCCTTTGATGTTTTTGAATCAAGTGCACCTGTAGGTTCATCGGCTAGTAAAATCGTCGGCTTAGTAACTAATGCACGTGCAATGGCAATGCGTTGCTTCTGACCCCCAGAGATTTCAGAAGGATACTTGTTTAAGAATCCCTCTAAATGTAATTGTACTGCCAACTGATGTACCCTTTGTTCTATATCTTTTCGTTTAGCACCAGCTAAAATTAATGGCATCATTATATTTTCTTTATTCGTCATTGTTGGTAAAAGATTAAAATCTTGAAAAACAAAACCTACCATTTGTTGACGATACAATGCTTTACTTTTATTTTTCATATTATTTAAATGTGCGCCATCCACAATAATGTCACCTTCAGTTAGTCCATCAAAAGAAGCAATTAAATTTAGTAGTGTAGACTTCCCTGACCCAGACTCACCCATAATTGCAACAAATTCACCAGCTCCAACTGATAAATTCATTTGATTAAGTGCTGTCGTAGCATTCAAACCTTTACCATAAACCTTTTTTACATGTTTCACTTCTAGCAACATGGCATGCACCTCATTTTTTTGTTAGTTCTATATTAAAACAAAAAAATACTAATAACATTTAAATTAGTAAAAAAATGTTACTAGTATACTTACAATATTGAAAGTTTTTATTCATCTGGAAATTGAATCGTAAATGTTGTACCCTCATTTTGTTTAGATACGACTGAAACAGGATGGTTTGTGTGTGTTGAAATTTGTTTTACGATAAATAAACC
The DNA here is from genome assembly GCF_001838845.1 of Staphylococcus sp. HMSC36A10. Classification (NCBI taxonomy): domain Bacteria; kingdom Bacillati; phylum Bacillota; class Bacilli; order Caryophanales; family Staphylococcaceae; genus Staphylococcus; species Staphylococcus sp. HMSC36A10. The sequence continues at coordinate 334,989 of NZ_KV839088.1, forward strand.
AATCCCACTTGAGTTACTTTGGCGCTGGCCATTATAACCTGAATAGCCCTTATCAAATATTTTAGGCAAGTCCGCTTCACTAATACCGATACCATTATCTTTTACGTGTAATTGATTGGATTGCTCATCAAATTCAATCCATATATCTTTACCTCTCGCATACTTAAGTGCATTATTTATTAATTGTTCTATCATTAAAGAGGTCCATCTAACGTCAGTTAATACTTCGTGATGACAAGGTTCATAATGGATTTTTGTTTTTTGATCAATAAACTGTATTGAATATTTCATAATAATTGGGCGAATGATATCATTAATCGAAATTTTAGTGACAGAAATATCAGAAGTTTCATTTAATAACTTTAAATAACTAAGTGCTAAACTTGTATAGTTATCAATTTGAATAACCTCTTGACGAACACGATTAACAACATTAGGCTCATCTCTTTCAAGTAACAGTTGTGCTGCAGTAATGGGTGTTTTCATTTGATGTACCCATGTTAAAAAGTAGCTCTCTACATCATTTTTATATTCAATTTGTTCATTTTTAAGCTGATACAACGCATTTTCTAAGTTTTCAATTTGTTGTTGTTGGCTTATAGTTTTTACAAAACTTAAATATTTAATACCTATGAATATGAGTAATAATAATAAAATAACGCCAAGTGCTAGTAAATATGCTTCTAATGGCAAATGATACAGGTAAAACATTAAGCCAAACAAAGCAAAAATAACTATGACTATTGCTATTTCCTGAGTAATACTTTTAAGAAAGGTCATTGCATTCACCCTATACTTTATATCCGACATTTTTCTTTGTAATGATAAAATCATTAACGCCAATAGTATTTAATTTTTTACGCAGGCGCGTCATGTTAACAGCTAATGTGTTATCATCTATGAAGTTTTCTGATTCCCAACATTTTTCAATTAAAGCAGTTCTACTTACATATTTATCTTCATTTTGAAATAATAACTTTAATATTTGTAATTCAGTCAAAGATAGCTGTATGTTTTGTTCTTGATACACGACTTTTGCTTCATCTAATATTAATGTACAACCTTTAACCGTCAATGAATCATTAGCTACTGACAAGTCATAAGTTCGTCTCAATAATGCTTGAATTTTGGCAATCGTTAATGACAAGTTAAATGGCTTTTCGATAAAATCATCTCCCCCCATTTGTATTGCCATAATTTGGTCCATATTATCAATACGGGAACTAATAAATATAATTGGCACATTAGATGTTTTTCGGATTTCTTGACACCAATGAAAACCATTTAACGTTGGCAAATTAATATCTAGCAATACAAGCTGAGGTTGATTTTGGTTAAAGATAGACAGTATATCATCAAATTGTTCAACGACAATAACACCGTAATTCCATTTTTTAAGTTCAGATGCTAAACTCTCTGCTATAACAAAATCATCTTCAACAATTAATATTTTCATCTATAATCTTCTTCCTTCAATTGAATTATCCTTTGTTATCTTTTTGTTCTTTATCCTGCTGCAATGACGGCTCTTGATTTGAACTTTCCGTGTCATTTGTATTTTGATTTAGTGTATTTGCTTTTTCTTTCTCGAGTTGCTTTTTCTTCGTACGTTTACGCTCTTCTAAAATAGACAACACTATAAAGAATATGATTAATAATGGAGATAACATTACTAGTATCATTTTTCCACCTCAAATTATATTTAATTCTATATTTTCACACGCTTCTATTCTAACGCTTTCTATAACAAATTGTCATATATATTCATTTTTTGTTATTCTAAATCACTCTGTTTACATATTTTTAACTAAAACTACATAATTGCTCAAAATTCCTCTTTTACACTGAAGACATAGTCATATACTCAGGAGGATGTCTTATGTTATCAGTTAAAAAAGCCACAAAATTTGCAGTTGCTAACCTTATTATCGTGTCAACGGTTTTTAGTTCTGTCACACCTGCAATTGCGCAATCCGATAAAAGTTCTAAAGATGAAAGTTTCGCGGTTGGTAATACTAAAAATCCAAAAAATGTTATCTTTTTAGTTGGCGATGGCATGGGTCCATCATTTAACACAGCTTATCGTTATTATAAAAATGATCCGCATGCTAAAGAAATGACCCCTACTGCTTTTGATTCATATTTAAAAGGCACAAATCGTACATATTCAAATGACCCAAAACAGAATATTACTGATTCTGCAGCTGGCGGAACAGCCTTTAGTTCTGGTCATAAGACATATAATGGTGCCATCGGTGTTGACAGTAACAAGCAGAAAGTAAAGACGGTGCTTGAACGTGCAAAAGAAAAAGGTAAGTCGACTGGTCTTGTTTCAACAGCTGAATTAACAGATGCAACACCAGCAGCATATGCTGCACACGTGACTTCTAGAGATGATAAAAACGAAATCGCTAAACAATTTTATAAAGATAAAATCAACGGAAAGCATAAAGTTGATGTTTTATTAGGCGGCGGCGCTAAATATTTCGGTAAAAGTAATGGCAATTTAGATAAAAAATTCAAAAAAGATGGTTACGACCTTGCCACGAACAGTAAGGAGTTATCAAAATCTGATAAAGATAAAGTTCTTGGTTTGTTTGCAGATAAAAATATGCCACTTGCAATAGATGCTTCTAAAGACGAACCATCATTAGCTGATATGCAACAAAGTGCACTTAGTAAGCTTGAGCGCAATAAAAAAGGATTCTTTTTAATGGTCGAAGGTGCTTCTATAGATAAATCAGCGCATTCCAACGATATTACAGGCGTTATGTCTGAAATGGAAGGTTTTGAAAAAGCATTCGATGACGCCATTCAATATGCTAAGAAACATAAAGATACACTTGTCGTTGCAACAGCAGATCACTCTACTGGTGGTCTAACAATTGGTAAAGATAAAGGATACGAATGGAATCCTCAACCGATTAAATCTATGAAACACTCTGGATCATATATGACAGAAAAAATGGCTAAAGGTGAAGACCCTGAAAAAGTTATTAATGAAGGTTATGGATTTGAATTTTCACAAGATGATATGAAAAAGGTTAAAAAAGAGAATAAAAAGCTAAAAAGACTACTTAAAAAAGAAAAAGACGAAAAATCCGCAGAAGTAGAAACGCAAACAAAAGCCCTACAACACGCTATTCAGAAGCCAGTAAATGATAAATCTTATACAGGGTGGACTTCCGATGGACATACAGGCGAGGATGTTAATACCTACGCTTACGGACCTAGATCAGAATCATTTAGTGGTAATATCGAAAATACAGAAAGCGCAAAAATAATATTTGATATATTCAAGTAAAGCATAAAAAAATTCCCGAGCACTATAACAAGGTGTTCGGGAATTTTTTATGGTTTAATTTAGTACTCAATGTTAGGTGCTTGGTTAACACGTTCTTGGTATTTTTTAAATGCGAAGTATAAACCGCCAACTAATGTTAAAATAACTGCTAATTTTTTCATCATTCAAACTCCTTTCTAAGATGTGTTGAAACTGAGTTCAATTAAATTATATGTTTTTATTATACACTTTTTGACATATTTTTTAAATTTAAGAATGCGAAGATTTTTAACATTTCTGATGCTAGCTTTCTTTTTCATCTTTCAAATGCTTAATAAAATCAAAGCCAGGTCGCCCTTTAGCCAATGCTTCCATCACATCATACCAATCCGAACCGACTTGTTGATATATATTTTGCAATAATTCATCTTGCGCCTTGTTCAATTCAGCAATGAGTTGATCGCCTTTATCCGTCGAATATAATTTTTTGACACGTCGATCAGTCTCTAAAACTTTTTCAATAATGAGACCTTGCTCTTTTAATTTTTGAAGTGTTGCATGTGATCCTTGTTTAGAAATTTCTAATATTTCTAGTAATGATTTAATAGTAATACCAGGTAATTTATTGATAAAAAACAAAAAACGATGATGCTGACGACTCATACCATACTTCTCTATAATTTCATCAGCGGTAGTAATAAAGGTTTTATATGCAAAATAAAACAACATATGCTCATAATCGTTTTTATTGGTCGACATGATGATGACTCCTTTCAAAGCGTTAACCTCATTATAATAAAATTTATAATGTAAGTCATACAAATGATGATAAAACTATAAGCTAAATCTAAGTTTCACGAGAAACATTTTTGTGTATCAGCAAATTGCGCCAATCATATTAATACAAAAATAATTTAAACACTTAGAAATGTTAGTCGTGCGTAAATAGTTTGTATCTCTCACTCTGTGTATTTAATGCAGCCACATATTTTCCAAGAAATAATTAATCATTCACCATCCATGTTATAGCACTCTTAATCGCTTGATCCCAATATGCATAATCATGATCTCCTGGTCCATCTTCAAATTGATAAGGAACATTTATGCGTGATAAATAATCGATAAAATCTAAGTTGTCTTGATATAAAAAGTCTTGTTTACCACACATAATGAGCAATTTTGGAATTTGTTTATCTTCAGCTACAGCTTTGTCTAGCAAGTAATACGGATCATGTTCAGTTCCTTTAACACTTGAAAGATTGCCAATTATGGCCTCTTTTGAAAAATCATTCCACTCTAGATCCATTAAATTTTGCGCTTCAAACACAGCAGATAATGGTACAGCTTTGGCAAATTTATCCCCTTGTGTTAATGCAAATTTAATTGTGCCATATCCTCCCATAGAGTGACCTGCTATAAAATTGTCATCACGCTTTTTGGAAAGTGGAAATATTTGATGAACATAATCATACACTTCCAAAATATAATCATAATAGCTATGACCATATGCCATGTTAGCATATGCGCTATGATCCACATTGGGCATAATCACAGCTAATTTGTGTTCATTCGCATACCTTTCTATGCTTGTATATCTCATATATGTCGTTTCATCACTTGATAATCCATGTAACAACATTAAAGTTTTTAATGGTTTAACAGTTGTATCGCTATTAAAGAAGCTTTGATCTTCCGGTAAAATGACTGTCAAATTTTGATGCATACCAATTGTTGGTGAATGATAGTTTAATGAAATATAAGCCATACGTCATGACCCCTTTCTAATTCTACTTTATCAACATTTTACGCTTAATCAATTCACTTTAAAATCATTTTCAACAAAAAAACCGAATACAAATGTATTCGGCCTAAAAAAGTATTTACGCTTTTTCTTTATGATCTTGCTTGCGTTTTCTAAACAATAGTAATGATCCTAATAATGCCATCATTGCACCAAATAAAGTTGCATTTGTGTTTTCGCTCTTATCTCCTGTTTCTGGTAAAGCATCAGTTTTGTGTTGTTTTGATACCTTATTAGAATGGTTTACTTCACCTTTAGGATTTGATGGTGCTTTCTGTTCATTATTTGGTGGTGTAACTCTTGAATCGGAGTCACTATCTGAGTCTGAGTCGCTATCTGAATCCGAGTCGCTATCCGAGTCTGAGTCGCTATCTGAGTCTGAAT
>NZ_KV839089.1:0-407 GCF_001838845.1 Staphylococcus sp. HMSC36A10
TTGTGCCTCATACTTCTCTTTCGCTTCTTCTTTACTCTCTGCCTCAACAACTGTAAACCTTTGATTGCTCTTAGCTTTAGTTATGTGTGTATGCTTGCGTCCTGTTGAATCTTTAAATGTTGTGACTAAGTATTGTGTCATTCCTCATAGCTCCCTTGAACTTGTTTGAGCTTACTCATAAAAAACATTACTAAAAATGCTATTAAGATATGCGTCTTTTGATGTTTATCAGCAAATGTAGATGTCACAAAGATAGTAGCAATCAACAACATTTCATATAGGTTTGTGTGTATAGTCTTTTTACTCTTGAGAAAAATAATACCTATGCGACAAAATAGATAAACACCAAACCCTATGAAAAATATTTCTAACATGTCACTCACTTCCCCAAAACCTCCTTGACTCGA
>NZ_KV839090.1:0-36012 GCF_001838845.1 Staphylococcus sp. HMSC36A10
ACTTCGTAGAGCATAGAACATTGATTTATGTCCCCGCCTCTTTTTATCGTATATAGCATGTCCCTTTTTAAAATTACAAGCATAAATATTCAGACTCAAATATAGCCACACGCCTAAACTACGGAGGGATGTGGCTGTCTTTTTTGATTGTAATTATCTATCAGATTTAAATCATTAATGTAAAGAGGCTAATTCATTAATAAATTTAGTAAAATCTGATTTAGCAACATTTATCCTTAATGAAATACCAGATTCTGTTGCCATGTTTGAATGCCTTAAACCAGAATCAAAATCAATATAAATACAAAGCAGTTCTTGATTAAAATCAATAATTGTAAAATGTAAATCAGGTTCTATAAAATATATTTCAGTAACAGGATTGTCGTAATCCATATGTTTCAAATTGTCCATGTCACTATCAAAAAGTGCAAATTCAAATTTAACTTCTTGATCTTCGAAAGTTGCACTAGTGTCGAAATAATAAATTTTATTATCTTCTTCGATAACTACATCTTTTAAAATAAATGTTATCGATGTTTTGCTATGTAAATAAGATGCATCTTTTAATATCACTTTAGTAGGCTTCATCGTCAAATTCCTTTCATCATTCATTTTTTCATGTTGCATAATCACCATTACTATTGATAATTCTAGGATAGATACTCATTGTATAATAATTATTCACTAGAACAAAAAAAACACACATCAATTTGGTTGTTTCCATCCAAAATAATGTGTGTGTTTATACATATATGATTTATTACTAAACTTCATCGTTTATCAATATTAAATCCATTGATGCGATTTTCAGAGTTAACGAGATTTCTTCTGTCTATTTGCTCTGTCTATTAATACTTGTTTCGCTTGTATTTCCGCTTCATTATCTATTTCTTTAGGCTCAAACGGAATCCCCTTACGTTCACAAGCTTTTTCTAACAGATAATCAGTGATTTCGTAATTTTTAGGTAAAATTGGTCCGTGTAAATAAGTACCTAATAAATTTTTATAATGAATGCCTTCTTTTTTATCTTCATCATTATTACCATAACCAAAAGTGACATGACCAAGTGTACCGAAATCATGATATGTTCTACCACCGTGATTTTCAAAACCTACAATAGTTCCAAAAGTATCACTTTCGATAATAATATCTCCTGTTAATCGGTTTGTCTTTGATTCAGTATAAAAATCTAAAATACCTAACCCTTCTAATTCTGTACCATCAGGCGTGATATATTTTTTTCCTAAAAATTGATAGCCTCCACAAATTGTTAATCCCGGCATACCATCTTCAATCGCTTCTTTAAGTGGTGTCTTAATTTTACTTAATTCTTTTGTTGCTAATGCTTGTTCTCTATCACTTCCACCACCGATAAAGAAAATATCACATTCATCAAAGGTAATACCTTCTGTTTCATTGATTTCTACGACATTAACTTTAATATTTCGTTTTTTAGCACGTTGTCTTAAAGCAATAATATTTCCTATATCACTGTATAAATTCAATTTATCTGACATAAAATGATAAATAGTCAATTCATGCATATTATGATTGACCTCCTTCAAACGAACGGTTTAATTGTTCAAGCATAGGCGCTAATGATGTATAGTTTGGTATTGCAACTGTGAAACCTTTATAATCCATAGTCTTTGCCGTTGCTTTATAAATATCACGCTCAACTATAATTGGTACTTCAACCTCTGCTAACTTCAATCGCAATTGAAGTTCTTCTGCTCGTGTACCTGTCACGATGATAGCTTCAATTTGTTGCTTAGATAATTTTTCAAAATCTGCATCATAAATCCATGAAGTATCTCGACCATCTGCAGCGTTATCATTTAGCGAAATAACATACACTTTTTCGCCTTCTAATTGTTCACCAACTGATAAACTTGCATTCATTCCTGCAGGGTTTTTAGCTAAATTGATCATCGCTTCTTTTCGTTCTTTTTTAAAGTACTGCATACGACCATTGTCTGATGTATACGTTTCAAAGCCATTTTTAATTGTTTGTTCATTTAACCCAAGCTCTCTTAAAACTGAATATGCTGCTAACGCGTTATAAGCGTTAAAGTCACCTGCAATTTTCATATCATATTTTTCATCATTGATATTTAAATGTAAAAACGGTGCCACATCAAAACTTGATATTTCATATTTTGCTTGCTCTCGTTTGAAACCACACTGACAGTGATAATGACCAATTTGATTATAATGAATATAATCGTATTGCAATAAGCGACCACAGTTTGGACAATATCTACTTTCATTCATCGTACTTTGTTCAAATTCATGGGCATGTGCTTTCATGCCATAGTACACAATCGTATCACTTGCGATTTTCAAACGACTCACAAATGGATCATCAGCATTTAGCAATAATTTGATGCCTTTATTACTAATTGTCTCTGCAATGTTATTAACCATAATATCAATTTCACCGAAGCGATCCATTTGATCTCTAAAGAAATTAGTAAATACCATCATTGAAGGTGTAACTTCTTTTAACACACGTGGAATCGAACCTTCATCAATTTCGATTACCGCAATTTTAGTCTTAGGTGTTGATTGCATGATGAATGCAGAAGTTATACCTGCAGCCATATTAGCACCTTCATTATTGTGTATAATTTGAATATTATTTGCTTTTAAAGTATGTCCAATTAAGTTTGAAGTCGTTGTTTTACCATTTGTTCCACTGATAAATACAATATCATCAACTTGCTCTGCTAATTTTCTTAATATATCTGTATCCACTTTTCTAGCGATTTGTCCAGGTAAATCTGTTCCTCTTTTACCTACTGCTCTACTTGCTTTACGCGCCAATTTCGCTAGATGGATTGCCGTCCACTGTCTCATGTGTTTCCTCCTCAAATTTCCACTCGCATCATTATAACATGACAAGGCAACTTCAAAAAAGTTTCTCAATCACAAATTGATACAGTGTTTCTAAATTACAATCATTCTCATTTAGATAATTAAAAATGATATTTATTCTCAATTAAATATCGCTAAATGATACATTTTCTCAATTAGAGCGCTAAAATAAGGCATTAAATTATAATTATTATTATTTACAATTGAGAATGAGTTTGTTATACTAAGTTTAATTCATAGTAATTTTAATTTACAAATAAGAGGTGTATCAAAATGTTAAGTAAAAATTTATTAGAAGCATTAAATGATCAAATGAACCATGAGTACTTTGCAGCACACGCATATATGGCAATGGCAGCATACTGTGATAAAGAATCGTACGAAGGATTTGCAAACTTCTTCATTCAACAAGCTAAAGAAGAACGTTTCCATGGACAAAAGATTTATAACTATATTAACGACAGAGGTGCACATGCAGAATTCAGAGCAGTTTCAGCACCAAAAATTGACTTTTCAAGCATACTAGAAACTTTCAAAGACAGCTTATCTCAAGAACAAGAAGTAACAAGACGTTTCTATAACTTATCTGAAATCGCTCGTCAAGATAAAGATTATGCAACTATCTCATTCTTAAACTGGTTCTTAGATGAACAAGTCGAAGAAGAATCAATGTTTGAAACTCACATCAATTATTTAACTCGTATCGGCGATGACAGCAATGCATTATATCTTTACGAAAAAGAACTTGGCGCTCGTACATTCGACGAAGAATAATTAAACATCACTACAATAGACAGATAAATATCATACGACATGATAGGCATTTGGGTCACTTACAATAACCCAATGTCTATATTATTTTGCTTTACGGAGATCACTAGATTCATTTTCTGAATCATTGATCTGCGTTTTTTCATTTTCAAGGCTAATTATTGTATTTTTAGTCATTTATTTTTTAAACTACTAATGTTAATAACTCTAAATTTGATGTTGAATTAATTTGACCGATTTTAAAGCATATCATCATTTACTTTTTAATCAGAGTTACATCCAAATGATAGATTTCACGTTATACCTTCACGTATAATATTATGTATCGTTTGTAAGCAAATGACTAAAAGTCTATTAATATATACATTTAATTAATTGAAAGGATTGACTACATGATACAAGATGCGTTTGTTGCACTTGATTTTGAAACAGCAAATGGTAAACGTACAAGTATTTGTTCTGTCGGAATGGTTAAAGTCATTGATAGTCAAATAACAGAAACATTTCATACTCTTGTGAATCCGCAAGACTATTTTTCACAACAAAATATTAAAGTTCATGGCATACAACCAGAAGATGTTGAAAATGCACCTACGTTTGACTACGTATTTCCATATATGATGCAATTTATTGCAGATTTACCTGTTGTCGCACATAACGCGGCATTTGATATGAACGTCTTACATCAAAGCATTCAAAATATTGGTTTACCAACTCCAAATTTAACTTACTTTTGTAGTTATCAACTTGCTAAAAGAACCGTTGATTCGTATCGATACGGTTTAAAACATATGATGGAGTTTTATCAATTAGATTTTCATGGTCATCATGATGCATTGAATGATGCCAAAGCATGCGCAATGATTACTTTTAGGCTACTGAAAAATTATGAAAATTTAACATATGTAACTAATATTTATGGTAAAAATCTAAAAGATAAAGGCTAGGACTAAATAAAATACTCCCTTCAAAGTAAGCATTGTAAAAATGTAAACTTTGCAGGGAGCTTTATTTTATATAAAGTCATATATCGTCATATTTTTATAAGTTGATTGTTCTAAATTACCTACAGTGACACCAATAAGTCGAATTGGTACATCAGGGTCTTTTAAATCGTTATAAAGTAAATATGCAATATTATAAATATCTTCTTCAGAACTAACCGAATCTCTTAAACTCATCTGTTTAGATAGCGTTTCAAATTGATAAGTTTTAATTTTAACCGTTACAGTTTTAGCTGACTTCTGTAATTTATTTAGACGTTCAGCTGTTTTACCTGACAATTCCCATACTTTTCTTAAAATCTCTTCATCATCATTCACGTCTGTTGCAAATGTGCGTTCAGTCCCTACTGATTTTCTTACTCTTGATGATTTCACTTCACTATGGTCAATACCGCGTGCCTTGTTATATAAACCCCGACCTCTTTTTCCAAACAAACGTATTAATTCAAATTCCGTTTTCTCATATAAATCTCTACCGTTAAAAATACCATTATCATGCATTACTTTTTTGGAAGCTTTACCTACGCCTGGAAAATCTCCAATATCCAATGTCATCAAAATATCATGGACATTTTGATAATCAATCACAGTCATACCATCAGGTTTATTCATACCACTCGCTAATTTAGCTAAAAATTTGTTATAAGAAACACCTGCAGATGCTGTTAAATGTGTCTGCTCTAGAATATCTTTTCTAATATACTGAGCAATTTTCGAAGCAGGAAGGTCTGGTCTCACTAATTCTGTAATATCTAAATACGCTTCATCCAATGACATCGGTTCTACCTTATCTGTATAACTTCGGAAAATAGACATAATCTGCGCAGATGTTTCTCGGTAAGCACCAAAATTACTTGTGACAAAGTATCCATTTGGACATAATTTATGCGCTTGTGACATAGGCATTGCTGAATGGACGCCGTATTTTCGTGCTTCATAGGATGCCGTAGAGACAACACCCCTACTGCTTGCTTTACCACCAACAATGACTGGTTTCCCTTTCAATTTGGGGTTATCTCTCATTTCGACTTGTGCAAAAAAATAGTCCATATCTATATGAATAATTCGTCTCTCAGTCAAGTGCTCACCTCCCTACTAATTTTTACTTTTATAACGCACAAAAATATCTCAACATAATTATACGCTGTGTACGATTTTTTTACATAAATCTTGCACTTAGCGATAACTATATTGAGATAACTACAAGTTGTTATAAAATCAATTGCTATTTAAGCATGATGATGAAGACGATTGAGTAAGAAAACATAGGTAATCTGAAATAATTCAAGCAAATTCATTTTGTTGGTATTATCATATTAAAATTTATTATTGAGTCGGCTTTTGATGATACAAATAAATACTATCTTCATCTTGTTGAACATATTTAAAACTACTAGATATTGTTAATGCAACAAGCAGAATATCTATAAAGCAATAAGCGGTATGCATACTAAACATAAAAATAAGTGATGAATAACCAAATACCTTAATTAAAATAAGCAAGCCAGTACTTAATAAGATTAGTGGTGACAGCATAATAATTGAGAATTGCCATTTGTTGAAGCAAGCATCTGCTGTTTGGAATAAGATTCTGTCTTTTTTTATATTAAACATAGGTTTGCTATCTTTTTTAAATAAAAGAAATAATGCTCTATGGATAAGTTCATGTAAAATCAATAAAATAATGAATCCAGCAAACCCATATACAAGATTGATGATGATATTTTGATCGACAACCGCTGTGACACCTAACGCCCACTTATACGTAAATAAAATCACGAATAACGCAATAACAAGTTGCAAGATAATAAACCTTCGCATTTGAAAATTATTTGTCGTTAAATCAATTTTATGCATTACCAACCCTCCCGATCATGACATTCTTATTCTTCTTTAAATATAGTATACAATGTCACATTTAATTTAAAAAGTTCATATCAAGAAAGTAAATTGGCTGTAATAAAATTTTAATATACGACTTCTTTCTTCACTTATTAAGGCGAAATTTTATCTCAAATCATGTGCGCTATTTCAAATTGAATAATGCCACTGTCTCAACATGTGTTGTTTGTGGAAACATATCTACCGGTGTTACCTCTTCAAGTTGATATTTTTCAGCTAATAATAATGCATCACGTTGCTGTGTTGCGGGATTACATGAAATATAGACAATACGCTTAGGTTCTAATGTAAGCAAAGTCTGAATAAACGTTTCGTCACAGCCCTTTCTTGGCGGATCAACCATTACAACATCTGGTTTAATCCCTTGTGCTTTCCATTGTAAAATAACTTCTTCAGCTTTCCCACAGACAAAAGTTGTATTATTGCATTGGTTTATAGTCGCATTTTGTTGTGCGTCTTCAATTGCAGAAGGTACTACTTCAACACCGTATACATGTTTTGCATGTGGTGCCATATATAGCCCTATTGTTCCAATACCACAATAGGTATCTAATACAACTTCATTACCTGTCAATTGCGCATACTCAATTGCTTTATTATATAATTTCTCTGTTTGTTCAGAATTAATTTGGTAGAATGACTGATCACTTATTTTAAATGTACTATCTGTTAATTGATCAATAATTGTATCTTTACCATATAGCGTTATAGATTGACGTCCCATAATAACATTAGAATGGCTATCATTAATGTTTTGTTTAATGCTTGTCACATTAGGAAATGCATCTAATATCTTCTCAACAACAGCATTTTTTTGTGACCACTTTTTACCATTAGTTACAAAAATAATCATCATTTCGTCTGTATGATATCCTGTTCTTACAACCAAATGTCTCATTAAACCTTTTTTCAATTGTTCTTGATAAATACTTACATTTAAATCTTTTAAAATAGATTTAACTTCATTCATCACTTCTTGATGTTGTGAATCTTGTATTAAACAACTTTCCATGTCAATAATGTCATGGCTTCTTTGACGATAAAAGCCCATAATAACTTCATTCTGTTCATTCTTACCAACTGGAATCTGGGACTTGTTTCGATATCTCCAAGGATCTGTCATGCCAACTGTATCGTTAATCTTAGAATTATCAAAATGCGCTTTTCGCTGAAACAAATTAATCACTTGTTCCTTTTTCATTTCAAGTTGCGCTTCGTAAGATAAGTGTTGAAGTTGGCACCCACCACAACGTTCATAATATATACATGGCGGTGCAACACGATTCTCACTTCTCGTATTTATATTAAGCAACTTACCTATCGCAAAGTTCTTTTTTACTTTGATAATTTTATATTCAATTTGTTCATTAATTAAAGCTTGTGGTATGAAAATAGGAAAGCGATCTATTTTTACGACACCATGGCCTTCATGCGTTAAATCAACAACTGTTCCCGTTTTTATGTCATTTTTAGCTATTGCTTGCAAAATTTTACCTCCAAAATGAACAGGTTAGGAACAAAATTATGCGCTTCCTAACCTGCCATTATATATTTCACTATTTCTGTTTATTCTTCGATTAAATTGTCATCAACATGATCATTATTTATTAACTCTTCATTTACAATATCATTAGGTGCAAAGACATCTATATGACGTTCTAGATTTAAGAAATTCGCTGGTAATTTACCACCATATTCTCCATCTACATTTAGTTGTAAGTCTGTGAATGATGAAATATTAATTGCCTTTGCTTTTTCATAAATAACTTTAGGATGCTTAGTATGTTCTCCTCTTGAAGCTAAAGTCATGATATGACCAAGTTCTGCAAGGTTTGATTTTTCAACTATAATTAACGTAAAATAGCCGTCATCTAACTTAGCGTCCGGCACTAATTTTTCAAATCCTGCCATTGAATTTGTTAAACCTAAAAAGAATAATAATGCTTCTCCTTGGAAAACATTACCATCATATTCAATTCTTAAATCTACAGCTTTCATTTGAGGTAACATTTCGAAACCTTTGATGTAATAAGCAAATGGACCAACAATAGATTTCAATTTACTCGGTGTTTCATAAGAGACTTGCGTCAATTGTCCGCCTGCAGCTAAATTAATAAAGTATCGATTATTCATTTTACCAATATCTACTTTAGTAGAATGACCTTCAATGATGACATCAAGTGCCCCCATGATGTCATTAGGTATATGCAATGCACGTCCAAAGTCATTAACAGTACCCATAGGAATGACACCTAGCTTAGGACGATTAGGCTTTTCTGCGATACCATTAACTACTTCATTTAATGTTCCATCACCACCTGCAGCGATTAATACATCATAATTTTCATGCATAGCTCTTTCTGCTTCAAGTGTGGCATCACCTATTTTCTCGGTTGCATATGCACTCGTTTCATATCCCGCTTTTTCTAATTTTATTAAGGCATCAGGTAATTCTCTTTTAAATAGCTCTTTACCTGATGTCGGGTTATAAATGATTCTAGCACGTTTCCTCATATCTTATCCCTCTACTTAAAATTCATATATTTTAACTTCATCTTTGTTTCGTCTAATAGGGAGTGGGACAGAAATAATATTTAACAAAATTTATTTCGTTCTACCCCAACTTGCATTGTCTGTAGAATTTCCTTTCGAAATTCTCTTTGTTTGGGGCCCCACCCCAACTTGCACATTATTGTAAGCTGACAGAAAGTCAGCTTCTATGTTGGGGCCCCACTAGAATTGAAAAAAGCTTGTTACAAGCGTATTTTCTTTCAGTCAACTACTGCCAATATAACATTGTAGTGCCTAGGACATTGAATTTATGACCCAGGCTCAGTCTTATTTCATCATTCTTAATATCGTTAAAGACCAACTTGTATCTTAAACAAATACTATCTCAATATGTACAAAGCTTGTTATTTATTCAGCATTTTTTGCCGTTCTTCATTATATAGACTTCGTCAGTTATGCTATTTTACCTTTAAAATGATGTTGTAAATATAATGTTGTCTTTATACAAAAATGTTTTATACCTTTTTATTATACAGTTTGCCTTAATATAATTAAAGCTAACGCATTAATAAAATTAATATTTTTACCATTAACATGTACAATGAATTAAGTTAAAAGTAATATGGCTTCTATTGATATAAATAAACCCTCGATTGCATCTAAGTCAGCAATCAAGGGTTTATTTTTTAAATCTTCATAGTTTGATGATTTAAATTATCTTTTATCTAATTCTTGTTTTAATAGTTGATTTACTAATTGTGGATTAGCTTGACCTTTAGACGCTTTCATAATTTGACCAACTAAGAAGCCCATAGCTTTGCCTTTACCATTTTTGTAATCTTCAACTGATTGTTCGTTATTGTCTAATGCTTCATTTACAAATTTTAGAAGTGTTGCTTCATCAGAAATTTGAACTAAGCCATTATCTTCCATAATCTGTTTAGCATTACCACCTTTAGCTGCTAACTCTGGGAAGACTTTCTTCGCAATTTTACTGCTCATTGTTCCGTCTTCGATAAGTTTAATCATACCTGCTAAATTTTCTGGTGTTAATTTAGTATCTAATAATTCTACTTGATTTTTATTTAAATATTCGTTTACGCCACCCATTAACCAGTTAGATGTTAATTTAACATCTGCACCGTGTTCAATTGTTGATTCAAAGAAATCTGACATTTCTTTAGTCAATGTTAATACGTGTGCATCGTATGCAGGTAAACCTAATTCATTTACATACTTAGCTTTACGTTCATCTGGTAATTCAGGAATTGTCTGACGAACACGCTCTTTCCAAGCATCATCAATATATAAAGGTACAATGTCAGGCTCTGGGAAGTAACGGTAATCATCAGAACCTTCTTTAACACGCATTAAAATTGTTTTACCTGTAGATTCATCAAATCGACGTGTTTCTTGTCCGATTTCTCCACCATTTAACAATTCTTCTTCTTGGCGTTTTTCTTCATATTCTAAACCTTTACGTACATAGTTAAATGAGTTTAAGTTTTTCAATTCGGCTTTAGTACCAAATTTTTCTTGACCATATGGACGTAAAGAGATGTTAGCATCACAACGTAAAGATCCCTCTTCCATCTTAACGTCTGATACACCAGTGTATTGAATAATTGAACGCAATTTTTCTAAATATGCATATGCTTCTTTAGGTGAACGAATATCTGGTTCAGATACGATTTCAATTAGCGGTGTACCTTGACGGTTCAAGTCAACTAATGAATACTCACCTTTATGTGTTGACTTACCAGCATCTTCTTCCATGTGAAGACGAGTAATACCGATTCGTTTTGTTTCACCGTCGACTTCGATATCGATATATCCATTTTCACCAATTGGTTGATCAAATTGAGAAATTTGATATGCTTTTGGATTATCTGGATAGAAATAGTTCTTACGGTCAAACTTAGATTCTGTTGCGATTTCCATATTTAGTGCCATTGCAGCACGCATTGCCCAGTCTACTGCACGCTTATTAACAACTGGTAAGACACCTGGATATGCTAAGTCGATAACATTTGTATTTGAGTTAGGTTCTGCTCCAAAATGCGCTGGTGATGGAGAAAACATTTTTGAGTCCGTTTTTAACTCTACGTGAACTTCAAGTCCTATAACTGTTTCAAAATGCATGATTTCCACTCCTTATAATTTTTCATAAACGTCATGTAAATTGTATTGTGTTTCATATTGATAAGCGACACGATATAACGTTTTTTCATCGAATGGTTTACCAATGAACTGTAAACCGATTGGTCGGCCATTTGATTGTCCACAAGGAACAGAAATACCAGGTAATCCAGCTAAGTTTACTGGTGTTGTTAATAAATCATTGGCATACATTGTTAATGGATCATCAATTTCTTCACCTAAATTAAACGCAGTTGTAGGCGCTGTTGGACCAACTACTACATCATAATTTTCGAATACTTTATCAAAGTCATTTTTAATCAATGTTCTAACTTTTTGAGATTTTTTATAGTAAGCATCATAGTAACCTGAACTTAATGCAAATGTACCTAAGAAAATACGACGTTTTACTTCTTTACCGAAACCTTCAGATCTTGACATTTTATATAATTCTTCTAATGAATGAGCTTCTTTAGAATGATAACCATAACGAATTCCGTCAAAACGAGAAAGGTTTGACGAAGCTTCTGATGATGCAATCACGTAATATGATGGAATACCAAATTTAGTATTTGGCAATGATACTTCCTCAACGACAGCACCTAAAGATTTTAAAGTTTCTACAGCGTTTTGAACTGCTTCTTTTACGTCATCAGCTACACCTTCACCTAAGTATTCTTTAGGTAATGCAACTTTTAATCCTTTAATATCTTTACCAATTTCAGATGTAAAGTCTACATCATCAACTGGTGCACTTGTAGAGTCATTAACATCTGCACCAGAAATAGCTTCTAATACGATTGCATTATCTTTTACATTTCGAGTCAATGGACCAATTTGGTCTAATGAAGATGCAAAAGCAACTAATCCAAATCGAGATACACGACCGTATGTTGGTTTCATACCGACAACGCCACAATATGCAGCCGGTTGTCTAATTGAACCACCTGTGTCTGAACCTAAGCTAAATGGTACTAAGCCAGCTGCAACTGCTGCTGCAGATCCACCTGATGAACCACCTGGTACTGCTTTATGGTCAAATGGGTTAACTGTTTTTTTGAAATAAGATGTTTCTGTTGAACCACCCATTGCAAACTCATCCATATTTAATTTACCGATTAAAACGGCATTCTCTTTATGTAGTTTTTCCATTACAGTAGATTCGTAAATTGGCACAAAACCTTCTAACATTTTACTTGCACATGTTGTTTCTAATCCGTTTGTAATAATGTTATCTTTTATACCCATTGGAATACCAAATAATTTGCCATCCATTTGATCTTTTGCTTGTAATTCATCCAATTCTTGCGCTTTTTTGATTGCATTTTCTTTATCCAGCGCTAGAAAAGACTTAATTGTTGGATCAGTCTCTTCAATTGCATCATATATATCTTTAACAACATCAGATGGTTTGATTTTTTTGTCTTTTATTAAAGTTAATAAATTCTCAACCGATTCGTAGCGAATGCTCATCTTACGCGTCCTCCTCATTCATGATTGTAGGCACTTTAAATTGTCCATCTTCTGTTTCTTTGGCATTTTTCAAAGCTAATTCTTGCGGAATACCTTTAATTGCTTTATCTTCACGTAAAACGTTTTGTAAATCTAAAACGTGATATGTAGGTTCAACGCCTTCTGTATCAGCGCTATCATTTTGTTTTGCAAAATCTAAAATGCTTTCTAATGTGTTGGCCATTTCTTCCGTTTCTTCAGGAGAAATTTGAAGTCTTGCAAGATTCGCGATATGCTCAACTTCTTCACGTGTTACTTTTGTCATTAATAAAAGCCTCCTTTAAGTCATTCATCACTAAATTGTATCAAATTTCCAATTAAAAATCTAAGTATTTATGAGGTGCTACTTTAATTTCATATAAACTGTATAAACATTATCATTCGTTTATCAAATCATTTTTTATGAAAACAACACTCTTTTAATATTAGACAACCCAATTCAATATTATGATTATGCAATTTTAATTATAAAAATTTGCTCATATCCAAAAAATACGAAAGCGCTTTCTATATTGGTATGCAAGTATTTCAAAAAGAATAAATTTAATTTTCCTACTTTTCTAAACATTTATCTTTATGTATAATGTTTTCAAGTAACTAAATTATAAATTAAATAAAGGGAGTGTTTATCATGCTTACAATGGGGACAGCATTAAGTCAACAAGTAGATGCCAATTGGCAAACTTATATTATGATTGCCGTCTACTTCTTGATACTAATCGTTATTGGCTTTTACGGTTACAAGCAAGCAACTGGTAACCTAAGCGAGTACATGTTAGGTGGACGTAGTATTGGACCGTATATTACTGCATTATCAGCTGGAGCTTCAGATATGAGTGGATGGATGATTATGGGGCTACCTGGTTCTGTCTATAGCACTGGTCTATCAGCTATGTGGATTACAATCGGTTTAACATTAGGTGCTTATATAAATTACTTTGTTGTTGCTCCTAGACTTCGTGTTTATACCGAATTAGCTGGAGATGCAATTACATTACCAGATTTCTTTAAAAATCGTTTAAACGATAAAAATAATGTGTTAAAGATTATTTCTGGATTGATTATCGTAGTATTCTTTACATTATATACACATTCTGGTTTCGTATCTGGTGGTAAACTATTTGAAAGTGCTTTTGGATTAGATTATCATTTCGGTTTAATATTAGTTGCTTTCATTGTCATTTTCTATACTTTCTTTGGTGGATATTTAGCTGTATCAATTACAGATTTCTTCCAAGGTGTCATTATGTTAATTGCGATGGTTATGGTCCCTATTGTTGCTATGATGAATTTAAACGGCTGGGGAACGTTTCATGATGTAGCAGCTATGAAACCTACAAATTTAAATTTATTTAAAGGGTTATCATTTATAGGAATTATCTCTCTATTTTCATGGGGATTAGGTTATTTCGGTCAACCTCATATCATTGTAAGGTTTATGTCTATTAAATCACACAAGATGCTACCTAAAGCTAGACGTTTAGGTATTAGCTGGATGGCTGTTGGTTTATTAGGCGCTGTGGCTGTTGGTTTAACAGGTATTGCATTCGTACCTGCTTATCATATTAAACTAGAAGATCCTGAGACATTATTCATCGTGATGAGTCAAGTGCTCTTCCATCCTCTTGTAGGTGGTTTCTTACTTGCTGCGATTCTAGCTGCAATTATGAGCACGATTTCTTCACAATTACTTGTAACATCTAGTTCACTAACGGAAGACTTTTATAAATTAATTCGTGGTGAAGAAAAAGCTAAAACGCACCAAAAAGAATTTGTTATGATTGGAAGATTATCTGTATTAGTTGTAGCAATTGTTGCCATCGCGATTGCATGGAATCCAAACGACACAATTCTAAACTTAGTAGGTAACGCTTGGGCCGGATTTGGTGCATCGTTCAGTCCACTTGTGCTATTTGCACTTTACTGGAAAGGTTTGACACGTGCCGGTGCTGTAAGTGGAATGGTTTCAGGTGCCTTAGTCGTTATCGTTTGGATTGCGTGGATTAAACCATTGGCACATATCAACGAAATATTCGGCTTATATGAAATTATTCCTGGATTTATTGTAAGTGTAATCGTTACATATGTTGTAAGTAAACTTACTAAAAAACCTGGTGCATTTGTTGAAACTGACTTAAACAAAGTTCGTGACATCGTTAGAGAAAAATAATTCATAAGTCTTAACAAATTAAAAAGGTACTAATGTTAATCAAAATTATGGCTAACATTGGTACCTTTTTATTATCTTTAATTTACAATTAATTACTGTAAATATGAACTTGCGGTTCTTTGTCATCTTTTGTCTTACTAATTAAAGCACGTGGTTGGTTACCATCTTTAATACGAATTTCATAGTTATCGATTTTATCGAAATATTTATTCGCTTGTTCAGTAACGTACTGTGTAATACCAATTGTTTCAGCTTGTCCATAGTAATCGATTGGTAAATCTACTACTAATCGTTGTGGCTTTTTATCAACAAATTTAACTTTCCCTACTGCTTGTGTGAAATTAGAAAAATATGATTGCAAATTATCATTAAATTGCTTGAAATTATTATTTAAATTTTCATCATAATCTGCTGCTGTTGAAGAAGGTAATAAAGCTGATTTTTCATTGATATTATGCCATTCATTAAGCTTTGTTTGACTCTTTTCTGCAGTCGCTTGAGTGATAAACTCACCTGGTGTGATTGAATCTTCACTTGATTGCTTATAAATTGCAAAATGAATTGGTATATCTTTTAAATCATCATTTTCACGTAACCTTGATAATATCTCACTAGCCATTTGTTTACCTTGCTTTTTAACTTCGCTATCATCTAGTTTTTTACTAAAAGTCGGTCCATCTTTTTCTTTTTTATAGTAATAAACACTATTCATAGCTAAACCAATCGTCATACCTTTAATATTCTTACCTTTTGTATCTCCACCACCATAAAAATCTTGCTCTAAAATGTTAGATAAATAGGCTGGTGATTTTTCTGCAATCTTTTCAGGATCTGTTTCACCTTCGTGTGATGGATTAAGTCCTAAATTTTCATTCGCTTTCTTGTCTTTTTTATCTTTTTCAGACATCTTATCGATTTCACGTTTTGTATACTTAGGATTTAAATAGGCATTAATTGTTTTCTTGTCCAAAAATTGACCATCTTGATACAAATATTTATCTGTTGGAAATACTTCTTTACTTAAGTTCAATAAACCATCTTCAAAGTCGCCGCCATTATAACTATTTGCCATGTTATCTTGTAAAAGTCCTCTTGCCTGGCTTTCTTTAAATGGTAACAATGTACGATAGTTATCACCTTGTACATTTTTATCCGTAGCAATTTCTTTTACTTGATTTGAACTATTGTTATGTTTTTGATTATCTTTTCCAGCCTGGTCATCCTTATGGTTACCACAAGCAGCGAGTATAAAGATAGCTGTAATCAATAATACTAATGTACGCTTCATCGACATACCCCTCTAACTATTTAATTCATTTTGCTTATCTACAAATTGTTGCTCTGTCCAAATTTCAATACCTAAACTTTGTGCTTTTGTTAATTTTGAACCTGCATCTTCACCAGCAATAACGACATCTGTATTTTTAGTAACGCTACTTGTAACTTTAGCACCTTGTGATGCAAGCCATTTAGATGCTTCATTGCGTGTCATTTGATGTAGCTTACCAGTCAGTACTATCGTTTTACCACTAAATTCAGGATGTCCTTCAATATCTGATGTTTTGATACCTTTATAAATCATATTAACATGTTTATCTTTTAATTTTTGAATTAAAGCACGAATATCTTCATTTTCTAAATAAGTAACTACAGATTGTGCTACTTTATCACCTATATCATGAATTTCTACTAATTCCGCTTCAGTTACCGTTAGTAATCGATCTATCGTTTCATATTTTTCTGCTAACACTTGGCTCGCTTTAACACCTAAATGCCTAATACCTAGACCAAATAATAAATTTTCTAAAGAGTTGTCCTTAGCTTGTTGAATGGCAGCTAATAAATTATCAACTTTTTTTTGCCCCATTCTATCTAAAGGTAATAAATCTTCTTCTGTTAAATAGAAAATATCAGCAACATCTTTAATTAATTCGCTTTGATAAAGCTGTTGAATAATTTTAGTGCCTAAACCATCAATATTCATGGCTTGTCTTGATACAAAGTGAATTAATCCTTCAACAAGTTGTGCTTGGCATTTTGGATTAATGCAACGAAGTGCTACTTCGCCTTCAATACGTACTAATTCATGTCCACAACTTGGACAATGGGTTGGCATATGATATGTGACAGCATCCTCAGGTCTACGTTCTGGAATACTACGTACAACTTCAGGTATGATGTCACCTGCTTTTTTCACTACAACACTATCACCAATTCGAATATCTCTGTCATGAATTAAATCCTCATTGTGCAAAGATGCTCTTGATACAGTTGTACCAGCTACTTTTACTGGTTCTAAAATAGCAGTAGGTGTGACTACACCTGTTCGTCCAATACTTAATTCAATATCTAATAATTTAGTTACTACTTCCTCAGCTGGAAATTTATAAGCAATGGCCCATCTAGGAGATTTTTGTGTGAATCCCATCTCATCCTGTTGATCTAAATCATTAACCTTAATAACAATCCCATCAATATCATAAGGTAATGACTCTCTTTGGCTTGTCCATTTTTCAATATACTCTAAAACACCATCGATATTATTTACACGCGCTCTATTTTTATTCGTTGTAAAACCTAATTTATCTAACTCATCTAATGCTTCACTTTGCGAACGCGCATTGAAATCAGTGAAATCATTGACACTATATATAAATACGCTTAGCTTTCGTTTTGCCGTTAATTTAGAATCTAACTGTCTTAATGATCCCGCAGCAGCGTTTCTTGGATTTGCAAATAACTGCTCATCATTTTTTTCTTTTTCTTCATTTAATCGTAAAAATGAACGTCTCGGCATATATGCTTCACCACGAACTTCTACATTTAATGGTTCTTTCATTTTCAAAGGTATCGCATGAATCGTTTTTAAATTTTCGGTAATATCTTCACCTGTTGTTCCATCACCACGTGTTAAACCTTGAACGAAGTATCCATCAACATATTTCAATGATACTGCTAAGCCATCAATTTTTAATTCGCACATATATTCAAAGTTGCCAATTTGTTCACGTATGCGTTGGTCGAATTTTCTCAAATCATCCTCATTAAATGCATTCCCTAAACTTAACATTGGCGTGTCATGGTTGACTTTATTGAAAGAGGCTTGGGCTTCACCGCCAACTCTAACTGTTGGAGAATCTACAGTCTTATACTCAGGATGCTCCTCTTCTATTTTAATCAGTTCATGAAGTAATTTGTCATATTCACTATCTGGTACAGATGGATTATCCTCTACATAGTATTCATAACTGTATTGATTTAATAAATCATGTAACTCGTTCACACGAGACGATAAATCAGCCATCCCTTAATCCTCCTTTTTTTCAATTGGTGCAAATTGCGCTAACAAACGTTTTGGCCCTTGTGATTTAAAGATAATATCTAGTTCGATTGAGCCATTTTTCTCGTTTACATTACTCACCATACCTTCTCCCCAAGCTTTATGCATCACTTTGTCACCTACATTCCAATCAGATGACGATACTTGTTTTTTCGTTGACGTTGTTCGTTGACTAAATCCACGTTTAGCAAAAGGTTTTGCCTTAGGTTGTATAGTTTGTCGTTTGCCACTTGAATGATTTTCTAATAGTGATTCTGGAATTTCCTTTAAAAATCTAGATGGCATATTTGACTGAGGGCGACCAAATAACATTCTTGATGTCGCATGAGTGATATATAACACCTCTTCAGCCCTTGTGATTGCTACATAACAAATTCGACGTTCTTCTTGCATTTCATGATCATCTTCACTCTTAATCGCTCTAATATGTGGGAATAAAGATTCTTCCATCCCCATTATAAAGACGATTGGAAATTCAAGACCCTTAGCCGAGTGCATCGTCATTAGTGTTACGCCATTTTCAGTATCTGCCTCATCAATATCAGCTACTAACGATAAATCCGTTAAAAAGTTAATTAATGACTGTTCTTCTAATGGGGTATTTTCCTCATAGTCTTTTGGTACTGACATAAATTCATCGATGTTTTCTAATCTACTTCGAGATTCTAATGTATTTTCACGTTCAAGCATTTCTCGATAGCCAGACTTTTGTAATACTTCATCAACTATTTCATGAATTTCTAAAAATTCTTGTTCTTTTATCAAGCTTTGGATTAACTCGTAAAAATTAAGACACTCTTGTGTCACCTTTTTTGACAATCCGATAAAATCAGCTTCTCCAAGTGCATCAAACATACTGATATTGTTTTGAAGTGCATAGTTTTGAACTTTTTCAACAGATGAAGGACCTACACCTCTTTTTGGAACATTAATAATACGTTGCAAACTAATGTCATCATTACTATTGGCAATTATACGCAAATAACTTAATAAATCTTTGATTTCTTTACGGTCATAGAACTTTTGGCCACCAACCATTGTGTATGGCATATTAGATTTCATGAATGTTTCCTCAAGTACACGTGATTGTGCATTCGTTCTATATAAAATTGCCATATCTTGATATTTCTTACCATTTCGTTGATGCTTCATAATTTCTCGTATTACAAATTCCGCTTCATCACGTTCCGTCATTGCTTCATAGTAATGAATTTTCTCACCATTCGTATTTGCAGTCCACAGTCCTTTTGGCTTACGTTCAGAATTATTTTTAATCACTTCGTTAGCCGCATTTAAAATCGTTTTCGTCGAACGATAATTTTGCTCTAAAAAGATTGTATTCGCTTCTGGATAGTCTTTTTCAAATGATAAGATATTTTGAATATCAGCACCACGCCAACCATAAATTGACTGATCTGAGTCACCTACAACACATAAGTTTTTAAACTTACTTGCTAATAATTTAACTAATGTGTATTGTGCTTTATTAGTATCTTGATACTCATCTACATGAATATATTGGAATTTGTTCTGATAATATTCTAGAACTTCTGGTACACGCTCAAATAAGTTAATCGTTGTCATAATAAGGTCATCAAAATCTAACGCTTCATTACGTGACAATTGGCGTTGATATCCACTATAAACCGTTGCTACCATTTGCGAGTGATAATCTGTGGCTTCTTTTTGAGCATCTGCAGGTGTTTTAAGTTCATTTTTCAAATTACTGATCGCACCGATAAACATACGAGGTTCAAACTTTTTACTATCAATATTTTCATTTTTTAAGACGTCTTTAATAACAGATTTTTGGTCTGTAGGATCGATTATCGTAAAATTGCGTTCTATACCAATTCGATCTGCATCACGACGTAAAATACGAACACACATTGAGTGGAATGTTGACATCCAAATAACTTCTGCTTGATCACCTACTAATTTTTGAACACGTTCTTTCATTTCTCTTGCAGCTTTATTTGTAAAAGTAATAGCCAAAACATTGTATGGTGAGACATCTTTTTCGTCTAATAAATAAGCAATTCTATGTGTTAAAACACGTGTCTTCCCTGAACCAGCACCTGCCATAATTAACAATGGTCCTTCTGTTGTCTTTACAGCTTCACTTTGCTCTGTATTCATATGATTTAATAACGCATTCATTTACTAGACTCCTTTATTTTTACTGTTTTTAAAGCTTTTTTAATATCTTTATAAATAATATCACCGACGATAATTGTATCTGCAATAGCTGCCATCTCTGTCGCTTGTTGTTCTGAGGAAATACCGCCACCATAAAAAAGTTGCGTTTCTGTTAGATGTTCTGAGACAGCTTGAACCTTTGATACGTCGCCATAAATACCACTATACTCTATATACATAACCGGTAATCGATACATATGATTGACCATTTGGGCATATGCTTCTAAATCTTCTGTTGTTAAATCTGTATTTGCTTTGGTATGTTTTGCCACTTTGCTATCAGCATTGCACACGACATACCCTTCAAATATTACTTCCTCAAAATCTATACTATGTCCATATGTTTTAAGCGCTTCTAATAATGTACCATTGTGAAATACAACATCTGTACTGTTCAGTACTGTAGGTACAAAATAAAAATCAAAACCAGGCATTACACTTTCGATGTTTGATATTTCAAGTACTAAAGGCAATGGGTATCTTCTTACTCTGCTCATTAAATGAATGACATTATCTTCAGTAACGTCATCAGTTCCACCAATCATAATTGCATCTGTTTGAGACATACAAATCGCATCTAAATCATCATCTGAAATATGTTTAGCTGGGTCTAATTTAAAAATATGGCGCCATTTTTTAATGTCATACATTTTCCGAAACTCCTTTTTTAACATACATATGATTATAGCATTTTTAAGTGTCGAGTTCTAAAGACTTAATATGAAATTTAAGTTCTTTTACTCTGTAAATTTTTTCGTGAAAAAACAATGATTATCTACCTTATTAGTGCAGATAGATAACCATTGTTTATCGTTCATTTATTATTCATTTGTTTCAATATTCATACGATCTAAAATCATTGTATAAGCATCATTACCCCATTGTAATGAACGCTTCACTCTAGAAATCGTTGCAGTCGATGCTCCAGATTCTTGTTCAATCGTTGCATAGGTATAACCTTGCTTAATCATTTTAGCAACTTGTAATCTTTGAGACAGTGATTGAATTTCATTTACAGTACACAAATCATCGAAAAATTGGTAACATTCTTCTCTATTTTCTAACGTTAGTATTGCATCAAACAATTCATCTAACGCTGCACCTCGTAATTTTTCAATTTGCATATCGAAACAACCCCTATAATTTTATTCTTTATGTCATTTTAACGCATTAATCTATTAAAGTGTAGCGATTTATATTTTATTAAATCTGAATCGTTACTTTATTTAATTTTATGCTAGTCCAGCGCGTTCGAAAATAGTGTCAACTTGATTCAAATGATGTTTAGGATCGAAACATTCATCCAATTCTTCTTTTGTTAAAACACTTGTAATAGACTCATCTTGTTCGATTAATTCACGGAAAGGTGTTTTCGTTTCCCAAGATATCATCGCTTTTGGTTGTACTTTGTCGTATGCTTCTTCACGAACCATACCTTTATTAATTAATGCTAATAAGACACGTTGTGAGAAAATCAGACCAAATGTTTTATCTATGTTATTACGCATATTATCTTCAAATACAGTTAAACGGTCCACAATATTTGTGAAACGATTCAATGCATAATCTAGTGCTATTGTAACATCTGGTAACATAATACGCTCAGCAGAAGAATGAGAAATATCTCTTTCATGCCATAATGGCACATTCTCATAAGCTGTAGTAATATAACCACGAATGACTCTTGAAATACCTGTGATATTTTCAGAACCAATTGGATTTCGTTTATGAGGCATTGCAGATGAACCTTTTTGGCCTTTTGCAAATGCTTCTTCAACTTCTCTTGTTTCGGTTTTTTGAAGGTTACGAATTTCAACGGCAAATTTTTCTAGTGACGTCGCGATTAATGCTAATGTCGCAATATAGTATGCATGTCGATCGCGTTGCAATGTTTGCGTTGATACAGGAGCTGTGCCAATACCTAAATGTTTACACACATAACTTTCTATTTCAGGAGGAATGTTAGCAAAAGTACCTACTGCACCACTCATTTTCCCTACTTCAATTTCTTCTCTTACTTGTTTGAAACGTTGTAAGTTACGTTGCATTTCCGTGTACCACAATGCCATTTTGACACCAAATGTAGTTGGTTCTGCATGCACTCCATGTGTACGTCCCATCATCAATGTATATTTATAATTTTTTGCTTTTTCAGCTAAAACGTCGATAAATCTTTCTAAATCTTTTTCAATAATGTCATTTGCTTGTTTAATAACGAAACTTAAAGCTGTATCTACAACATCAGTAGAAGTTAAACCATAATGTACCCACTTACGTTCTTCACCTAGCGTTTCAGAAACTTGTCTAGTAAAGGC
This sequence comes from Staphylococcus sp. HMSC36A10, assembly GCF_001838845.1. Lineage (NCBI taxonomy): Bacteria > Bacillati > Bacillota > Bacilli > Caryophanales > Staphylococcaceae > Staphylococcus > Staphylococcus sp. HMSC36A10. The sequence continues at coordinate 22,742 of NZ_KV839090.1, forward strand.
TACAACATCATGGCGCGTTTCTTGTTCAATTTCTTGTGCACGTTCGACATTTACCTTTGCGTTTTGACGAATTTTTTGTACGTCAGCTTTCGGTATATGTCCTAATTCACTCCATGCTTCACATGCTAAAATTTCCACTTCTAACCATGCTTCATAGCGATTTTGATCAGTCCAAATATTAGACATTTCTTCTCTAGAATAGCGTTCAATCATTTTTTTAACTCCTATCGTATGTATACTCGAATTTTCAAAAACAGAACATTTTTAATAAAAATAAACAAAAAGTTCGTTTTTAACTCTACTCTTCACAGTTTAACAGAATTGGTTATAAATGTATAAAAAATTTCCGTATATTCTCATTCTATTTTATTTTTTACATTAATACAATTATCTATGGCAGATTAATACTGATTTCTAATTGTAAATGTTCGCAATACTTTAATCTAATTGGTATTTATAATGATCCATTGAGAATATATTTTTGCATTTTAGTTTTTCTCCCCTCAACTACACTATCCAACTTTTTATTACAATTAGGACAATCAATAGCTTTAGTAATACCAGATTTTATTCACTTTACTTCTCCTATTGTATGGAATTTCTAATAATCTACTTTACCTAGTTTCATAATATTCCTTCTTACATTTCCATAATATGTTTTAAAATTATTCACTTCTAATATAACAAACTTTCTACTCACAAAAAGAATATATGTTCTATTGCATAGGTATGGCATTTTAAATATAAGACATTAATATTGAACTCCAGAATCGTATAAATACGAAACTGATTATAGAAAAATACGCAGAGATTTTCTTAATAGTAAATTTTTATAGAAAGACATAAATTGACTACGCTTCTTTCAAAATCGACTAATATATTTTCATGAAACTTTCGATTATATTAATTATTGAATGAGATGTTTACAATTTAGTAAATAAGCTACTAAATTATTACATAAACTGATAATGTGTAAAAATTAAATATTTTTTAAACATAGATTAAAAATTTATATTGAAACTCTTAACTAAATTTAATATAATTATTTTATAACAAAATAAAGGAGTTTTTATATGAAAAGAAACTTTCCAAAATTAATAGCTTTAAGTTTAATACTTTCTTTAAGTGTTACCCCTATTGCAAACGCTGAGAGCAATTCAAATATCAAAGCAAAAGATAAGAAGCATGTGCAAGTTAATGTCGAGGACAAGAGTGTTCCTACTGACGTACGTAATTTAGCGCAAAAAGACTATCTTTCTTATGTTACTTCACTTGATAAAATCTATAATAAAGAGAAAGCCTCGTATACACTTGGTGAACCTTTTAAAATTTATAAATTCAACAAAAAGAGTGATGGTAATTATTATTTTCCAGTTTTGAACACTGAAGGTAATATCGATTATATAGTTACAATTTCACCAAAAGTCACTAAGTATTCTAGTTCATCTTCTAAATACACAATCAATGTTTCTCCATTTTTATCTAAAGCCTTAAATCAATATAAAGATCAACAAATTACTATTTTGACAAACTCAAAAGGTTACTATGTGGTTACTCAAAATCATAAAGCTAAACTAGTACTAAAAACACCACGTCTAGAAGATAAAAAGTTAAAAAAGACCGAGAGTATACCTACTGGCAATAATGTAACGCAACTAAAGCAAAAAGCTTCTGTCACTATGCCAACCAGTCAATTTAAAAGTAATAATTATACTTACAACGAGCAATATGTAAATAAACTTGAGAATTTCAAGATAAGAGAAACTCAAGGTAACAATGGTTGGTGTGCAGGCTATACGATGTCTGCATTACTAAATGCGACTTATAATACTAACAAATATCATGCAGAAGCTGTGATGAGATTTTTACACCCAAACTTACAAGGACAACGATTCCAATTTACTGGTTTAACGCCAAGAGAGATGATTTATTTTGGACAAACTCAGGGAAGAAGTCCACAACTTCTTAATAGAATGACTACATATAATGAAGTTGACAATCTTACTAAAAATAATAAAGGAATTGCTGTTTTAGGTAGTAGAGTAGAATCAAGAAATGGTATGCACGCAGGGCATGCCATGGCAGTTGTTGGGAACGCTAAATTAGATAATGGACAAGAGGTTATAATTATATGGAATCCATGGGATAATGGTTTTATGACTCAAGATGCTAAAAACAATGTTATTCCAGTATCCAATGGCGACCATTATCGATGGTATTCATCTATTTATGGTTATTAAAATTTGTATTTTAGAAAGGTAAATAATATTATGGAACAAATTGAATTATTTAGTATTGATAAATTCAAATGTAATTCAGAGGCTAAGTATTATCTTAATATTATTGAGGGAGAATGGCATCCTCAAGATTTAAATGATAGTCCTTTAAAATTTATTCTCAGTACCTCAGACGATTCTGATTACATTTGCAAATATATAAATACAGAACACAAACAACTCACATTATATAATAAAAATAATAGCTCAATTGTTATTGAAATATTTATACCAAATGATAATAAAATACTACTAACAATTATGAACACAGAAGCTTTGGGAACTTCTCCTAGAATGACTTTCATTAAGCATAAGTCATAAGACTATCTAGATATGATTAAGTAAACTATTAATCTTATTAAAGGTCTCTAGGAAGAAAAAATTTCATGCGATGAGATTGTTTTAGAAAAAGCGACGATATATATAATCTAACAATAATTTTTAAAATATTAAGAACCCACAGCATATGCTTTATATAGCTTGCTGGGGGTTTCTCATACAATATGGATCGAGCATCTTGCATGTATAAACAAATAGGCTATTCAAAGTAAAATTACTCAAACTTTGAATAGCCTTTCCTCTTCAAATAGTCTTTATTTAAATTGGATTATGTTATTGGATTTTCTTACCTACAAAAATGATTTCTTGATGTGATACTTCAACCGTGCCATCTTTTTGCTCCTGAAACACGGGTTTTTCAAGACGTTTTACCGGCATATACCCTTGCATTTTCATTCGTGACAAACAATCAGCAATTGTTTCATTCTCATTTACTTTGAATTTCATGTTCTACTACACTTTCCAGTTCTTCTGGTTCATAATCTTTAAGCTTTCTACGACGAATGCCTTTAGTCCAGAATCCACCATGTATGTTTCGAGGTTCATACGCAATGATAAATGCTTTCGGATCTAAATTTTTTATCGTATCCATCAATTTACGTTCATATTTTCTTGGTGTTAAAATTTGCATCACCATACGACTACCATCTCTACCAAACGCAGCATAGTGCGTAACGCCATATCCTAAATTTCGAAGTTCATTCGGTAAATCTAACTCATATTCTGCTGAAGTTACATTTACAACTGTATAACCTAATGCCAGTTTTTCTTCTATTTTCATACCAACAATGATACCTATTGAAAAACCAAATGCGTAGGCAATAATATTTTGAATATGGTCTAAATTAGACATAACCAAACCTAAACCAACGATATAAACTAATACTTCTAAAAAACTAACTGATGCAGCAATATAACGATAACCTTTCAACGTTAAAATTGTTCGCATCGTTAAAAACGTTACATAACAAACGTTAATGATAAATATAGTTAGTACCATTAACCATGGATTTTCTGTTACGAATGACATAAGGCGCCCCACTCTCTTTCAATTACACTTTAAATACCAAACTGCTTCAACCTAACCTTAATGAATGCATATTAATATAATATAGTACGAAAACTCTCATAAATAAATAGCGAATTTGTCATAAATAAAAATTTATTCTCAAATGAACATACTTACTTTAGTTCATACACTTTCAATTTATACACTGAAGTAGTCTAGCTGAATGTGGTTTAATGTTATTAATTCTAACTCATATTTAATTTAAGTCACACGTTAGAAGAAAAAATTAAATTAGGATTTTGGCCACGTGTATCTTGTATATGCAAGTTCACGTTTGTGTGCATTTCGTATATAATGATTTTCAATTACTTTTTGTTCTTCTGGCGTAACTGGCTTACCTTCTAAATAATTATCAATCGCCTCATAAGTTACACCTAATGCATCTTCATCTGGAAGCTGTGGTTTATCATCTTCTAAATCAGCAGTTGGCGTTTTTTCATATAATTCCTTTGGCGCACCAAGATACGCTAATAATTGACGACCTTGTCGTTTATTCAAACCAAATATAGGTGCGATATCTGCAGCACCATCACCGTACTTCGTATAAAAACCAGTTATATTTTCAGCTGAATGATCTGTTCCTACTACAATACCTTGTCGGTTTGAAGCAATTGAAAATTGTACTTTCATACGTTCACGCGCTTTTTCATTTCCTTTTTGGAAATCTGTAAGAACAATACCGGCTTCTTTTAGTGATTGCACACTTTGATCAACTGCAGGCTTAATATTGACTGTTACTATTTCATCTGGTTCAATGAATCGCAAAGCTTGGTCAACTTCATCAGCATCTTTTTGAACTCCATAAGGTAATTTAACTGCAATAAACGTACAATCAATGCCTTCTTCACGTAATTCGTTAACAGACATTTGTACTAATTTTCCAACTAATGTAGAATCTTGTCCTCCTGAAATACCTAACACTAAAGATTTTATAAATGAATGTGATTGTACATAATTTTTTATAAATTGCTTTAATTCCATAATTTCTTCAGCACTATCGATACGCTTTTTCACTTTCATTTCTTGTACAATAACGTCTTGTAATATACTCATTATCTTCTTCCATCTCCTTAACGTGTTCCGCAACTTCAAAAATACGTTTATGTTTATTATCCCAACATGCCTTGCTTAAATCGACTGGATATTCTTGTGGATTCAGGAAACGCTTATTTTCATCCCAAATAGATTGTAATCCTTGTGCTAAATATTCACGTGATTCATCTTCTGTTGGCATTTGATATACTAATTTACCATTTTCATAAATATTATGATGCAAATCAATGGCTTCGAAAGATTTTATAAATTTCATTTTATAAGTATGCACTGGATGGAATAATTTTAAAGGTTGTTCATCGTATGGATTTTCATTTTCCAAAGTAATATAATCGCCTTCTGCCTTACCTGTTTTCTTGTTTATAATGCGATATACATTTTTCTTACCTGGCGTCGTAACCTTTTCAGCGTTATTTGATAATTTAATACGATCACTATATGAACCATCTTCATTTTCAATAGCTACAAGTTTATATACTGCACCCAATGCTGGTTGATCGTATCCTGTAATCAGCTTTGTACCAACGCCCCAAGAATCTACTTTTGCACCTTGTGCTTTCAAACTCGTAATCGTTTCTTCATCCAAATCATTAGACGCGATAATTTTAGTTTCAGTAAATCCTGCTTCATCAAGCATACGTCTTGCCTCTTTAGATAAATAAGCGATATCTCCAGAATCTAATCGAATACCTACAAAGTTAATTTTGTCACCTAATTCTTTTGCAACTTTTATTGCATTTGGCACGCCAGATTTTAAAGTATGGAACGTATCTACTAGGAACACACAATTTTTATGTCTTTCAGCATATTTTTTGAAGGCAACATATTCGTCTCCATAAGTTTGGACAAATGCATGTGCATGTGTACCAGACACAGGTATACCAAATAATTTACCCGCCCTAACATTACTTGTAGAATCAAAGCCTCCGATGTAAGCAGCTCTAGCGCCCCACAATGCTGCATCAATTTCTTGCGCACGACGTGTACCAAACTCCATTAATTTATCATTTGATGCAATTTGACGAATTCTACTTGCCTTTGTTGTAATTAGTGTATGGAAATTTACAATGTTTAATAAAATTGTTTCTATTAATTGCGCTTGAATCAATGGTGCTTCTACGCGTAACAATGGTTCGTTACCAAAGCATAACTCGCCTTCTTGCATCGAACGGATGCTTCCTGTGAATTTTAAATCTTTTAAATATGATAAGAAATCATCCTTGTAGCCAATAGACTTTAAATATTCCAAATCAGATTCTGAAAATCCAAAATGTTCTATAAAATCAATGACGCGTTTTAAACCATTAAAAACAGCATAGCCACTATTAAATGGCATTTTTCTAAAATACAAATCAAATACAGCCATTTTTTCATGAATATTATCATTCCAATAACTTTCAGCCATATTTATTTGATATAAGTCATTATGTAACATTAAACTGTCGTCTTCTAATTGGTACACTTGTATCTCTCCAATCGACCTAAATATTTTCTTACATTTTATCATAATTCATTTTTTTATATACATAAGAGCCCCTTAATTTCCATACTTTTAATTAAAATCAACCAACAATTTAATGACATATACATAATTTTTAAGAGTATTTTAATAATGTAGACTATAATATAAAGCGAGGTGTTGTTAATGTTATTTAAAGAGGCTCAAGCTTTCATAGAAAACATGTATAAAGAGTGTCATTATGAAACGCAAATTATCAATAAACGTTTACATGACATTGAACTAGAAATAAAAGAAACTGGGACATATACACATACAGAAGAAGAACTTATTTATGGTGCTAAAATGGCTTGGCGTAATTCAAATCGTTGCATTGGTCGTTTATTTTGGGATTCGTTAAATGTCATTGATGCAAGAGATGTTACTGACGAAGCATCGTTCTTATCATCAATTACTTATCATATTACACAGGCTACAAATGGAGGTAAATTAAAGCCGTATATTACTATATATGCTCCAAAGGATGGACCTAAAATTTTCAACAATCAATTAATTCGCTATGCTGGCTATGACAATTGTGGTGATTCTGCTGAAAAAGAAGTTACACGCTTAGCAAATCACTTAGGTTGGAAAGGAAAAGGTACTAATTTTGACGTGTTACCACTGATTTACCAATTACCTAATGAGTCAGTTAAATTTTACGAATATCCTACTTCATTAATTAAAGAAGTACCTATTGAACATAATCATTATCCAAAATTAAGAAAATTGAACTTAAAATGGTATGCAGTCCCTATCATTTCCAACATGGACTTAAAAATCGGTGGCATTGTGTATCCAACTGCACCCTTTAACGGTTGGTATATGGTAACTGAAATTGGCGTACGTAACTTTATTGATGATTACCGTTACAATTTACTAGAAAAAGTTGCAGATGCGTTTGAATTTGATACACTTAAAAATAATTCATTTAATAAAGATCGAGCACTTGTTGAATTGAACTATGCTGTGTATCATTCCTTTAAAAAAGAAGGCGTATCAATTGTCGATCATTTGACCGCTGCAAAGCAATTCGAACTATTCGAACGTAACGAAGCACAACAAGGTCGTCAAGTTACCGGAAAATGGTCTTGGCTAGCACCGCCATTATCTCCAACATTGACGTCAAATTATCATCACGGATATGACAATACAGTAAAAGATCCAAACTTTTTCTATAAAAAGAAAGAATCAAATGCTAACCAGTGCCCTTTCCATCATTAAGTTAGTAGAGGTGTAGCATATGCAATTATATTATTTAGGCCCTAAAGGTACATTTTCATATTTGGCTTGTCGTCAGTATTTTTCTGAAAATGAAGCAACTTTTCAACCAAAGTCAAATTTATTTGAAGTCATCAAGGCAGTTGCAGATGATGACACATCGATTGGTGTTGTCCCTATTGAAAATTCTATAGAAGGAACAATCAACATTGTGGCAGATGCACTTGCACAGCAAGATGTCTTTGCACACGGTGAAATACGTTTAGATATTAACTTTGCATTATATGGTAATGGAACAGATTCCATTTCTGATATTAAAAAAGTGTATTCTATTGCACCAGCAATCAGTCAAACAACAAATTACATACATCAACATCAATTTGACTATGATTATGTCGACAGTACAATTCAAAGTTTGACTAAAATTGAAAATGGCGTTGCAGCAATTGCACCTTTAGGTAGTGGCGAAGCTTATGGTTTTACACCTATTGATACACATATTGAAGACTATCCACATAACGTGACACGTTTTTTAGTTATAAAAAATCAGCAGCAATTTGATCAAAATGCGACATCATTGATGTTTTTAATTACACCAATGCATGATAAACCTGGGCTGTTAGCAAGTGTGCTTAATACATTTGCTTTGTTTAATATTAATTTATCCTGGATTGAGTCTCGTCCTTTAAAAACACAATTAGGTATGTATCGATTTTTCGTTCAGGCTGATTCTGCAATTACAACCGATATAAAGAAAGTCATTGCTATTTTAGAAACCTTAGATTTCAAAGTAGAAATGATTGGTGCTTTTAATTAAACTTTATTTTCTAGGTTCTACAATTTAAATAAAATAAAGAGTCAACCAAGGATTAAAATAGGAATCCATCCTTGGTTGACTTTCTTTTGTTTGTATTGTTTTTACACGATGCTGCTGTATACGTTTCATTACCACTCGTTCAAGCAATTGCTAATGTAACCTTTTATTTTTCGTTCTAATCTGCAATTACTATTTCAATGGCAGTGGTTGATTTATATCAATACCTAAAACTATAGGCATTACATAATACACGACTAAAATAATAATTATTGCACTGATTAAGTTTACCCAGAATCCTACTGATGCCATTTGTTTGATAGATATTTTACCTGAACCAAAGATAATTGCATTCGGTGGTGTCCCTACTGGTAACATGTATGCACAGTTAGCCGCCATAGCTGCAGGTGCCATAAGTAGTAATGGATGCACTCCAACAGCAACAGACAACGTTGCTAAAATCGGTAAAATCATCGTTGCAGTTGCAGTATTAGATGTCACTTCAGTTAAAAATAAGACAAAGATTGTTATGACAATTACAATAAGAATCGGACTAACACCATTTAATGATTTCAACTGTTCGCCTAACCATTTTGCTAAACCACTTTCAGAAATACCTTTCGCTAATGCTAAACCGCCACCAAATAAAATTAATACACCCCAAGGGAGCTCTTTTGCAACTTCCCAGTCAATGATACGGCGATGTTTTTCAGTATTTTTAGCTGGAATAATAAATAATAATATTGATATAAAAATAGCAATCGTACCATCTGCAACAGATGACGTAACTTCCCATTTTTTCAGAAGAAACTCTCTTGTAATCCATAATAAGCTGGCAAGTACAAAGATAGTTTGTACTACCTTTTCTTCATACTTCATTTTGCCAAGCTCGTCTAACTTTTGTTTAATTAACGTCTGACCACCAGGTAAATATTTCAAATCATGTCTAAACGCAACATATCTTAAATAGAGCCAAGTAATACCTAACAAAACAATGACCGTTGGAATCCCTACAATCATCCATTTAGCAAAACTAATTTCATGTCCAAAATGTTGCATGTATTGTCCTTTTAAAATAATTAATGGCGGGGTTCCGATTAATGTACCCAAGCCACCAATCGTACCTGCATAGCCAATTGCTAAAACTAGAGATTTTTCAAACTTTTGAATACTTGTTTGATTCGTATTGGCTTCTTGTAAATCATGTGCTTCCTTAATAATTGCTAAACCAATCGGAATCATAATCATTACAGCTGCAGTGTTCGATACAAACATAGATAAGAATCCTGTTGCCACCATGAATCCAAGTAATATTTTTGAAGTGCTTGCACCAATTAAATTAATAATAGTCAAAGCTACTCTCGTATGTAAATTCCATCTTTCCATTGCAATTGCCAAAATAAATCCACCTAAAAACAAAAAGATAATATCATTGCCATATTCGGATGATACTTGTTCTGGTGTAAGTATGTGACCTAATGGTAATAACACAATTGGTAATAAGCTCGTTGCTGCAATAGGAATTGCTTCAGTAATCCACCAAGTCGCAATCCATAAAGTAATCGCTAAAACATAGACGCCTTTCCAAGGTAAGTCTTGTGGATGAAAGAACAATAATGTTAATAGGAAAAGTAATGGACCTAATATTAGTCCAATAAGTTGTCCCGCACTAAACGGTTTCTTTTTCTTTGATTTTGAAAAGAATGTTAAATACCTTTTCGATATCATTGATTGATGTTGATTGAAATAAGCCATAAATTTCCCCCTCATGATGATTATGACAAGCTACTTCAACTCACTATATTAGAGTATAGAAAGTTGTCTATCTTGTATTATCATTACCGTCAAAATACCCCTTTTATCAGATAATTGGGTTTATTATAGCATATTTATACCGTTTTATGAATGCGCTTTCAAAAATTATCTACTATTCTTAATCCTAATGTCATGCGAAACTTTTTACTTTTTTATTTCATCTATATTGATTGTAGTAACTTGAATACCCGCTTCAACAGGACTTAAAAACACTGTATCAATATCTTCTAAATGAATTGATTGAGTCGAATTATTGAATGTATTCCCAACGATTAATACATCTTTATGTTTAACATTATTATAATTACGTACATGTATCGCATCTTTAGACATTGATCCTTTAAATTCATTTCCAATTATATTCATATTTATGCCTGCTTGGGAACCTAAGTCTTTTCCTGTCATCACATCTGCTGCATTTTTACCATCTCTAACTCCTAAATATCTAATACCACCCTCACAGTTAATAAACTTATTATTAATAATGAAAGCATCTTTATACTTCAAGGGAGTTAATGCATAACCTTGTATATCTTCAAATATATTATTTCTAATATGAATATTCTCATAGTAACGATTATGTCTACTTGCATGTGAGCCAATAGCACGATTCCAACTTCCCATTTCGGGCAATTCTGAAGGTCCAAAATAACAATCTTCGATAACGACATTTTTCGTTATCGTACCATCTGTCGTTCCGAATTTTGGAAAAGCACCAGGTACTTGAATGTCTAATTGTATTGCTTCAGAATAAAAGCGTTCGCCACTATAGTCTATAAATCCTTCAAATGAACAGCTTTTAATATAGAGTCCATTAATCCCGCAAGTATCAATTGCATGACCACTCACTACATTCTTAATAGTCACACCTATTAATTGAATATCTTCAGCATGCCCAATGCACATAGCTGTATTGTTATAAGGATACGATACGCCATTCATATCAAACTTGCCGCCTTTAATATGAATATGACTGTGTCCATTATAACCACGATAAAAACCAAAGCGATGACCATTTTTTAATAAAGGACCAGAATGACATCGGCGTAAAATAGTTTCATTATCCAACAAAAGTGTTGTATTGCCATATATCGTTAATGGTTTGCAAATATCATACGTCCCTTTCGGTATATAAACTGTCGTTGGTTTACATCTTCCACGATTTAACGCATGTTGTATTGCTCGAGTATCTTTAGTTTTGTTTATGCCTGTTAACCCATAATCTTTCATATTGATATACATAAATCGTCATCCTTTGTCTATTTTCTAATTACTCATATATTAACCAATTATTCAAATTATAATCGTGTTAGGTTGATTTAACAGATAGTCATAAATCTCGTGATGCCATCTATTAGCATTTTTATATTCAAAACATCAACACTTGATATTAGTTCTAAGTTTGTCACATTTAGTATTCTATTACAGCTATTTTAAAACTATCGCAAAAACTTCTTATATTATTTGTTGATTGCGTGATTTGCTCTTCCAAAAAAGTTGATTAATCTATATACTTAATCTATATTTATATATTAACCATTAGGGTTAAAAATTACTCTAGCATTTATGAATAGATGGGAGTTTATTTTATTATTATATAGGAGAGATGTTGAATGACACATCGCGCACTATTAGTTGTTGACTATTCATATGACTTTATCGCAGATGACGGCTTACTAACATGCGGTAAACCTGGACAAAATATTGAAGATTTTATTGTTTCTCGTATCAATGACTTTAATTATTATCAAGACCATATATTCTTTTTAATGGATTTACATTATTTACATGACATTCATCATCCTGAAAGTAAATTATTCCCACCACACAATATCGTAGATACAAGTGGTAGAGAATTATACGGTAAAGTAGGTAAATTATACGAAACAATTAAAGCGCAACCTAATGTACATTTCATTGATAAAACGCGCTATGATTCGTTCTTTGGTACCCCGCTTGATAGTTTATTGAGAGAAAGAAGTATTAATCAAGTCGAAATCGTTGGTGTATGTACCGATATTTGCGTGTTACATACAGCAATTTCTGCATACAACTTAGGTTATAAAATTTCAGTACCTGCTGAGGGAGTGGCTTCATTTAATCAAAAAGGGCATGAATGGGCACTTGCACATTTCAAAAACTCATTAGGTGCAGAGGTAGAACAACACGTTTAAATCGTGCTAAAATAATTATAAAGAATACAATTTACAAGGGAGATATTTGACAATGGCTAAAACATATATTTTCGGACATAAGAATCCAGACACTGATGCAATTTCATCTGCGATTATTATGGCAGAATTTGAACAACTTAGAGGTAATTCAGGAGCCAAAGCATACCGTTTAGGTGATGTGAGTGCAGAAACTCAATTCGCGTTAGATACATTTAATGTACCTGCTCCGGAATTATTAACGGATGATTTAGATGGTCAAGATGTTATCTTAGTTGATCATAACGAATTCCAACAAAGTTCTGATACGATTGCCTCTGCTACAATTAAGCATGTAATTGATCATCACAGAATTGCAAATTTCGAAACTGCTGGTCCTTTATGTTATCGTGCTGAACCAGTTGGTTGTACAGCTACAATTTTATACAAAATGTTTAGAGAACGTGGCTTTGAAATTAAACCTGAAATTGCCGGTTTAATGTTATCAGCAATTATCTCAGATAGCTTACTTTTCAAATCACCAACATGTACACAACAAGACGTTAAAGCAGCTGAAGAATTAAAAGATATTGCTAAAGTTGATATTCAAAAGTACGGCTTAGATATGTTAAAAGCAGGTGCTTCAACAACTGATAAATCAGTTGAATTCTTATTAAACATGGATGCTAAATCATTTACTATGGGTGACTATGTGACTCGTATTGCACAAGTTAATGCTGTTGACCTTGACGAAGTGTTAAATCGTAAAGAAGATTTAGAAAAAGAAATGTTAGCTGTAAGTGCACAAGAAAAATATGACTTATTTGTACTTGTTGTTACTGACATCATTAATAGTGATTCTAAAATTTTAGTTGTAGGTGCTGAAAAAGATAAAGTCGGCGAAGCATTCAATGTTCAATTAGAAGATGACATGGCCTTCTTATCTGGTGTTGTTTCTCGAAAAAAACAAATCGTACCTCAAATCACTGAAGCATTAACAAAATAATACTATATTACTGTCTATTTATAGACATGT
>NZ_KV839090.1:36112-39783 GCF_001838845.1 Staphylococcus sp. HMSC36A10
ATAATACTATATTACTGTCTATTTATAGACATGTTGTATTTAACTAACAGTTCATTAAAGTAGAATTTATTTCACTTTCAATGAACTGTTTTTTATTTACGTTTGACTAATTTACAACCTTTTCAATAGCAGTTTTCATTCCTTTAGCTATCCTAACCCACAGATTAGTGATTTCTATACAATTCCCCTTTTGTCTTTACATTTTCTTAAAATATTTGCGATGTTGAGTATAAATTTTTGTTTTCTTCCTACCTTTTTCGTTATGATTAAAGTTATAAATATTATTATGTACACGATTCATCGCTCTATTTTCAACTTTCAACATATATAATTCAAAAGAACATTTAAAATTAACGGCCACAACATTCAAATCAATTACTCACTTTTCCAAAATAATCATATAAGGAGGTTCTTTTCATTATGAATATCATTGAGCAAAAATTTTATGACAGTAAAGCTTTTTTCAATACACAACAAACTAAAGATATTAGTTTTAGAAAAGAGCAATTAAAGAAGTTAAGCAAAGCTATTAAATCATACGAGAGCGATATTTTAGAAGCACTATATACAGATTTAGGAAAAAATAAAGTCGAAGCTTATGCTACTGAAATTGGCATAACTTTGAAAAGTATCAAAAATGCCCGTAAGGAACTTAAAAACTGGACTAAAACAAAAAATGTAGACACACCTTTATATTTATTTCCAACAAAAAGCTATATCAAAAAAGAACCTTATGGAACAGTTTTGATCATTGCACCATTTAACTATCCTTTTCAACTAGTGTTCGAACCTTTAATCGGTGCTATTGCAGCAGGTAATACAGCAATTATTAAACCATCTGAGTTGACACCAAACGTTGCACGAGTGATTAAACGATTAATCAATGAAACATTTGATGCAAATTACATTGAAGTTATTGAGGGAGGAATTGAAGAAACGCAAACGTTAATTCACTTACCTTTTGACTATGTCTTCTTTACAGGAAGTGAAAATGTAGGCAAAATCGTTTATCAAGCTGCCAGCGAAAATTTAGTTCCTGTGACATTAGAATTGGGCGGTAAATCTCCAGTCATCGTTGATGAAACAGCGAATATTAAGGTTGCCAGTGAACGCATTTGTTTTGGGAAATTCACTAATGCCGGCCAAACATGTGTTGCACCTGATTACATTTTAGTACACGAATCTGTAAAAGATGATTTAATCACAGCCCTATCAAAAACGTTGCGTGAATTTTATGGTCAAAATATACAACAAAGTCCAGATTATGGCCGCATTGTAAACCTTAAACATTATCATCGTCTGACGTCATTACTTAACAGTGCACAAATGAATATTGTATTTGGTGGTCATAGTGATGAGGATGAACGTTATATAGAACCAACATTGTTAGATCACGTTACAAATGATTCAGCAATTATGCAAGAAGAAATTTTTGGTCCTATCTTACCGATTTTAACGTATCAGTCATTGGATGAAGCAATAGCCTTTATTCACCAAAGACCAAAACCTTTGAGTTTATATTTATTTAGCGAAGATGAAAATGCTACGCAACGTGTAATAAACGAGTTATCATTTGGCGGCGGCGCTATTAATGATACATTGATGCACCTAGCGAATCCTAAATTACCATTTGGTGGTGTTGGCGCCTCAGGTATGGGACGCTATCATGGTAAATATTCATTCGACACTTTTACACATGAAAAAAGCTACATTTTCAAATCTACACGATTAGAATCAGGTGTCCATTTACCACCATATAAAGGTAAATTTAAATACATCAAAGCTTTCTTTAAAAATTAATTTTTGAGACAAAAATAAACCATGCTTCCATAATTTGATGTTCTTGAAAACAATAAATTTCAAGGTATACACAAATTTTTTGGAAACATGGTTTTCTTTTTATCATGATTAATTAAAGATTAAAATATGACACATACACCTTCAGATGCTACACGAGTGTTATCACATAGCGTAATTTTACCTGTTTCTTTATTTCTTTCGAAAACAGTTACAACTGAATCTCCTTGCTCATGAGCACAAACTAAAAGGTCATCTGATGAGGCAATATTAAAATCTCTTGGGAATTGACCACCACTTTCAGTAATTGTTACTAGTTCTAAGTGTTGACCATTATCAAGAACTTTAAAAATTGCAATGCTATCATGCCCTCTATTAGATACATATAAGAATTGTTGATCATGAGACAAACGCACTGCTGCAAGTTTAGTATCTCCATCAAAGTTTTCAGGAATTGTTAAATGACGCTCGAGCTCTTCAAATTTACCGTCATTATATTCTGCAACGCTCACAGTATTTGATAATTCGTGTACGACATAAGCAAATTTTCCATTATCATGAAATTCAATATGTCTTGTCCCATCACTATCTTTAAATAAAGATTCTTTATAAAATTCAAACCCGTTGTCATCAAATTTATAAGTAACGATACGATCAGCACCTAAATCTGTTACTGCAACGTACTTACCATCTGGAGTTTGATTAATATAATGTGCGTGTGGATGATCTTGTCTTTCATGTGTACCTGTTGGAAAATCATGTGCAAGTTCTTGAATTAGACGTATAATTTCACCTGTGTGCGTATTTAATTCATACATACGTATGATGCCAGCACCATATACCGCTTCAAATAAATATCGTTTATCTTCTGAAATCGATACATAACAACCTGTACCAGCTTTTGAAGACAAACATTTATTTAATAAATGCAATTCACCATTGTCATCAATTTTCAAACTTGCAACACCGCATTGTTCTCCTTCTTTGTTGATTCCATATAAAACTTCATTATTACGCACCAAATATGTAGACGCTTCTAATTCAAATCCTGTTTCTAATAAATCAATACGTGACTGATTTTCGTTTAATTCAAAACGATAAATCCCTTTACCATTCTTTTTAGTGTAAGAACCAATATATCCATTTGTCATTACTTTTACCCCTCCATGTTAGTCTTATTTTCATTTTATTAAATTTTAGCTAGAATTAACAATCATTTATCATTTCCTTAAAGCTAAAACTATTTAACTACTTTAAAAGAACTATTTGCTGTGATATGTCATTATTCGATTTTAATTAATCCCTCTTTTTTACTTACACGAGCATTAATTATTAACGCGTTTATGCTTCCACAAAATTTTTGTTGCAAAATAGAACACATGTTCGTATAATGTAATTATCAGATTGGGGTGAATTAAGGATGACAAGTTATGAAGAAGAAACTGATTATCGTAACGTTCCAAGAGAATTACTAGATAACAATATACCTATGGGAAGAGGCATGATTAAATGGGCTCCTTTTGCAACATTACCCGAACAATTCGAAACGATTCAACAATACATTATCGACCAAAACAAAATTACACGTCCTGTATTATCAGATGATCAATTGGCTGAGCTAAACATTCGGCTACACGAGGCGCTACAATATGCCCAACCTGTAGAAGTTAAATTTTATAATAATGGCTTTGTAGATTCAGTACGCTTAACCATTTATCGTATTGATGCTATTAATTATGAAATTGATGGTTATGTTTACAATCAGCAACAACGTCAAAAAATTTCTATCTTTGATATCTTAGATATTGTCTTGTTACCTTAATGCTTTGAACATAATTAAACAGATTGAGTATATGCATATAAGATGATTTTTA
>NZ_KV839091.1:0-445 GCF_001838845.1 Staphylococcus sp. HMSC36A10
TTTCTGGCGTATATTTATTCGTCACAATCAAGTTACCCATATCATTGTTATCCACATGTGTTGTATAACCTTTAACTTTTGTTAATTCCTCGACTGTGTATTTTACTTGTTGACCTTTTGCTTTTTCATCTAATCCTGCCCACGTATGGGTCCAGTTATTAGATTCATTTAATGTTGCCGTTTTTCCTGTTGCTTTTCCATCTTGATATAACTCAACTTTAATTTCAGTTGGTCGTTTTCCGTCTTGGTTATTATTATCATCCCAATTTTTTGTTACTGTTGCCGATGTCTCTCCTGGTGTATACTTGTTCGTTATTGTTGTACCGTTGATGTCTGTTGTGTAGTCTTTTACGTGATCTTCGGTCACTGTATATTCTATTTTCTTTCCTTCATCATACTTCGGTAAGTCTTTAAATTCGTACTTCCAGTTTGTTTCAGATGTCAC
>NZ_KV839092.1:0-731 GCF_001838845.1 Staphylococcus sp. HMSC36A10
ATCCTCGAGATTCTTAATTGGATACATATCTAACGTTTTCGCAAAACTCTTTTTGATTTGTGTTTCTTTTGAATCTCCAGTGATTTTATTACCACCACCGCAAGATGTTACAAAAATGATTACAATCAACAGGCTTATACACATTCCAATCCTTTTTAAATATCCCATCGTTTCACGTCTCTCTGTTTTAGAATTATTTCTACATCTAATTATCTTTAGCTAACTCCATCAGATGGTCCAAAATTCACAAAATCTCTAACAGCTGTTTCTTCGTCTTTTACTTTTGAAAAATTAAATTCTATATTTTTATATCCAATTGAACTTCCTTTTATGTCACCATCTATATGTAATTTTAATACTGGAGATTTTTTTGTTGTGATTGGATAAACCTCTCTAAGTTTTTTTACATTTTTATCCGTATTACTTATTTGATATTCTGCATCGAAACTTGGTACATTATCTGCACTTGATATATTTCCATTTTTATAGTTTTTAAAATCTCTAAAATCAGCGTACTGACTAAAGAATTTAAAATTTTCTATTTTATTTTTGAGCTTTGAATCTTCTACATTATCCAAAAGAACTATTTTATTATTTTTAAGTTCAACATGATATTTTTTTTGATGCTCTTTTTCATTAAATTCATCATGAACTTTGCTCGTGTAATAATATCCTGTTGCCTTCTTTATATTTCTATTGGTGGTGTAAACTCTAGTTAACAGTTAATTCTT
>NZ_KV839093.1:0-212 GCF_001838845.1 Staphylococcus sp. HMSC36A10
AAATTGATGTAGAGCCTGTTTTTGGATTTATGAAGGCTATTTTGGGTTTCACTCGAATGTCAGTTCGAGGAATAAATAAAGTTAAACGAGAGCTAGGTTTTGTATTAATGGCACTTAATATAAGGAAAATAGCAGCTCAACGAGCTGTACATTATAAAATACATATCAAAAAAGCTGATTTCTATCAAATAATTAATAGAAATCAGCTTTTT
>NZ_KV839094.1:0-25607 GCF_001838845.1 Staphylococcus sp. HMSC36A10
CTGAATCGCTATCTGAGTCTGAATCACTGTCTGAGTCCGAGTCACTGTCTGAATCTGAATCACTATCTGATTCTGAGTCGCTATCTGATTCTGAGTCGCTGTCTGAATCTGAATCACTGTCTGAATCCGAATCGCTATCTGATTCTGAGTCGCTATCTGAACCTGAGTCGCTGTCTGAGCCTGAGTCACTGTCTGAATCCGAATCCGGATCCGGGTCTGGGCTTGGTTCCGGTTCTGGGTCTGGACTTGGTTCTGGATCTGGCGTTGGCTCCGGTTCTGGATCTGGACTTGGTTCTGGGTCAACCGGTGGCCCTGGAGTTGGGTCTTTCGGATTTACTGCTGAATCACCATCAGCACTTCCACCACCATAACGTACAACATTCTCATTATTCCAACCGAAAATACTGTAGTCTTTACCTGTCGCTGGGTCAATATTTTCTTGAATAACCTGTGTTTTCAAGTTTTTACCAGTATTATCATAGTGACCTTCCACTAATACAACATACGTTTTAGTAATATCGCCAAAATTAATACTTGCTACATTTTGGTATTTATAAGTGATTTTATCCTTAAATTCATTCGTTACTTCTTTAAGGTTAGAGTCATTTGGGTCCGCATAGTAGCTATCTGATAATTTAGATGTATCATTCACTTCAAAAATTCTCAGTTTTGTATCTGTAGCACTTACTTTACCGCTACTTTCTTCGATTTTATCTTGGTAACCTTTAATATACACCCACGTATTACCTAAAACTCGTTGCTTAGGGTTAACAAATACTGTTTGCTTGTATGTGTTTTGACCTGAAGCTGTATCTACACCAATAATTTGAGAAGAAATGTTCGCGCCATTTGGTTTATCAATACCTGCAATTGGTGAACTATAGTTATAAGTAATTTGATTGTTAAACATTTCATCCGCAATATTAATATTTGCATCATATGTTCCTGATTTAGGTGCCTTTGCTCGGTCTGTAAATAAAGGTAATGAAAATTTCCCATTAATATTTTGCTTATCATTTACATAATCCGTAAAGACAAATGTATATGTCTTAGTCAAAATATCATATGTCGCTTTTGCTACAACTTCATTTTTATCGTTTACTATGTCTGCAATTGGCATCGTATTATTTGAATTAGAATAATCCACGTCTCCATTACCAGTTAAACTATCTGGTAACTTCGCTGTAAAATAATCCCCTGATTTCACTTTATCTGTCACTGTAAAATTTGCCGCCATAAATGTGTTACCACTTTGATTAGGGTCAAATGTAGTCTTTTCTAACTTGAAATTACTTGCCGTAACTTTATCATTTACATTTGTACCTTTAGCATCAGCAGCATTTACTACCGGTTCAGCAACAGCTAAACTACGTACAGCTCTCGTTCTAACACTTGGTTTACTAGTTCCTTGCGCATTGGAAATCGTTTGTGGTGATGATTGTGGTAAATCTAATGTTTGAGAATTTTTAAGCTCACTGTTTGTTGCTATGCTATTAGCATCATTCGTTGTTTTATTATCTACTTGAGAATTTGCTTCTTGAGGAACAGTTTGATCTTGCATTTTTGCAGCAGTTGCTTGATTTTTAATTGCCGTCGGTTGAGGTGTTTCATTTGTTGAAGCTGGCTCTGTTGTAGTGTTATTGCTCGTTTGTGTAGACATTGGTTTTGTTGTGCTATCTACATTCGCACTGTTTGTGTTTGCACTAATATCAGATGTATCATTAGCAGTTGTATTTAATTGAGGTGTTTCTATCATATTGTTTTTTTCGGAATCTGCACTTGCATTATTTTTCGAAGATTGCGTTGTATCGTTCGATTGTTCTGAAGCTTGTGCTTGATGATTGCCTATCCCAAATAGTATAGTTGCCCCTACTATTACTGATGTGGTACCTACTGTAAAACGTCTAATCGAATACTTATTCTGCTTATTCGACAAATAATCAATTCTTTTTTTCAAAAATATTACTCCATTTCAATTTCTAGATTAGTCTAAATTGTATAATGAAATAAGAATTATATCAATTGCTTTTCGAAAAAAAATTACGTAAAATTTGTTTTCTTCCTATTTATATAACTTAAAATTTTCTGTTAACTAGCAAAAATCAATATACTATTTTTACACTATTACAAATTTTTTACTTTTCAAAAACTTAGAAGTTCTAAATTTTTCATCACCTTAAATTTTACTGTAATTTCAACAATCAAATTTAACTAACATTTTAAATTATTCATCATGCTAGCAAAAAAGGCCTAACGTATAAATGTACGTTAGACCTCATGTTCAACTTATTCATTTTACATTGTATATTAAACACATACATCATTGAATAAATGTTTGCTTACTAACCAATTTTTATGATCTTTAACAACAAGTTTTTCATCTTTAAGTTCATGAATAATATGACCAGCTGTTTCCCGGGAAATCCCAGCCATATCACTCATGAGTTGAATAGTTAAAAACTGTTTGATTTCATAAAATTCATCTTGATCGTATCCTACTGTCTGACATAGATGGCATATCAATTTGATAATTCGATCTTTAGCAAATTTACTTGTTAATGCCATGTTATAGTTCATGTGTTGCTGCTCATTATCATTTATTAATGCAAAAAGTGTCAAAAATATATCATCATTAGCTTTGCACAAAAAGGCCATCAATTCTCTAGGCAATCCAAGAACTGTACAATCGGTTAATGCTGTACACAATTCGTTAACCTCTTTCGGATGAAATAAGTTACTGATTGGAAATAATACTTGCTCTTTATTAAAATAACGATATACATCTCCATTTTGATTGTAATGTTCTCTAATAATGTTACCTTCAATTAAAAAGTAAATATTGCTACTTTCTTGTGGCGAAAAATAAATAACTTGGCCTTTCGTATAATGTCTGACAAAACATTCACTTTGATATGGTTGTAATATACTATATGGGATATTAATGTAATCTGCTAATGCCTTTAGTTCATGTTCTAATTTATTATTTCTACCCAAAATAAAGTTTTCTGTCATAAGTTAAACTCCTTCAAACCTTGCAAAGTGTCAGCAGACAACTTTTTCATTTGAATCAACGGAGAAACATATTTAATGTTTTGTCGCGTGATAAAGTGCTACATGTGAATGTGTGTACCTTTATTACCAATCAAAGCTTCGTATGCCTGCTCTAAATTGGTAATGATAACTTTTTTGTTTTCCCCACTTTCAACAAATCGTATCGCAGCTTCTATTTTTGGCAACATCGATCCTTCCACAAACTTACCTTGTGCCGCGTATTTTTTCAGTGTTGCTACATCAATATCATCGATTTGTTGTTGATTAGGTTCATTAAAGTTAATAAATACATTTTCTACATTCGTAAGAATCATTAAGGTATCTGCTTCAATCAGCGTTGCTAATTTCTCACTAGCAAAATCTTTATCTATAACCGCTTCAACACCTTCATAGGTATTTTCTTTTTTTATAACTGGAATACCGCCACCACCGCATGCAATGACAATATTTTTACCGTCTGCTAAAGTTCGAATTAACTGGTGTTCTAGTATAGATTGAGGTAGTGGTGACGCAACTACTTTTCTATAACCACGTCCTGCATCTTCTTTAAAGACTGAGTCTGGCTGTTCTTTTTGTAATTCTTCAACTTCTTCTTTCGTATAAAAAGGACCAATTGGTTTAGTTGGGTTATCAAATCGTGGATCATCTTTATCTACTTCCACACGTGTAACGATTGTGCCTACAGTTCTATCACTATTCATTTCAGTTAAAATGCGATTGATTTCAGTTTCCAACCAATAGCCTATCATACCCTGTGACATTGCACCACAAGTATCCAATGGCATTGCCGGCGTTGTGTCACTGTTCGATTTAGCTTGTTGGATTAATAAACTTCCAATTTGTGGACCATTACCATGTGAAATGACAATACGCGCTGGTGAATCAAATAAAGGTTTAAGGTTTTGCATCGCACATCTAATAGCTGTTTGTTGTGCTTCAGCTGTTGCTTCTGTTGTCTGTATCGCATTACCGCCTAATGCAATGACAATTTTCTCTTTCATATTTTTGTCGCTCCTTTTAAAAAACATTTATCGTTCCCATCAATAACTTAATTAACCCGATAACTGCAAGTACGATAATAATCATAAAAAGAATATAGTCTGATTTAATCAAACGTGTCTGATTATTCTTTTGAACGATTGTATAAACAAGAAGAGCTGGAATATAAAGTAACATCGTCAATAATAAGTAATTGATACCTGCTGCATATATAAGCCATATAGCATAAATTGAGGCTATGATACCAATCGTCCATTGTTTAGTAGTTGCTTGCTGTCGATGCTCTAAAGTGTATTTAACTTGGTAAAATGCACTGAACATGTAAGGGTATAAAATAGCACTTGATGCTAGTGAAAATGCAAATTGATACGCACTCTGTGTAAATAGCATACTTATTAAAAATAATTGTACTAATATATTGGTAATAAGCAGTGCATTTACAGGTGCTCCATTTTTATTTTCTTTAGCAAACCATTTTGGAAATAATCCATCTTTTGCAACAATGAAAGGTAATTCACCAGCAAGCAGTGTCCATCCTAACCATGCACCTAGTACCGAAATAATTAAACCAATATTTACAAGTGTAGATCCCCAACCACCTACAATAGTTGCAAGCACCTGTGCCATACTTGGCGAATCTAATTGCGAAATATGATTTTGCAAAATCACGCCTTGAGCTAATACAGTTAATAAGAAATAGATAATTAAAACTGATATAAGTCCTATAACCGTGGCACTACCTACATCTTTTTTATTTTTAGCTCTACTAGAAAAAATTACTGCACCTTCGCTACCGATAAACACCCAAACTGTCACTAGCATCGTACTTTTAACTTGGCTCATTGTGCTCGCCCAACTAAATGGCAATACACCCTCTGACGTCATACTGAAAAAGCCTGTTTTAAAAGTGTCAAAATTGAATGCAATTATCATGCATATGATTACAAGTAAAATCGGTATTAACTTTGCAACAGTAACAATACTATTGATAAATGCTGCTGTTTCAACGCCTTTTAAAATCAAGAAATGGACACCCCAGAGTAGTAACGAGGCGACAATAATACTTGGTAATGTGTTGCCTCCTTTAAAAATCGGGAAAAAGTTACCTACTGCTGACATCAATAGTGTTGCATAGGCAACATTGCCTAAAAACGCTGAGAACCAATATCCCCAAGCACTGATAAATCCTACAAAATCGCCAAATCCTGCTTGAGCATAACTATAAATACCACCGTCTAGCTCCGGCCGTTCATTGGTTAAATTTTGAAATACGAACGCTAATGAAATCATTCCTATAGCTGTAATAATCCAACCAATAATAATGGCTAATCCACCGGCTTTACCGCCCATATCAGACATTATATTGAACGCACCGCCACCAATCATGGATCCTATAACTAGTCCAATTAAAGAAGATTTACTGAGTTTGTTATCTCCTGATTCGTTCATATTCATTTCTCCTTTAATACCAATATGAGGTGTCTGTACATGACACTTATATCATCAGACACATCATATTCATATCGTTCCATTTAGTGATTAACTCCCCAATGTTGCTGCCATTACTGCCTTAATTGTATGCATTCTATTTTCAGCTTGATCAAACACTTTTGAATGTTCACTTCTAAAGATTTGGTCTGTAACTTCCATTTCAGCTAATCCATATTTTTCATAAATTTCTTGTCCATAAAGTGTATTTGTATCATGGAATGCTGGTAAACAATGTAAGAATATCGTTGAATCTTTACCTGTTAAATCAAACATCTGTTGATTCACTTGATAGTCTTTTAATAAATTAATACGTTGTTCAAATTCACTTTCTTCACCCATCGATACCCAAACATCTGTATATATAGCATCTGTATTTTCAACTGCTTCTGCAATATTATCCGTAATCATGATTGAACCACCATATTGACTCGCTTTTTCTTTTGCAATATCAACATATGCCTCTTTTGGATTTAATGATTTAGGTGTACAAATTCTTACATTAACACCTAACATAGCACCTGCTACCATTAATGAATGCGCAATATTATTACGTCCATCTCCAACGT
Organism: Staphylococcus sp. HMSC36A10; assembly: GCF_001838845.1. NCBI lineage: Bacteria > Bacillati > Bacillota > Bacilli > Caryophanales > Staphylococcaceae > Staphylococcus > Staphylococcus sp. HMSC36A10. Next base: position 6,108 of record NZ_KV839094.1, read on the forward strand.
AAGTTAAGTTTATTCCTTCTAGATATCCAAAATTCTCTTTTATTGTCATAAAATCAGCTAACATTTGTGTAGGATGCCAATCGTCTGTTAATCCATTCCACACCGGTACACCAGAGAACTTCGCTAAATCTTCAACAGCTTGTTGTGAAAAACCACGGAATTCAATACCATCGAACATTCTACCTAATACTTTCGCAGTATCCTCTACAGATTCTTTTTTGCCTAATTGAATATCATTTTTCCCTAAAAATTCTGGATGCGCACCTAAATCAATAGACGCAACTGTAAACGCTGCACGCGTTCTCGTCGAATTCTTTTCGAATAGTAGTGCAATATTTTTTCCAGATAAGTAGTGATGCTTAATACCGTTTTTCTTATACTCTTTTAATGTAATTGCAAAATCAATAAGTCCTTCGAATTCTGCTTTGGTAAAATCACTTTCTTTTAATAATGATCTGCCTTTTAAATCATACGGTTTTTGAATTTCTGTCATTATTTTCACCCTCGCTTCTATAATTTATTACGTTAAATGTCTTCTCTGAATAGTGGTTGACTCATACATCTAGGGCCCCCACGTCCACGTACCAGCTCGCTACCAGATATTTCAATGACTTTTATGCCTTTTTGTCTCAATAAATCATTCGATACATAGTTTCTATCGTAAGTCACTACAACGCCTGGTCTTATACATAATGTATTTGAGCCATCATTCCATTGCTCTCTAGCACCATCAATGACATCACCATTTCCTGTTGGAATGAATTGGATATCATCTATACCTAGTACGTCTTCTAAAGTATCTTTTAAATGACTAGATTGTTTGATGGCAATATCTTTATTTACGTCATCATATTCAATAATAAATATATTCATATTGCCTTCTGCCTTTAAAATGGCTGAATGCATTGTAAATTTGTCATAATCTATCATTGTAAATACTGTATCTAAGTGCATAAAAGTTCGACTAGTTGGAATTTCAATTGCTACTACTTTTTTAAACGTCGCCTGCGGATTTTCAAAAATACGTCGCGCTAACTTTTCAATAGCTTGTGCAGATGTACGTTCTGAAACGCCTATAGCCAAGACATCTTTAGATAAAACAAGTTCATCGCCGCCTTCAATATTGAATGGGCAATCTCGATCTAACCAAATTGGAATATTCGCATCTTTAAATCTAGGATGATGCTTTACAATATATTGAATAAATATTGATTCTCGTCGTCGTGCTCTCCAGAACATCCGATTGATTGTTATACCGTGTCCTATTGAGGCTTGTGGATCTCTAGTAAAATAAAGGTTTGGCATTGGATCTAAATAGAATGGATACTTATCATCCATATACTCTACTAGATGTGTACATTTCGGATTAATTTCTTCCTTACGTACCCCTGACATTATTTTATCTACAAGTTCTTGATTAGAAAGTGTCGCAAATAATGTCTTAATTTCTTCTTCATGACCTAATATTGTTTTTTTAGACTCTGCTAATACATCATCAATAAATTCACTTCTTACTTGAGGATTTTCAATACTTTCAGCTGCTAACTTCTCAAGGTAAAGTACTTCAACACCCTCTTCTCTTAGCACCTGCGCAAAATGGTCATGCTCTTTTTGAGCTACTTCTAAATATGGAATATCATCAAATAGTAATCCATCTAAATAATCAGGTACTAAATTTTCTAATTCTTTTCCAGGACGCTTAAGTAACACAGTTTTTAAAGCTCCAATTTCGCTATTTACTTTAATTGGACCATCTGTCATGTCTATTTCCTCCTTTTATCTTTGAATTCATTTAGAGTATAGACAATCTTCAAACGCTTACATGTGATTATATTCACATAAAGAAAGTCGAAAATTTCATATCTTTTTGTTATACAATACATAATAATGGATTTTTATACATAAATAAAGGTATTTTGGGTCAAAATATACATTTTTTATTCAAAAAGACCCACAAAAACACGTTGTATAAAGTTTTTTATACAGTCAAATGAATGACTATGAATTCTTTCTTTCCATAAAAAAACGCGTACACAAGTTAATATTTGGTAACTAACTTGTGTACACGTGATACGAAACTAATTTTTATTATTCATTTGATACATGTCTATTTAAATAATTTTGCATATACGTATTCTGCCATATCATTTGAGGCAGTTAAGATTAATGTAGTGTCATTTCCACTCACCGTACCTAATATCTCTTCTATATTTAGCTGATCGATAAAATAGTTTATGCCTTGGGCGAAACCAGGTGAGGTTTTAACGATAATGTATGAACCATTGATGATTGAACTTAGAACTTCATGTTCACAATAGTGTCTAAACTTTTCTCTCATCTCTTGTTCTGTTTGATTATTAATAGCTTTATAAATCCATGTTTCACAATCGATAGGGACACGATATATATTAAGTTCTTTCAAGTCTTTAGCAATTGTTGTTGCACTATATCTTACACCAAAATATTCTTCAATATATGAAATGATTTGTTCTTTTTTATAAATCTTATGCTTTTTAACTATTGTAGAAACAATTTCTAATCGTTTACTTTTCTTCATATTGTAAACTCCTTTGGTAGTTACGTTTCTTGTATTAAAAAATAAATTCATGCATGTTTCATTTATAATTTAACACTTTGTTTTGCAAAAGATAATAAAAATACATGTAAATTTTTTGTGACAACTTTTAAAATGAATTTTGTATTCTAAGTCAGCATTTAATTATCACATATCTACTACTTGTAATGATTTTAGACTGCCGAGTAGTCTTTCGGCAGACAACCCTCACACTCCTCTCATCTAATTACAAAGAGAGGGTATACCTACAAAGTCAATTATCAATGTAGGTATACCCCATATATAAGCTGTATTTAAAATTTAATTATTTATAAGTGTTTAACATTACTTCTTCTTGTTTATATATTTTTACTCCACGCCTACTTCATTCCATGCTTCATACACCTGTTCAGCTGTTTGCTCGTCATATAAATCTTTGGCCGCTTGGTATAATGCATCTTTACAATCTTTGAAGTTTGAATTACTTGTTAAGTATTCCGTTAATGCTCGGTAGTAAATTTGTTCTGATTTAGATTTCCCTATTGCTTGAATCACGTTATAAGCTGCTTTATTTGGAATTCCAGAATTCGTATGTACGCCACCATTATCTTTTTCAGTGAATACATAGTCTTTCATATGAGCTGGTTGACCAAATTGTTCTGGGTTTGACATGCTGCGTAAAGCGTCTCCCTCTTTTCCAGGTGTGTAGACATCTTCACCCATTAAGAAATCCTCGTCATCTACAAAGTATCCAAAAACATCTGAAAAGCTTTCATTTAGAGCGCCTGACTGGTCCTTATATTCTAAGTTTGCAGTCTCTTGTGTCACACCGTGTGTTAATTCGTGTGCTACTACGTCATTTGCACCCGATAAACTTGTGAATGTGCGACCATCACCATCACCATAGATCATTTTGTCACCAATCCATGCGGCATTATTTCTGTTATCTTGACCACCGTAGTTATTAACATGCGTTAATGAAACAATTGGACTACCTTGGTTGTCATATGATTCACGACCAAATGTGTCTTTGTAATAATCATATGTTTGTTTAGCGTAATAATTTGCATCTACGCCAGCACGTTGCTCATCTTTTACGAAGTTTTCATCTTCATTAGTAATCAATGTTGCTTGACCTGTTTGATCATTAAAGCTAAATGCTGATAATTTACCTTGATGCGTTAAATCTTCTAGGCTAAATCCACCGTCAATACTATTGATATTGATATCTTTTGTATCGCCAAGTACACCTTTTCCTTTACCAGTTTCTGCAGCTTCTTTAACTAAGTTCATTTTTTCTAAAATTTCGCCAGTTTGAGCATCAATTTTAACTTTCCAATGTGAAATTTCTGGTGTCACTGTAATTAACTCAACATTATAAACGTATTTATTACTGTCACCATCGATTTCAACTTTGTTTTCTTTAATGACTTTATCTTTAAGATTTTTCGCTTTATGCTTATCAATCTTAACTGCTTTAAATGCTTTGTCGGCTGCGTCATCTTTACTTAATGTCACTTTATTCGTTGGCTTTACTTTCTTCGCATCAGTATCGCCATTGATTAAAACGACTTTCCCTGATTTGTCTGCGTGTACTTTCACTTCTTTGTCAGGTGCATGAACACCATCAACACTCGGTTGCAATGTGTAATGCGTAAATCCCTTTTTATCAGTTTTTACATCAGTAACAGCGTAATCTTGATAAATATTTTTTACATTTTCGGATTTAGGCAATTCTTTTAATGCTTTGACCGCATCACTCTTTTGAGTCACCTCAAATTTAATATCAGAATTAGCTGGTTTATTGTTTGAATCAATCGCTAATGCTGCTGGTGATAAAGTGCTCAACAATGTTACTGCTGCCATACTTGTAAATGCATATCTTGAAAATTTCCTCACATTTCATTCCTCCTGAAATCTTAAAAACAGCTTATAAATAAAATATTAATTTAATTTTTCAGAAAAGTAAATGATTATTTCTATTTATTTCGATACTTTTTGTTCGTTGATTTTATTTATTGATTCTTTTCTTTTTTAAAAATGTTATCTGTAGCTAAATAAAATTTTAAAAATTGAGCTTAATTATATTTTAAAATTTATCAAGGCTTTATTTTTGTGAAAATATTAACAAATACAAAATAGTGCTCTATATACTTAATCAATGCTTGAAATATGTGAGATAACTATTTAAATAATCATGATCAAATAAACATTTTTATCAATTTCAAACAACTATGTAAGACGCAATAATCGTTATTATTTAATAAAAAAGACTAGAATGCGGTATCTCTACTCACACTCTAGCCTTAATATGCCATTATTTTATTTACTTGTTTTGTATGGTGTATGTCCAACTGTTACTTCGACAACTCTATTATGATCAACGACAAACCAGATGCCTAATGTCTTTTTAGCATTTTGATAGTAAAAAATACCGCTATCAGCTTCCTTTGTTTTACCATTTTCTTTTTTCAAGTCCTTGCCATAAGCTTTTTGGATATCTTTTAATGAAATATTATTTTTAACTACAAATTGCAATTGACTTGCTTCGTTTCCTTTTGCAGAAACACCTTTAAAAGTTTGATCATATTTCTCTACTTTTTTTATCGTATTCGTTTTAGCTAATTTAATACCATTGAATTTCACATTATCATACTTAATCGCGTTAATAAAATTCTTATCCAGAATAAAATTAGCATTATTACCAATATAACCATTATAAGTATAATATGGGGTTATTGCTGCCTGTGCCTGTTTACTTGTTGGCGCCGAATTTTCAACAACTGTTACTCCAATCAGTGTGCCCAATGCTAATGTTGCTGCTACACAAACTTTACTGGTTTTATTCATAATTATCTCTCTTTTCCATACAAATATTTTATTCCTTACACTTTTATTATAACTTTTTCAGCCATAAAAATACTAATGATTATATTTATAAATACATAACAGTTTTGTTATACTAATTGAAGTACACAAAAAACAATGAAAATATTAATATCGCCTACTTTTCTAATATTTATTTTTTAAAATGATTATGGCAATATTGAAATAAATTATTTAGCTTCACGTATCAACTACTTTTCATTAACATGGAGGCGTTATATTTGAAAAAACTTCTTATTACCATCGTAATTATCGTATTAATCGGAGCACTTGGGTTCGCAATTTATGCTGCAATAAATCATTCTACATCATCAAGTAATAACCAAGAACAAGAAAATAAAGCTACGCATAAAAAGACAGAAACCGAAGAAAATGATCAACAAGATGATAGTGCAAACAAAGCAGATAAAAATCAAAATAATGGCAATAACGATACTAATGACAATCAACCATCTTCACCGTCAAATGTTCCTAACAACCATTCAACAGTACCATCGAATACGCAACCAGCTCAGCCAAAAGACTCAAATTCAAATAAAAATAATACTCACGATGGTGGCAGTCAATCGTCAACAAACAACCAAAATAATCAACAACAAAACACACCACCTGCTAATAAATCAAATAATACCAATACGTCTTCTAAACAAACACCTCAAGCACAATCACCTAAAAATTAATCATTTACCTGATACGTCCACAAGTATCAGGTACATAAATTCAGAAGAACAGCAATATGATATTTTTCTATTTGAAATATCTTACTGCTGTTCTTTATTTGCATAATTCGCACTCTGTTAAATTCATATAAAAGTTCGCTTTAATGTCATTGACGTATGTATAAGCTCTCATGTTTAATAATATTAATACACCTTTAAAAACGCTTACACGAAAATTTTAGAAAGGAGGTACATATTAAATGCTTGATAGACACTTAAAACTACTCCAGTTTTTTATTAAAAATCCATCAAAGCACATTAGTTCTAATGAAATTGCTGAACATGTCAATGTTTCAAACCGCACAGTTCGCAATGATATCCAAGTTATCAATAGCAATTTTATGGATGATATCATCGTAAGTATTAAATCTAAAGGATATCAATTAAATACATCTCAGTATACCTTAGAAACGATAACTGAACGTTACACGCATATTCAATCATATAAAGAAAAACTATTATTATCTATGGCGTATCAACTGCTAATGCACAATAAATCGCAGACATTGCAACAACTAGAGCAAGATTATCTATTATCTAAAACTGTGCTCAACGACTATTTCGTTCGAATTCAACAATGGTGCCAAAAATTTAATATCGCTTTAACAATCAAGAAAAAACAAGGTATTGTGGTCGATGGAACAGATAATGATATCACTAATGCCATCATCCATTTAAATCAATTATCATCAGGGCATGTACATGTTGAAGACCTAATTTTAAATGAATTACCTGATTCACACCAAAGGATGATTTCGCATATTATACAAGAGACACTTCAACAACATAGTATTGAAACAACTGATATTCAAATACAACAGCTTTTAATTCATCTCATTTTAATCATTAAACGTAAGCAATCTTTAAGTGAGCTAGACACGTTAAACCACGATGCAAAATTGATATCTCAATCTTGCATTAAGCAAATCAACGAAAGATTAGGTTATGACTTGAACGAAAAAGTAATCAATATGTTTTCATTCTTTATTGCTTATCATTTTAATAAACTCGATATTGGCATAGAACGTATATTTATACAAAGTTATATTGATCGCTTAATCGAATTGATGCAGCAACGTATTCATGTACCTTTCAATGAAGATTCGATTTTACAACAAAATTTATATAATCATTTTAGTAAAGCATATTTACGTATCACTCAAAACATTTATTTAAACAATCCTTTAGTTATAGAGATTAAAAAACTCTATCCCTTTGTGTTTAACACACTTTTTGAAGCGATTGATAAATTAGCAATTGATACTGATATAGAGATGAGCGAAGACGAAATTGCATTTTTAACAATTCATTTTCAAGCTGCCATCGAGCGTCGTACCAAAACACAATTAAATGTAGTCATTGCTTGTTATTATGGTCTAGGTGTGTCGAATTTTTTAGAAACTAAAATAAATAACTTATCCGAAGAGTTGTCAGTGATAAATACGATTAAACTAGAAAATATAACACACTATCACTTTGACAATGTAGATTTATTAATAACGACCCATGATATTCCAAAACAAACGCTAAACATACTTCCTAAGCACCTGACGACTATCAAGGTTGCACCATTATTTTCTGAAGATGACCGTCACAAAATCAGACACGTTGTGAAGCAAAAGCAAAATCCGGTTCAAGCACATCATCATATGGACACTGTCAATTTCCTTGTCGTAAATACTGAACAAAAATCACGGCATACTGTGCAAATTTTTGAAGAAGCTCAAAAAATATTACAAGCACATCATGCGATTGTAGAAGGATATATCGAAACAGCTTTAGAGCGTGAGAAATCATCTTCTACATACATAGGTAATTTTATGGCGATTCCTCATGGAGATCCTGAAAAAGTTTTACAATCACATGTACTTATTTTTCGCACAAAAGATGTTTTTCCTTGGCGACAACACGATGTCAAACTTGTCTTTTTCTTAGCGATTTCGCATAAAGACAAAGCTTTTACAAAACAAATGATGCAATTAATTGCTAACTTGGATGATGATTCAGTGAACCATTTATGTAGTTTAGATGATCATAGTTTAAAGCAACAGTTATTTGAATACTTACAAGAATAATTGCCACTAGTAACGGTAATTATTCTTTTTTTTAGTATCGAGAATACGCTTACAATATAGAAAAGGAGATGATTTTATGAAAATTGTAGCTATTACCTCATGCCCAAATGGCATTGCACATACATATATGGCTCAAGAAAAGCTTGAGCAGGTAGCAAAAGAAATGGGTGTGGATATTAAAGTAGAGACACAGGGCGGTGTTGGTGCTGAAAATGTTTTAACTACGCAAGACATCGAAGAAGCTGACGGTGTCATAATTGCAGCTGATAAACAAGTTGATCTATCCCGATTTGTTGGTAAACGGTTGATTAATGAAAATGTTCGCGAAGGGATTCATAATCCGAGAGATCTAATTCAACGTATCATTAATCAAGATGCGCCTATTTATCAATCTGAAACAAATTATCATTCGAAAGATCGCGGTAAGTCTAAAAGTGGTATTCAAATGGTGTATCAACATTTAATGAACGGTGTATCGTTTATGGTTCCTTTTATCGTAGTTGGTGGACTCCTTATCGCCATCGCGCTGACTCTAGGCGGTGAAACGACATCAAAAGGATTAGTCATCCCAGATGATTCATTTTGGAAATCCATTGAAAACATTGGTAGTTTAGCCTTTAAATTTATGGTTCCAATACTAGCTGGATATATCGCTGTTAGTATCGCTGACAAGCCCGGTCTTGTTCCTGGTATGATTGGCGGCGCTATCGCTGCTGACGGTAGTTTTTATGGCAGTGATGCAGGCGCAGGATTTTTAGGTGGTATTGTTGCTGGTTTCTTAGCAGGTTATATCGCAAAGTGGATTAAAGATATTAAAGTTCCAAAAGCAATGGCACCAATTATGCCTATCATTATTATTCCCATTATTTCATCGGTCGTTGTAGGATTGATATTTATATTTTTAATCGGTGCACCAATTTCTAATATTTTTGAGGCATTAACAACCTGGTTAAAAAGTATGCAAGGTGCTAATATTATTATACTTGCGATGATTATAGGTGCGATGATCGCCTTCGATATGGGCGGTCCAGTAAACAAGGTAGCATTTTTATTTGGCTCAGCACTTATTGCTGAAGGTAATTACGCCGTTATGGGTATGGTCGCAGTTGCTGTATGTACACCACCAATCGGTTTAGGTTTAGCAACGTTTGTTCAAAAGTATAAATTCAATCATTCCGAAAGAGAAATGGGTAAGGCTTCCTTCACTATGGGACTATTTGGTATTACTGAAGGTGCTATTCCTTTCGCAGCCCAAGATCCATTGCGCATTATACCTGCAAACATCATTGGTGCAATGATTGCATCAGTCATTGCAGCCATTGGTGGTGTCGGCGATAGAGTCGCACATGGAGGTCCAATCGTGGCTGTATTAGGTGGTATTGATCATGTATTATGGTTTATCTTTGCAGTGATAGTAGGTAGTCTTGTCACAATGACTACTGTACTATTATTAAAACGCAATACACCAGTTATAGCAGTAGATGCACCAGCGCAACACACGCAACTTCATGATACAGAGGTTGACAATGTAGATAACACCGCGAAACATTCACATCACAATAAACCTTCTCATGTTTTTGATCAACAAACTATGATAATTACTGATCACGACATGTCTCGAAACGAAGCAATTGATATGTTGATTCATAAACTTAAAATTTGCCGTTATGTAGAGCACACATCGCATTTAAAAAATGCAATCCTAGAACGTGAAATGGAGTCTACGACAGCTATTGGCATGAACGTGGCCATTCCACATGCAAAGTCTGATGTTGTAAAACAACCGATTGTAGCTGTTATGAAAAATAATCATGGTGTTAAATGGGACAGTCTAGATGGTAGTCTACCTCAATTGATATTCTTAATTGCCGTACCAAACAACAGTCAGGATACACATTTAAAAATACTTCAGCGCTTATCTAAAGCGTTAATGAATGATGAGACACGCCAATCACTAATTAATGCAAACAGTACTACAGAAATTTATAACTTATTAATGAAAATATAGAGGAGTTTTAACTATGGCATTATTTTTACAACCCGTTTTTAAAGACAGAATTTGGGGCGGTCATGCATTAAAAGCATTTAACTATGATATCCCTAATGAAACAACTGGTGAATGCTGGGCAATTTCTGCACATCCAAATGGTCCTAATACAATTATCAATGGTCCATACAAGGATATGACCCTAGATCAACTTTGGTCACAACATCGTGAATTATTCGATAATGATTCACGAGATAGTTTCCCTCTGCTAACTAAAGTATTAGATGCCAATGATAAATTATCTGTTCAAGTTCACCCAGATGATGACTACGCTTTAAAACACGAAGGCGAACTAGGTAAAACAGAATGTTGGTATATTTTAGATGCAGCCCCAGGTGCTGAAATTATATATGGCGTACATGCACATAATAAACAGACGTTAATAGACATGATTGATAATCATGAATTTGACAGTCTTTTCAAACGTATACCTGTTAAGCCCGGTGACTTTTATTATGTTCCTGCTGGCACTGTCCATGCCATTGGTTCGGGTATTTTAATTTTAGAGACACAACAATCCTCCGATACGACATACCGTATTTATGACTATGATAGACGAGATCAAAATGGTCAATTGCGTGATTTGCACTTAGAGCAAAGTAAAGATGTGATTGAATTAGGCAATCATGAACCAAATACTACTCCTATAACAACTCACATCGACACACACACTGTAACTCAATTTGTAGATAATCAATATTTTGCAGTATATAAATGGGATATTCATGGAGATTTAAAATTCAATAAACCACATGCTTATTGCTTAGTTACTATTATCGATGGTACTGGTACTTTAACAGTAAACGATAAGCACTATGACATCCAAAAAGGTTCTAGCTTTATTTTAACTACGGAAGACGAGGATATTCACTTTGTCGGTAATATTAGTGCTATAGTAAGTCATCCTGGATAATAGCAATGATAACACCCGTCCCATAAAAGACAGAAATTACTATCTCTTCTGTCTAAAAACATAAAAATCCACACATTAAGGAGCTATAACCCTAATGTGTGGATTTAATTTTTATTCTGTAACGTTACTTTGGTCAACTTTTTCAGATACGCGCTTCATCAATGGATCTGTTACAGGTTTTAAAATTAAACCTACAACGAAGAATCCTATGCCAAATAACGTTAATATAATTAATTTTGTAATTAGGATTTCCGGAACAATACCGCCTACTGTTTCACGTAATGAATCAATTGCATACGTAAATGGTAAGTATGGCGAAATGTTTTGGAAAAATTGTGGCGTAGTTTGAATTGGGAATGTTCCTCCACCACCTGCAATTTGTAATACAAGCAATACGATTGCAATTGCTTTACCTGGGTTACCAAGTAATGATACGCACGTATATACGATTGAGTTGAAAATAATCGAACAGAAAATCGTTATAAGTACAAATAATACAGGTGACTCAACTCCTGCTTTTAGGATTAACAAATCTCCAACCGATACAATGAGTGCTTGCAACATACCAAGCATTATAAAGAATCCTGCCTTACCTAAGAACACTTGTCTTGTCGTTAAGACTGACTCTAGACTCTTATGTTTATTATCAACCGTTAATAAACTTACCATCAAGAGTGCACCTACCCATACTGACAGTGCAGTATAGAATGGTGTCATACCTGAACCATAATCCTTAACTGAGAAAACATCAACAGTCTTCTTATTAATAGGATTTGCAATAATACCCGCTTGCTTTTTCAAATCATTCTTAAGTGTGTCGATTAATTTGTCGACTGCATCATCTTTGTCTAATTTCTTGAAAATTTTATTCGCTTTTTTCAAATCTTTTTCAACATCAGGCAATTTATTTTGAGAAAAATCAGCTAAATCTGATAAAGCCTTTTTCGCTTGTGGCTGATTTTTATTTAGTAATCCTACCGCTTGATCATAACCATTTAATAACGTTGGTAAATTTTTATTCACACTTGCTGTCGCATTAGTTAATCGCTGTTCCAACTGTGGTAAGTCATTGCGCACAAAGTTAGCAGCTTTAGCTACATCACTTTTCACTTTCGGGAAGTTTGCTTGAGCATTTTTAACAGCACTAATGTATTGTTGTTCAATACTTGGTAATACTGTTTGTAAGCGATCAATACGTGTTTTACCATTTTTTAAAATAGCTTGTCCACTGTTAATGACTTGATCAATTGTATTTAATTTAGACTGAACATTGGATAATGCAGTTTGCCCTTTGTTCAATTCATCCATAATACGTTGTGATATTGATACTAAAGAGCTGTTAAGATCTTTTTTAACATAATCTCTAAATGATGATAATGATGAATCTAGTTTTGAAAGTTGATCTAGTAATTTAGTAGCTTCAGCAGTTCCTGAACTACCATTCTTTAATGCATTGCTTAATTGATTAACTAACCTTAATGATTCATTAATTCGATTATTAGCTGCTTTTACCTTATCAATTTCTTTTGATAAATCAACATTTTCATTCTTCTCAATCTCTTTTAATGTATCGATAAATTGTTGATTATATTGCGTTGTGTATTCTAAACCGGACTTAACATTATCTAAAGACTCTCTAAAATCAGAAGGCTTGTCCGATGCTAAAATGCCATACGAAATATTACGTAATGCCTGACTATCTTTTTGTGCGGCTTTCGCTTGGGTATCTAAATTATTTGATAATGATAATAAAGAGCCCGTTAATGCCGCTTCCATTGATTTAACATCTTTATCTGTAATGTTTTGTGTGTTCTCGTTAGCTGTGCTGACTTGTGTTGTTGTTATATCTGCAAAACTTTGACCATCTTTTTTCCCGCTTGTACTTTGTGGTGTAGTCGATACAGGCGCATTATTACTATTTGGTGCGGTATTTTGCGTAACATTATTATTTGGTGCAGTATCGCCACTTGGTGCACTTGGTGGCGTTGATGCTACACCATTACCAGCTGCAGGTGCACTATTTGATGTTTCGTTGTTCGCCGCGCTATTTTGAGGAATCTGTTGCTGGTTTCTTCGATTTAAATCTTGCGCGCGTCGAATTGCATCTTGATAATCACCGACTCTACTTCTAACTTGTGTGACGAAGCCTTTGGCATCATTTAACTGTCCATTAGCTTGATCAATACCTTGACTCGCAATGTTAAGTCCTTGATTAATTTTAGGGAACTGCGCTGGCACGTCATCAGCTGCAAAATTTAACGCTTTTTCAATTTTCGGCATATAATTATTTAAAGCTAATATCAACTTAGCCTTTTCATTAAGTTGCGGAATAGCACCATTGACTTCGTTTAATTTTTTCTGAGCATCTAAAATATCACCTTTATAATTTCCTAGTTTTCTAAAATCATTGGCATATTTATCTAAATCCGCTTGGTGGTTATTCAAATATACAATTTTATTCGCAAAGTCATTAATCTTAGGTAAAGCTTTATCTGCTGAATATACCGCATTTTTTATCTTGTTAATTGTCGGCACATTTTCTTCAATAGTTAAACCTGCTTTGTTAGCTTCTTCTAATAATGCTCGAGTTACTGTTTTATTAAATTGTTCATTCGCTTTTTCAACGACAACTGACGAACCAGTATCTGTTAGCTTAGACGCAACAGCGTTAATCTTCTGATTCACCTTAAATTCTACATCTGCTTTTTGAGGCTGCTTACGTAGTGTCCCTGTAATTTCATGTGTAAACTTAGATGGGATGTAAATACCTGCAAAATATTTACCCATTTTTATCTCATGATCAGCTTTCCCTCTACTTACAAACTGCCAATCAAAACTTTTATTTTTCTTGAGTGTATTAACCATCGTATTACCGACATTAACTTTTTTCCCTCTGATTGTGTCGCCTTTATCTTCATTAACGACTGCGACCTTGATGTGTCCCGTGTTGCCATATGGATCCCACATTGCCCATAAGTTAAACCAAGCGTAGAACGATGGCAAAATAGCTAAGCCTGCTAAGATAATCCACACAGCTGGCGTCTTAGCTACTTTCTTCAGATCCATTTTAAATAATTTAAATGCGTTCTTCATTGTCACACTCCTATGTAGGAATTATTCATATTTTTTATATATTTTTTGTAAATTAATTTATTTTTGCGTTGTGAATTAGTATAATCAATTTACTGGAAGATATTTAGTCGATTGATACCTATCAACTATTTTCAGCATACGATAAATTATAACAAATCATAGTTTATTATCACACTTAATTATTATATTTTTCAAGGGAGAATACGAAATATGCCTAAAAATAAAATTTTAATTTATTTGCTATCAACTACGCTCGTATTACCTACTTTAGTTTCACCTACCGCTTATGCTGATACACCTCAAAAAGATACTACAGCTAAGACAACATCTCATGATTCAAAAAAATCTAATGACGATGAAACTTCTAAGGATACTACAAGTAAAGATATTGATAAAGCAGACAAAAATAATACAAGTAACCAAGACAATAACGACAAAAAATTTAAAACTATAGACGACAGCACTTCAGACTCTAACAATATCATTGATTTTATTTATAAGAATTTACCACAAACCAATATAAACCAATTGCTAACCAAAAATAAATACGATGATAATTACTCATTAACAACTTTAATCCAAAACTTATTCAATTTAAATTCGGATATTTCTGATTACGAACAACCTCGTAATGACGAAAAGTCAACAAATGATTCGAATAAAAACAGTGACAATAGCATCAAAAATGACACTGATACGCAATCATCTAAACAAGATAAAGCAGACAATCAAAAAGCACCTAAATCAAACAATACAAAACCAAGTACATCTAATAAGCAACCAAATTCGCCAAAGCCAACACAACCTAATCAATCAAATAGTCAACCAGCAAGTGACGATAAAGCAAATCAAAAATCTTCATCGAAAGATAATCAATCAATGTCAGATTCGGCTTTAGACTCTATTTTGGATCAATACAGTGAAGATGCAAAGAAAACACAAAAAGATTATGCATCTCAATCTAAAAAAGACAAAAATGAAAAATCTAATACAAAGAATCCACAGTTACCAACACAAGATGAATTGAAACATAAATCTAAACCTGCTCAATCATTCAATAACGATATTAATCAAAAGGATACACGTGCAACATCATTATTCGAAACAGATCCTAGTATATCTAACAATGATGATAGTGGACAATTTAACGTTGTTGACTCAAAAGATACACGTCAATTTGTCAAATCAATTGCTAAAGATGCACATCGCATTGGTCAAGATAACGATATTTATGCGTCTGTCATGATTGCCCAAGCAATCTTAGAATCTGACTCAGGTCGTAGTGCTTTAGCTAAGTCACCAAACCATAATTTATTCGGTATCAAAGGTGCTTTTGAAGGGAATTCTGTTCCTTTTAACACATTAGAAGCTGATGGTAATCAATTGTATAGTATTAATGCTGGATTCCGAAAATATCCAAGCACGAAAGAATCACTAAAAGATTACTCTGACCTTATTAAAAATGGTATTGATGGCAATCGAACAATTTATAAACCAACATGGAAATCGGAAGCCGATTCTTATAAAGATGCAACATCACACTTATCTAAAACATATGCTACAGATCCAAACTATGCTAAGAAATTAAACAGTATTATTAAACACTATCAATTAACTCAGTTTGACGATGAACGCATGCCAGATTTAGATAAATATGAACGTTCTATCAAGGATTATGATGATTCATCAGATGAATTCAAACCTTTCCGTGAGGTATCTGATAGTATGCCATATCCACATGGCCAATGTACTTGGTACGTATATAACCGTATGAAACAATTTGGTACATCTATCTCAGGTGATTTAGGTGATGCACATAATTGGAATAATCGAGCTCAATACCGTGATTATCAAGTAAGTCATACACCAAAACGTCATGCTGCTGTTGTATTTGAGGCTGGACAATTTGGTGCAGATCAACATTACGGTCATGTAGCATTTGTTGAAAAAGTTAACAGTGATGGTTCTATCGTTATTTCAGAATCCAATGTTAAAGGATTAGGTATCATTTCTCATAGAACTATCAACGCAGCTGCCGCTGAAGAATTATCATATATTACAGGTAAATAAGTATTATATTAAACCCGTAAAATTTATAAGTATAAACAAGGAGTTCGGACTTAAACATATTTCTGTTCATAAGTCCGATTTCTTATTCAATTAAACCCGAGGCATTCAGTTCGAACGCCTCGGGTCATTTTATATAAATATATTATTTTATGTTCAAATGTTCCTCATCATATCCGTTTCAATTGCCATCTCACACATTTTATAAATATGAGCAAATGTACTTATTCTTAAACATTACTGCCGAGCTTTAATTGACGTTATATTAACTATAAACTACTTTTCCATGACTCTACGGATTCAATGTCACATGAGCGTGATAAAATTTGTTCAATAATAAAGTCATGTTTATCATCTGATCTATCACCAACAGCATCTTCTAAAACAGTAATATAATAGTCTTTATCTACACTTTCTAATGCCGTGCTCAATACAGCTCCACTTGTAGAGACACCCGTTAATACTAAATGATTAATATCATTTGCACGTAAATAAACTTCCAAGTAACTACCTGTAAATGCGCTAAAGCGTCGCTTAGAAATAATCGGCTCATCTTCTAGTGGTGCTAAGTCTTCAAGTATTCGTGTAGATGCATCTGCTTCAGTAATCGCATATCCTTGAGCTTTAATTGTTGAAAACACTTTATTACTCGAGGAGACATCATTAAAATGCTTATCTAACACTAAACGTATGAAAATGACTGGTATTCGATGTTGTCTTGCTGCTTCAATTGCTCTCTGATTCGCTTTAATAATATTTTTTATTCTAGGTACACTACTCGCTATACCTTCTTGCATATCCAAAACTAATAGCGCCGTTTTTCGAGACATCTTCATTCTCCTTTACTTCTGTAGTTCTAAGTCGTTAAATTCATTATAACGTTAAAATGATGGACAATCTATTCATTGCATTTTGCATATACTTCACAATAATTTAAGGGGGAAATAAGACGTCTTATATACTTAAAAAAATATATAGATGCTCTTCCCCCAATATAATTATGCTTTATTTTTCAACTTATTGCGTCGTGATAACCAAATCATTAGTACACCCATTGCACTAACAATTACAGATATCGGCAACCAATGTTCTTTTATCGTTTCCCCCGCTTTAGGCAAAGATACATTACCATCAGCATTTAATAATCCACTTAACAATCCATTACCTTTACCAAGTGTTAACGTCTTTTCTGGCTTTGGTGTGGGTATATCTGGAATACTGTCTAATAAATTTGATCCTTGATTCATTAAATTTGCTAACTTATTTAAATCCGTTGTTTTCCCATTTTTATTCAATCGATCTAGTAAACTTGGACGATTTACTATTGGTGATAAAATATAGTCTATATCTTTTTTCGTTTGATTGAGTCTCTTTTGTAAATTCAATAAATCATCCGCTTTACCATTCAATGCCGATTTAACTAAATTAAAAATTTTATTTTGATCTGTTTCTATTTTAGTAATTAAATCTGCCAGTAATTTTGCCTTTTGTCTTTCTATACGTGTTGCTAAAATCGTTTCAATTGCTTGTTTTTTATCTTTCGCATTATTCAAAATTGCTTTTAATATATCATCTGAAGACGTGTCGCCAGTTGATGCAAAATGTTTCTTCAATTGGTCAACGATTTGGCGATTTGATAATCCTTTATTCGTCCAATCTTTAGCCAATTTATCTGCTTCAGCTTTTCCTAATTTCGTTTGTAAAATTTGAGAAATCAATAGCGACTTATCTTGTGATTGATCAATCAATGACGTTAATAAATCATCACTCGTTGTCAGAGATAGTTGATCAATATGACGAGTAATTTGATCTGCAATTTGTTGATCCGTTTTACCATCAACACGTATATCTTTTAGAATTTTATCTGCCTCGTCTTTATTAAATATACTTTCTAAAATGCTTTGTGTAGCATACTTTTTATCATCAGTACGTGCAAGTTCTTCCAAAATAATATTTCGTTGACTTTTTATACGCTCTTTCGTCTTATTTACTTCGCTCATTAAGTCTGATTTTTGATTTTTAGGAAGTTGCGTATTTGCAATACGTTGATCTAAAGATTGTAACGTATTCAGTTTATGATATGTGTAATGTTGCGTTGAGGCATTACTTTTAGCCAATTTTTCAATCATAGCATGATTAATTTTATCGCTTCCTTGTAATTTATCAGTGAGTCGATTACTATGGCTTTGATTCTCTTCATTTGAAAGGAATTTATTTAACACAACATGTCCAGAACCATCATTATTTGGCGTTTTAGCTACTTCATGATTACTATCTGTTGTAGACACTGCTGGATCTTTCGATGCATATTTCAATGCATCTTTCGATTTGTGTATTTGCTGATTCAAATGGTCTAGGTCTTCTAACGCCTTATTTACCATTGCTTCATCATTTTTATCATCTTTTTCTCCATGTTTTGTTGTAGCCGTTTGTGACATATCATTTTTCATTGCATTAAGATCGTCCTCGCCACTTTGTTGACCCCTATCAACATTTGAAGAAACCTCATTTAAATCTTTAAGCAATTGATCTAATTTACTGTCTATATCACTTTGACCGTTCATTTCAGTGTGAGAACTTTTATTGTCTTTGCTATCCAACTCATTAGCTCGTTTTATGATTTCATCTATTTGCGATGCTGTTTTCGCTTCATTTAGTTGTGCTTTATAATGTGCTTTAGATGAAGCCGATAACTGTTTTAATTGCTCAATTTGACGAATTGCTTTGTCAACTTTGTCTAATAAATCTTGCTTAGATAATATCTCTTTTGAAATTTCAGTATCCTTTTCAGATGCAGCTTGGGCATCGTACGGCAAGATATTCGTTAAAATGATACTTGTCGCCATCATTGTCGAACACGATAACTTTACATATAATTGAAACGGTTCCCCTCGATATTTAGCCATCAATATACTCCTTCCTCACTTACTTCCTTCAAAGAATTACATACTATTATATACCTGTTTACAAGAAATTTATACTTATCTATCTAGTTATTGTTGTTAGTAATTATCTACTTATTACTTAGCTTATATTTAAGTAAACAAAACAAGCATGACGTAATATCATATTGTCCATGTCGCTTACATCATATTACGTCAAATCTTTTATATGGTGGTGTAAACTCTAGTTAACAGTTAATTCTT
>NZ_KV839095.1:0-11709 GCF_001838845.1 Staphylococcus sp. HMSC36A10
ATAGTATCTCCTTCAAGATGTCCAAACTCCTTATGTTTTCTTTGGTAGGAAATACATATTGAGTTTAGCACATAAGGCTTATTTATTTACCTTTTTCTTCACGGCTTTTTAAATAATAAGCGCCACCTAATAAACCAGCTGGAATACCTATAATTGGTGTTGTAACTACGCTTAAGACAATAACAATCATTGCTAAAGCAATCACGTTATACCAAGTTACAGTCAAATTTTTCAAATCCTCGTATGATTGTTTTACTAATTCTCTAAATTTCATGATTCAATCTCTCCTTTTTATAAATCAGTTAATAGTTATACTGCATTGCTTAAAATCAAAATCTCAATGAAGCATCTTTTAATCGTAAGTGTTAAATGGTTTTCTTAATCAATTTGTTTGAATGTACAAAAGCAATTAAAGCAAAAGTAATGTAAATGAGGGTGTATACAACAATTACTACAATAACCGGCATGAAGGAAATATTACCCATCAATTTCATAAATGCTATTGCGGCGAATACTGCATGTAATATAGCAATCAATAATGGTAAACCGAAGTTGAAAGTAATTTTTAATAATAATCCCTTAAGCATATCTGTATGCGTAAAGCCTATGCGTTTTAATATTCTGAAGTTACTTAGTTCATCCTCAGTTTCATCCATTTGTTTAATATAAATAATACATCCAGCTGCTACTAAAAATGCTAATCCTAAAAATGATGTAACAAATATTAGAATACCGTTAGTAGCATCGACCTCTTTTTTCATTTCATCATACGTGATGACTTTGTCTCCAAACTGTTTTGCAATTGCTTGAGCTTTTTCCTTTTGTGATGTTTGTTTAATATCATATCCATAAAAAGTATGAACGTTATTTTGTGTTTTCAACTGCTGATACTTTTCAGGACTTACTTCGATGACAGGTGAGTTGAAGCTTAGATTTAAAGGATAAACCTTACCTTTGTCTTCTTGTGTAACACGGAAAGTTTCATTCTTAGTACCTTTTACTACTAAATCTTTGTTTAAATGGATATTAATAATGTTAGGCAGCGATTTTGTATTTGTAATGATGGCATTGTTGCCTGTTAACTTGTTATTTGCACTTAAAATAGAATTCGTGCGACCTGAATCACTACCATTTTCCAAAGTAATAACCTGATCATTAACATTATCTACAGTAATAGTTTCGTAAGTATTTTTAGAAAATGTAATTTGTTGTTGGCTTAGTTTAGTTTCAAATTGTTTAGCATCTTGAGTAGCGACCACGTTAAATTCATTTGGTGCCATAGATGTAAGGGTTTGATCTGTATTTGATTTAGATAATGCCGCAAAACACAAAACAGTTACTGTAACTGCAGAAATAATTGCAATGATAGTTAAAGACATCGCATTTTTCTTCATTCTGTACATAATAGACGATGTGAATACAACATCGGTAATAGATACGCGTCCATTTTTTGATTTTTTCAATGTTTTAAAAATAAGTGACACGGAACTTCTGAAGAATAAATAGGCGCCTACAACCGTTAAAAATAAAATGATAAACGGTGATGTCATAGCCATAGTTAGTGCTTTGAACGTACCAAACATTTCTGTCGCCATATAATAGCCTAGTGCAATCATAGCAATACCTAATACGCCTGAAATGACTTCTATAACTGTAACTTTCGCAGTTGTAACATCAGTTTTAATTGAGTCTTTCATCATTGATAAGATACTGCGTCTTTTTAAAAATAAACTACTTTGAAATAAAATCAGTACATACGCAATAATTAGCATGAAAATAGTTAAAACAAGGGCCATAGGTTCGAAATGTATCGATAAGTTAATCGATAACGACATCAATTTAGATACTATGGAAAGCAATAATTGTGCACCTGCAATGCCACATAATACACCGACAACACCTGTGATTAAAAATACAATCATTTGTTCAAGTGCTAACATTTTCAAAATGTTTTGTCGTGTTAAACCAATCAACTGAAATAGCGCAAATTCACGTGTACGACGTTTCACGAATAAATGATTGGCATACATTAAAAAGATGACAATAATGATAAATAAAAATATTGATCCGACTAAAGCACCTTTCTTAATGATGGCCATCGAGTCGTCATTATTTACACCTTTAGTAAACTGTAAGGTTGTAAAACTGAAATATAAGACGATGCTAAAAAATAATGAAAATAAATACATTGCATAATGTTTTAAGTTTTGGCGTAAGTTTTTGAAAACGATATGGTTAAATGTCATTTGAGACACCACCTAATACTGATTGAAGATGTACAATGTCTTCATAAAAGGCCTGTTTAGAACGTCCTTCCTGATAAAGTTGTGTATGAATTTGGCCATCTTTTAGCATGATGACACGTTCTGCAAAACTTGCTGCAACCGGATCATGTGTAACCATGACAATAGTTGTATCAAACGATTTATTCATTTCTTCCAAACGTTGTAATAAGTCATTTGCACTTTTCGAGTCGAGTGCGCCTGTTGGCTCATCTGCAAATATGATTTGTGGTTTGTGAACAAATGCTCTCGCTGCTGCAGTTCTTTGTTGTTGACCACCAGATAATTCGCTAGGGTATTTATTTCCTAGGTCATAAATACCTAATGCTGTCGTGATCGCTTTGTAATTTTCTTCCATTGTTGCCTTCGACATTTTTTGAACAGATAAAGGTAACATAATGTTTTCTTTAACAGTTAATGTCGGCAGAATACTGTAATCTTGGAAGATGAAACCTAATGATTCTTTACGGAATTTGGCAAGTGCTTTTTGATTAAGTTTATTAAGCTCTTGTCCGTTAGCAATCACGCTACCGCTAGAAATTTGGTCAATTGAACTTAGTACATTTAATAAGGTTGTCTTACCTGATCCAGAAGGCCCCATAATCGCAACGAATTCGCCTTTTTGTATGTCAAAGTTAATATCTTTAAGTGCTTGAAATGTGTGCTTTTTACCGTATGTTTTTGAAACATGTTGCACTGATAATATCGTCATAGTCTCACTCCTTTTGTATTTAATTTCATTTTAAATAATGTTTGGAGTAGTAGCCTTTATCTAAACTTACAATTCAATGAATGAACCTTACAGAGTTGAAAGCTATCGCTACTTAGTAGATTTTTGAGTGAGGATACAGATTCATCGTACATATTAGACAAAAGCAATGGTGCTTTCTAAGTGATGATGTTTGTGTAAATTGAGAAAAGGGAATTTAATTATTGTATAATAAATTTTTTGTAAAAATTAAAAGCGGGCTTTATTTGAAAGGAATTGATTGTTATGGCAAAAGGAAACCAAGGTATTAAATGGTCTAGTTTAATAATGGGTGTATTATTATTAATGTTGGCAGTCGTTATTTTTACATTTCCAATTGAAAATTTTTATGCTATTACCTGGTTGATTGGACTGTTTGTATTAATTAACGGTGTGATTCAAATCATTTACCGTAGAAAAGCAAAAGCTTTAGTAGGTGGTAACCAAAATTGGATTCTGTTTATGGGGATTGTAGATATTCTCTTTGGTCTTATTGTCATTTTTAATGTTGGCGCTAGCTCGGCATTTTTTATCTACATGTTTGCATTCTGGTTTATTTTTAGTTCTATTGCAGGATTATTTACGTTTACGGGTAGTGGTAGCTTAAAACTAATTTCAGTGATTTTTAATTTATTAGGTATTGTTTTCGGTGTCATTTTATTATTTAATCCATTAATGGGTATCGTCTTTATTTCGACGATGATTGCTATTGCATTTGTATTCGTAGGTGTCATTTATGTTGTAGATGCACTTGCTTAAGTAAAATGAAGCGGTTCAAAAGAAGGGTGTGACATGAAGTTTGTGTCATATCCTTTTTGTTGTGTTTATGAAGCATAAAAACGGGGCGCTACCTACAATAAGTAAGATACGCCCATATTTTTATATTTTACTATTATTGTTTTTCAATACGATTAATAGTTATATCTAGTCCAAAATATTTTTCTAAAAAATGTTTATAGTTATTTTTAGTGACAGCTAACTTTTCTGAGATGCCATCCTTTGCTTTTGTCAAAGTTAAATGATTTTCAGACATTGTAGCACGGCCAAATGATTGTGGCATTGTAATTAATAAATGCTGTACAAATATTGAATCTGGGTTGGTTTGATTATATTCGATGTTGCTATTAAAATCTTCTATTTGTTTAGGTTTGAATTCAGCTTCATATTTTGTATGCCAATGATCATTTTCGAATTTTTGAACATAGAAAATATCCTTGTCTTCGTTGTTAAAAATAGCGCGGAATGTACCACTGATATCAGTAATTGGTTGTGTATGCTCAGATGAAGTAATAGGAATGGCATGTAGAGGTAAGTCTCCAAAGCCAACATCAGTTACATAGAATACATCATTTATAGAAACAACAAGTGAAGCATGTGAACCGTTCAGACTACGACCGCCACCGGGTGTGTGAATAGTAGCTGACATTAATTCAGGATTAAATCCTTTTTGTTGTAAATAGGCTTTGAAAAATGTATTTAACTCATAACAAAAACCACCACGTTTATCATGAACAATTTTATTAAAAAGTGCATCGATATTTATAGATATAGGCTTACTATTTTGAACATCAATATTTTCAAAAGGTACAGTTAACATAAAACGTGTTGCATAATAATTTAATGCTTCAATACTCGGTCGATTATAACGAGATGAATCAATTTGTAAATAATTCTCTAACTTCGCAATATTCATAAGCATAGCGCCTCCTGTATTAAAGATTATAATTAAATTTTAAACAGAAATACTGAAATTTTAAATTCGAAAGCATTGAATTTTGGATAAATACATTTTAAATAGAAAAATACGCTCTCAAAATGAAGTCATCTCTAAAAGAAACGATTTAAAGATGACTACTGAGAGCGTAGCATAATGGAAGAAGTGTGCAGGGTGTCTAAAAATGCAACAATACAAAGGTAGTTGCAAGACAAGTTACTTTATTTAGACCATTTGTGTTCTATGCGACCAAACTTCCAAATTAAACTTGAAATAAGCCAAGTAATTAAAAATAATGCAACTAAAATATAGCCTAAATAATCAAATTCGATCGAACCAATGAATGCCCAAAACGCACCATGTAAATCTAGCTTATCAGCAAGAATTTGTAGCAATTCAATCATCCCAATCACTAATGCTGCCATGACTGATATCGCAGTAATCGTTATATTGTAATAGATTTTGCGAATAGGATTGAAGAATGCCCAATTATAGGCATACTTCATTACAACACCATCTAATGTATCCAATAAACTCATACCTGATGCGAATAAAATTGGTAAAGATAAGATTCCGATAAACGAAATGGCTTGTTGTGATGCGCCTGAAGAAAGAGCGAGTAACGCAATTTCACTAGCTGTATCAAAACCAAGTCCAAATAAAAAGCCAAGTGGCAATACGTGCCAACTACGCGTGATTAATTTGAAATAAGGTCCTACAAATCGAGAAACCAATCCTCTAGATTCAAGTAATGCATCGACTTCAGCTTCTTCAATGTGTTCACGACGTAATTTAGCGAACAAGTTAATTAAAGAGATTAAAATAATTAGATTCAACACACCGATAAGCACTAAAAAGAAACCTGAAACTAGTGTACCAATCGTTCCACCAATATCTTGGAAATGCGGTAATTCATCTTTAGCCCATTTTACAGATACCCCTAAAAAAACAGCCATTAAAAATACGACAGATGAATGTCCAATTGAAAAATAGAAACCCACACCAGATGGATCTTTGCGTTGCTGTAATAATTTGCGAACCGTATTATCTATTGCAGCAATGTGATCTGCATCAAATGCATGACGCAAACCTAATGTATATGCAAGAATCCCCATACCAAATAAGATATGATGGTCTTTTCCAGCAATCCATAAAAAACTAAACCCAATAACGTGTAACAAAATGACAATAGCTATGTATGGTAACCAGCTTAAGCGCTCATTTTTAAAAACAGTCAAAATATATCCTTCTTTCATAACATGATATTTAATCATACTGTATGTTCAATGGGCACTCTAGTAATAAGTGTTCATATAACAAAAATGTTATGCCAAATTATTTGTTATATAAAAATATACATGTAACCACAAAAGATTTTTTTTGCGATATATATAATTTGATAAATTAACCAACAACAATGTAAGATGTCACTTTGCTTAACTTGGCATCCTTTTTATGATTTTCAAATTCAAAAAAATGAGCAAAATGAATCTCTTTACCAGTTTTTAATATTTCAATACCATGCATGGAACCTAAGCACCCATGTGTGATGCTGGAATGGATATTGAGACTAGCAACCTGATTGTAATGATTAGATAGTTCTTGAATTAATATTTGAGGTCCGTATATGTCAAAGCGGCCAGGGACAGACCAAATAAATTCTGTTGTAACCAGTGAACGTAATAATTCAATATCTAATGCTGCTGTAGCAACTATAAAATCTATCATTTGTTGACGTTTAGGCGCATGATTGCATGACACATCTCCTGTTAACTTAAAAGGTAATGATGACTGAACTTCCGTTTTAAAATGTAGTTGGTGCTGAAATAAAGCTTGTTCTAATATTGATATAGCTTTAGGACCAACGCCATGCATCTCCATTAGAGATGACTTCGTATATTGTGATACTGCTTCTAATGTGTATATACCTTGTGAATTTAGCGCGCGTGTTGCAGGCTTTCCAATTTTAGGTAAAGTCATTTGTATCCATCCTTTATGTTGTATGGTAGTCTTTCTGGCAATATACCCTGATTTGTACAGAATTATTTATAAAATTAATATTGTTTAGTGGTTGGTGAATAAATGTGGGAAATATAAACAAAATGATATCTTTATCGAAATATTATTAGTAAAATCGTTATATTAGCATAACCAAGTGAGCGTAACATGTTAAAAATTTGGGAGAGTAAGGAGGTATGTAAGTGAATACAGAATATAAAAAAGGTATATTTTTAGCACTCAGTGCATACATTCTGTGGGGAATACTACCTATATATTGGCAGTTCGTTGATGAAATAGGCGCATTTGAAATTTTAGCCTTTCGTATTATATTTTCAGCAATATTCATGATTTTCATACTCGCGGTTGGACAAAAACAACGCAATGCATTTCAACGAGATATGAATCAATTGTTAGGCAAGCCCATTCAGCTATTAGCGATTGTCGTAGCAGGCTATGTCATTACATTAAATTGGGGTACATTTATTTGGGCTGTAACGAACGGTCACGTCCTACAAACAAGTTTAGGTTATTATATAAATCCACTTGTTAGCATTTTGCTCGCACTTATCTTTTTAAAAGAAAGATTCAATAAATTTGAATGGCTAGCTATTTTATTCGCATTCATCGGTGTATTATATATGACGCTCAAGATTGGAGAATTCCCAATCGTTTCTATTATATTAGCGTTATCCTTTGGTACATACGGATTATTGAAAAAAGTAGTACATATTGATGCCATCAGCAGTATTACGATTGAATGTATTGTTACCGCACCTGCTGGACTAATATACGTTATTTATTTATGGCAGCAACATCAGATGTCATTTGGATTGAACATGTCATCATTTTGGTTATTATTTTCTGGTGCTATTACGGCAATACCACTAATCCTATTCTCAGCCGGAGCAAAACGTATTCCACTTTCGCTAATAGGATTTATTCAATACGTTGGACCAACAATAATGTTTGTACTCGGCATATTTGTTTTCAAAGAGCCTTTTAGTATAGATCAATTAATTACGTTTATATTTATTTGGACAGGTATTGTGTTATATAGTCTTTCTCAATACATTAAATTGAAGAAACATCCGGTCGCAAAAACCCTATAAAATACGAGGAGAGATAATTATACGTGTTTTCAACTTCCTTTGTGTCATGATAAGGTGAGACTGAGGTATGTGTGCAGTAACAGTGACAGACGTATAAATTTGAAACATTAAATATGAAATAAAGCACTTTCGTTGAATTCATAATTAAATGAATTTAAGCGAAAGTGTTTTTTGTATGATGATTTATGAGGGCATACGTAATGCTGATCAATGAAGCGGAATAGTATAGAAATGTATTTTATGTGATGTTACGTAATGACTTAAATCTTTATACAAATTTTCAGTGAAGCACGCAATGATTTAAAGGATAAACGTATTTTAAAAAGGGAGTCTTGATTTAGCAAAGGTTGATTTTAAATACAAATTAAAAAGCGCCCAAATCAATGAGATTCGAGCGCTAATTTAAATATTTTAAAATATACCAATTACTTTCATCCAAAGTGATCCTAAACCAATCCAGATAATAAAGTAGACGAAACCTAATATTAAGTTCATTGTCCACCAACGTTTTTGAGTCACGTAACCTGAAGAGAATAGAATCGGCGCTGGACCACTACTATAGTGTGTTGTTGAAGCTAATAGGTTACCGAAGAAACCTAACATTAATGCACTGAATAATGGTGGTGCACCGGCTGCGATGGCAACGCCTAGTAATGCTGCATACATCGCACTGATATGTGCTGTAGAACTTGCAAATAAGTAATGTGAATAGAAGTAGAACAATATTAAAATGACCAGTACTATAGGCCAGCTTAAGCCACCAAGACTTGTAGCAATGGATTTACTTAACCAAGGAATAAATCCAAGCTTGTTTAATTGGTCGGCCATTAACACTAATACTGAGAACCATACTAATGTGTTCCAAGCACCTGTTTCGTTTAAAATGTCTTGCCATGTTAAGACACCTGTCAATAATAATAATGCTAGCGCAATAAAGGCCGTTAAAGTTGCATCAATATGAATGAAACTTCCGACAATCCATAATGTTAGAGCAATGACAAAAATACCAATCATAAATTTTTCAGCTAAAGCGATTTTACCCATAGTCGCTAATTCATTTTCAGCCCAACTCTTAGCATTTGGTGTTTCTTTAACAGTTGGTGGATAAATTTTATAAATAATAAAAGGTACAACAATTAAGGAAACAAGTCCAGGAACTAAAGCAGCTAGGAACCAATTCATCCATGTAATGTGAACATTAGATGTGCTAGATGCTAAATTTTGTGCAAGGGGGTTACCGGCCATTGCAGTTAAAAACATAGCCGCAGTAATTAAATTACCTTGGAATTCTGTGAAAACAAGAAATGCACCCATTTTGCATGCTGATTCGTCTTTCGGTTTCGAACCAAATGATTCAGAAAGTGATTTGATAATTGGGAACATGATTCCACCAGCACGCGCGGTGTTACTTGGTGTAGCAGGTGCTAGAATTAAATCTACACCGACGATAGAATATGCTAAGCCTAATGTTTTTTTACCAAATAATTTGACGAAATGAAGTGCGATCCGTCTACCAAGACCTGTTTTCACAAATCCTCTCGAAATGAAAAATGCCATAGCAATTAACCAAATGCTATTATTACCAAAACCAGCGACAGCCGTTTTCATGTCAACAATGCCAACGAGTACCATGATTGTAAATCCAATTATAGAGACGGCCCCAATTGGCATCGGTTGTGTAATACAAGCAATGATTGTCGCGACGAATATTGCGAACATATACCATGCTGTTGGATCCACAGCATCCGGTTTAAAAGGTGTAAGTGCCCAAATAAGGAGACCTACAACGATAGGGAGTATAAACTTACGATATTTAACCGTGTTTTCCATGTTAAAACGTCCTTCTTTCTATGTTTTATACATATTTCAATTTAAGAATAAAGCTAACTACAAAAGATGTACAGTAATAATTAAATATAAAATTAAATTAACGAAATCATTAATATAATTATTTTTCGAGAATCGGTGAAGAACTGGTATAGATGGTGTTTATTAAATTCAAAAGATTTTGAAGATGAACTAATATACTAAGAAATTAATTGATACAAGTTAACTTCATGCACTTGTATTCGTTATACTGTATATATTTTGCATAATAAAATAATAATATGAATTTTTAATAAATTTCATTGAATATGAACTAAATTAGTTTATAATTTATCATTAGTATCCTATGGATATGACATAGAGTATAAGGAGGGGTTTTTATGAACAAGAACGTGTTGAAGTTTATGGTCTTTATAATGTTATTAAATATCATCACGCCTTTATTTAATAAAAATGAAGCATTGGCAGCACGAGATATTTCATCAACGAATGTTACAGATTTAACTGTATCACCGACTAAGATAGAAGATGGTGGTAAAACGACAGTAAAAACGACATTCGACGATAAAAGTGTAAAAATACAAAATGGTGACACGATTAAAGTGGCATGGCCGACAAGCGGTACAGTAAAGATAGAGGGTTATAGTAAAACAGTACCATTAACTGTTAAAGGTGAACAGGTGGGTCAAGCAGTTATTACACCAGACGGAGCAACAATTACATTCAATGATAAAGTAGAAAAATTAAGTGATGTTTCGGGATTTGCAGAATTTGAAGTACAAGGAAGAAATTTAACGCAAACAAATACTTCAGATGACAAAGTAGCTACGATAACATCTGGGAATAAATCAACGAATGTTACGGTTCATAAAAGTGAAGCGGGAACAAGTAGTGTTTTCTATTATAAAACGGGAGATATGCTGCCAGAAGATACGACACATGTACGATGGTTTTTAAATATTAATAATGAAAAAAGATATGTATCGAAAGATATTACTATAAAGGATCAGATTCAAGGTGGACAGCAGTTAGATTTAAGCACATTAAACATTAATGTGACAGGTACACATAGCAATTATTATAGTGGACAAAGTGCAATTAGTGATTTTGAAAAAGCCTTTCCAGGATCTAAAATAACTGTTGATAATACGAAGAACACAATTGATGTAACAATTCCACAAGGCTATGGGTCATATAATAGTTTTTCAATTAACTACAAAACCAAAATTACGAATGAACAGCAAAAAGAGTTTGTTAATAATTCACAAGCTTGGTATCAAGAGTATGGTAAGGAAGAAGTGAACGGGAAATCATTTAATCATACTGTGCACAATATTAATGCTAATGCCGGTATTGAAGGTACTGTAAAAGGTGAATTAAAAGTTTTAAAACAGGATAAAGATACCAAGGCTCCTATAGCTAATGTAAAATTTAAACTTTCTAAAAAAGATGGATCAGTTGTAAAGGACAATCAAAAAGAAATTGAGATTATAACAGATGCAAACGGTATTGCTAATATTAAAGCGTTGCCTAGTGGAGACTATATTTTAAAAGAAATAGAGGCGCCAGCACCGTATACATTTGATAAGGATAAAGAATATCCGTTTACTATGAAAGATACAGATAATCAGGGATATTTTACGACTATTGAAAATGCAAAAGAGATAGAAAAAACAAAAGATGTATCTGCTCAAAAGGTTTGGGAAGGCACTCAAAAAGTGAAACCAACGATTTATTTCAAGTTGTACAAACAAGATGACAATCAAAACACAACACCAGTAGACAAAGCAGAGATTAAAAAATTAGAAGATGGAACGACAAAAGTGACATGGTCTAATCTTCCAGAAAATGACAAAAATGGCAAGACTATTAAATATTTAGTTAAAGAAGTAAATGCTCAAGGTGAAGACACAACACCAGAAGGATATACTAAAAAAGAAAATGGTTTAGTGGTTACTAATACTGAAAAACCAATCGAAACAACATCAATTAGTGGTGAAAAAGTATGGGACGACAAAGACAATCAAG
>NZ_KV839096.1:0-283 GCF_001838845.1 Staphylococcus sp. HMSC36A10
GAAGGCTATCGTGATGATCAGTTTGATAAAAATGATAAAGGCACATGGATTGTTAATTCGGAAATGGCGACTCAAAATAAGGGAGAAGCTTTAAAAATTAAAGGTATGGTCTTGTATATGAATAGAAATACCAAAACAACAAAAGGATATTATTATGTAAATGCAATAAAGAATGATAAAGACGGAAGACCCCAAGAGAATGAAAAAAGGTACCCAGTTAAAATGGGCGATAATAAAATCATTCCAACTAAAGAAATTAAAGATGAAAAAATAAAAAAAGAAA
>NZ_KV839097.1:0-1062 GCF_001838845.1 Staphylococcus sp. HMSC36A10
GTTCTTTGACATTGTTACCTAGTCGCGTTGAACTCAAATCCATATCGCTGAACAGCCCGATAAAGTCATTTTCACTTTCTTCACCTAGCGTTGATGTTTCAACTTTGCGAATCGCCGTCGCTAGATGTTCTATATCGAAATCTTGCGTTTCAATTTCACGAATCATCGCACTGAATAAATCTTGTGGTTCAATGAAGTAACCGACTTGATCAATTAATTCAGCTTTTAAGTCTTCACGATATTCTTCATCTGCCCATGCTTCTTGATACGTGATGTCTTCACCTGACAAGGCATCTGCATATTCTTGTTCGGCTTTTTCAGATAAGAAGCGATAGAAAATCAAGCCTAAAATGTAATTACGGAATTCACTCGCATCCATGTTCCCTCTTAAATCATTCGCAATCGACCATAATTTTTTATGTAATTCAGCTTGTTGCTGACGTTGTTTTTCAGTAATAGACATGTGATTCCTCCGCCTTTGAATAAGTAATTTATCTCTTTGTGTAATAGATTTATTATAACATTTGGTTATGTTGCGATGTGGAGAATTTTGATGTTGGTGGTGGAAATTTTCATATTTTAGTGGCGCGATTATAATTGAAAAATTTTATGGAAATGTTGTAGCTTTCAAATACTTTCATAATCATTTATATTCTCAATGATGTCAAAAAGTTGTTCATTCATACATAAATAAAACCAATCAACAATTGAGTTGGTGAAAATCAATCGTTGATTGGCTTTGATGCATATTAAATAATGCAATATATATTAATAAATGTTAGTTATAGTATATTTTGTCAGGATTGGGTGAATGTCTAAGTTTTAATTATTTATCTAAATTATCTGCAATGAATTTCTTAATTTCAGGAGAGAAATAAACAGCAAATCCTCTTGTGCTTTCACCTGATGGCTTATTACCTGCATAGATTACACCAATAGCTTCGTGTTTACTATTTAATATAGGTGAACCAGAGCTACCAGGCTGAATAATTGCATCCGATGACACTATATTTCCATTCACTGATAATACTTTACCAGTTGATTCATACATTTGTAGTTTAT
>NZ_KV839098.1:0-2333 GCF_001838845.1 Staphylococcus sp. HMSC36A10
GAGAGGGTAATTTGAAAGTATCGTTTGATTATATTGATTGGATAAATACAGAGTTTGATCAATTAGGCCGTGAAAACTATTATATGTATAAAAAGTTTGGTGTTTTACCAGAAATGGAATACGAAATGGAAGAAATTAAAGAAATCGAGCAATATATTAAAGAACAAGAAGAAACTGAACTATAGGGGAGATAATATGACTTTCGAAGAAAAACTAAGTCAAATGTATAACGAGATTGCGAATGAGATTAGTGGGATGATACCAGTAGAATGGGAGCAAGTATTTACAATAGCATATGTAACTGATCAAGCTGGAGAAGTCATTTTTAATTATACTAAACCAGGTAGTGATGAATTAAATTATTATTCAGACATACCTAAAGATTGCAATGTCTCAAAAGATATTTTTAAGAATTCATGGTTTAAAGTTTATCGAATGTTTGATGAGTTAAGAGAAACTTTTAAAGAAGAAGGGCTTGAACCATGGACATCATGCGAATTTGACTTTACAAGAGATGGCAAATTGAATGTATCTTTTGATTATATAGATTGGATAAATACAGAGTTTGATCAATTGGGCCGTCAAAATTATTATATGTACAAAAAATTTGGGGTTATACCAGAAATGGAATATGAAATGGAAGAAGTTAAAGAAATCGAACAATATATTAAAGAGCAAGAAGAAGCTGAACAATAGAGGTGATAACATGACTTTCGAAGAGAAAATAAGCAAATTATATAATGAGATTGCGAATGAGATTAGCAGTATGATACCGGTAGAGTGGGAAAAAGTATATACAATGGCTTATATAGATGATGGAGGAGGTGAAGTATTCTTTAATTATACTAAACCAGGTAGTGATGACTTGAATTATTACACCGATATACCTAAGGAGTATAATGTTTCTGTGCAAGTATTTGATGATTTATGGATGGATTTATATGATTTGTTTAAGAATTTAAGGAATTTATTTAAAGAAGAAGGACTCGAACCATGGACATCATGTGAATTTGACTTTACAAGAGACGGCAAATTGAATGTTTCATTTGATTATATAGATTGGGCGAATTCAGAGTTTGGACAAATGGGAAGAGAACATTATTACATGTATAAAAAATTTGGAATTTGGCCTGAAAAAGAATATGCCATAAATTGGGTTAAAAAAATAAAAGATTATGTTGAAGAGCAAGATGAAGCTGAACTATAGGGGAGATAATATGACTTTCCAAGAGAAATTAAGTGAAATGTACAACGAGATTGCGAATAAGATTAACAGTATGATACCGGTAGAATGGGAAAAGGTATATACAATTGCCTATGTAGATGATGAAGGAGGAGAAGTGTTCTACTATTACACAGAACCTGGAAGTAATGAATTATACTATTATACTAGTGTATTAAATAAATATGATATATCGGAATCAGAATTTATGGATTCAGCGTATGAGTTGTATAAACAATTTCAAAAGTTAAGAAATATATTTAAAGAAGAAGATTTAGAACCATGGACATCATGCGAATTTGACTTTACAAGAGACGGTAAATTAAAAGTTTCATTTGATTATATTGATTGGATAAATACAGAGTTTGATCAATTAGGCCGTGAAAATTATTATATGTATAAAAAATTTGGGGTTATACCAGAAATGGAATACGAAATGGAAGAAGTTAAAGAAATCGAGCAATATATTAAAGAGCAAGATGAAGCTGAACTATAGGGGCGATAACATGACTTTCGAAGAAAAGCTAAGTCAAATGTACAATGAAATTGCAGATGAAATCAGTGGAATGATACCAGTAGAATGGGAAAATATATATACAATTGCCTATGTAACTGATCAAGGTGGAGAGGTCATTTTTAATTATACTAAACCAGGTAGCGATGAATTGAATTATTACACGGATATATCTAGAGATTATAATATTTCAGAAGAAATATTTGATGATTTATGGATGAATCTTTATTACTTGTTTATGAATTTGAGGGATTTATTTAAAAAAGAAGGTCTTGAACCATGGACATCATGTGAATTTGATTTTACAAGAGAGGGTAATTTGAAAGTATCGTTTGATTATATAGATTGGATTAAATTAGGTTTTGGTCCATCAGGAAAGGAAAACTACTATATGTATAAAAAATTTGGAATTTTACCAGAAACGGAATATGAAATTAATAAAGTTAAAGAAATCGAGCAATTTATTAAAGAGCAAGATGAAGCTGAACTATAGGGGCGATAACATGACTTTCGAAGAAAAACTAAATGAAATGTACAACAAGATTGCGAATGAGATTAGTGGAATGATACCAGTAGAGTGGGAAAAGGTATATACAA
>NZ_KV839099.1:0-73076 GCF_001838845.1 Staphylococcus sp. HMSC36A10
ATGCAAGGTTTAGAAGCAGATTCAGATTACTAATTTTATAAAAATATGTAAGCATGGGACATCGTAACCATATATAAGTATGTCGATATCAGCTTTAAGACATCATAAATGCCATGATGATTCTAAGATAATTTAATAGGGACTTTAACGTTATAACCAATCTATTTAAGAATAATAACATCGCATTGAAATTGTGATATTAAAAATGAAATCGATAGCTTGCTATAATAATTTTCGCTTGTGCTTTTAAAAATGGACTAGAGAAAGCGCAGATGCTTTGTCCTAAGCTTTTTAAGAAAAGGATGATAAAAATGAGAATGATAGACATTATTGAGAAAAAGCGTGACGGTCATACACTAACAACGGAAGAAATTAATTTCTTTATTGGCGGCTATGTTAAAGGGGATATTCCTGATTACCAAGCATCAAGTTTAGCAATGGCGATTTATTTCCAAGATATGAATGATGATGAGCGTGCAGCATTAACGATGGCTATGGTTAATTCTGGTGATATGATAGATTTGAGTGATATTAAAGGTGTCAAAGTAGATAAGCACTCAACAGGTGGTGTAGGAGATACAACTACATTGGTTTTAGCACCATTAGTAGCAGCTGTAGATGTTCCTGTTGCAAAAATGAGTGGGCGTGGATTAGGTCATACAGGTGGTACGATTGATAAATTAGAAGCAATTGATGGTTTTCATGTTGAAATAGATGAAGCAACATTTGTGAAATTGGTTAATGAAAATAAAGTGGCAGTTGTAGGACAATCAGGAAATTTAACTCCTGCAGACAAAAAATTATATGCCTTAAGGGATGTTACTGGTACTGTCAATTCAATACCATTAATTGCCTCTTCAATTATGAGTAAAAAGATTGCTGCTGGTGCAGATGCAATTGTATTAGATGTAAAAACTGGTAGCGGTGCATTTATGAAAACATTAGAAGATGCTGAAGCATTAGCGCACGCAATGGTACGTATTGGTAATAATGTGGGACGTAATACGATGGCGATTATTTCTGATATGAATCAGCCACTTGGACGTGCGATTGGCAATGCGCTTGAGTTACAAGAAGCAATTGATACGTTGAAAGGACAAGGTCCGAAAGATTTAACAGAACTTGTATTAACATTAGGTTCTCAAATGGTTGTACTTGCAAACAAAGCTGAAACGCTTGAAGAAGCGAGAGCGTTGCTAATTGAGGCAATTAATTCAGGTGCAGCATTAGAAAAATTCAAAACATTTATTAAAAACCAAGGTGGCGACGAAACTGTTATTGACCATCCAGAGCGTTTGCCACAAGCTCAATATCAAATTGAATATAAAGCTAAAAAATCAGGTTATGTGACTGAATTAGTCTCTAACGATATAGGTGTCGCTTCGATGATGTTAGGAGCGGGACGTTTAACAAAAGAGGATGATATTGATTTAGCGGTTGGTATTGTTTTAAATAAAAAAATTGGTGATAAAGTAGAAGAAGGAGAATCATTATTAACGATTCACAGTAATCGCCAAGATGTAGACGATGTTGTTAAAAAATTAGATTCAAGCATAACAATTGCTGATCATGTTGTATCGCCTACATTAATTCATAAAATCATTACAGAATAGGAGTTGAAGCTGATTGAACATACTAAGATATTTATTAGGAATAGGTTTTAGTGTAATAGGTGTATTGCATTTTACACGAGAACGACAATTTAGAAATATCATACCGAAATGTTTGCCACTTCGAAAAACAGCGGTTCTTGTTACAGGAATCTTTGAGATATTATTTGGACTTGCACTTTTAATTAAAAGACCATCTCAATGCTTGAAAAATACAATCAATCTATTCTTGCTAGCTGTATTCCCAGCTAATATCTATATGGCAGTTAAAAAGTTACCTTTAGGAGATAAACAATTGCCAACATGGCAACTATATTTAAGGTTACCTATGCAGTTCGTGTTAATGGGACTAATTAAGAAATTATAGTGGTTCTCAAATAAATCGGACAAATGTTAAAGATTTTACTTTTTCATTTGTTCGATTTTTTGACTTTGAAGCATAATAAAAAGCAGTTGGACAATGGCGATTGTAAAATCATTGTTCGACTGCTTTTCTGATTAACTTGATTGACTAAGATTTATTTTCCTGTACCGAAAACATCATGCCATTCGTTTCGTTTGTCTAGAAATGCTTGAGCGATAGTTTTAGCACCTTCTAATGAATGACTTGCTGCCCAGCCACATTGTACTTCATTACAAGCAGGCACTTCAGTAGCATTTAGCACATCATTTAAAGTTGCTTCAACAATATTTAATACATCATCATAATTATCATGATTAATAAATGATACATAGAAACCAGTTTGGCAACCCATAGGACTTAAATCAACAACTTTGTCACTATGATTTCTAATATTTTCAGCCATTAAATGTTCTAATGAATGTAGTCCGGGCATATCCATATGTTCTTTGTTTGGTTGTTTGAAACGAATGTCGTATTTGTGAATGACATCTCCGTTTAATCCTTCCATCGTTCCCGCTAATCTAATAAATGGGGCAACCACCTTAGTATGATCTAAATTGAAACTTTCAACATTCATTTTTGTCATTTTGAATTTCCTCCTATTAACTACTCAAAACTATAAAACGCTTATGATTTGTTGCATTATAAAACTTAAGTTTGTTGTAAGTTGTGTTTCTAACAATACTTAAATTGTAACAATAGGGCTTATGTTTTACAATTTGAAACTGTTTTATAAATTTATGAAAGGCTTTTAGTTATTAGAAAATTTTGTAAATAAAGAAAAACTAGATGACATCATGAGATAAAACCGATAGAATAAGTAATAATTCATTTTGAAAGAACAAAATATTGTGGATGATTAAAATGAGTGTAGGGTAAAAGGGAGATAGTAAAAAATGAGTGAAAAACAACAAATTCTCGATTATATAGAAACAAATAAATATAGTTATATCGAAATCAGTCATAGAATTCATGAACGTCCTGAACTTGGTAATGAAGAAATATTTGCGTCTCGAACTTTAATAGATCGTTTGAAAGAGCATGATTTTGAAATTGAAACCGAGATTGCTGGGCATGCAACTGGGTTTATAGCGACATATGATTCAGGACTTGACGGGCCAGCTATAGGTTTTTTAGCAGAATACGATGCTTTGCCAGGATTGGGTCATGCTTGTGGTCATAATATCATTGGAACTGCAAGTGTTCTTGGTGCAATTGGTTTGAAGCAAGTGATTGACCAAATTGGTGGTAAAGTAGTCGTTCTTGGATGTCCAGCTGAAGAAGGTGGGGAAAATGGTAGCGCTAAAGCTTCTTATGTCAAGGCTGGTGTGATTGATCAAATAGACATTGCCTTAATGATTCATCCGGGAAATGAAACTTATAAAACGATTGATACTTTGGCAGTGGATGTTTTAGATGTTAAATTTTACGGAAAAAGTGCTCATGCCTCTGAAAATGCAGATGAAGCGTTAAATGCATTAGACGCTATGATTAGTTATTTTAATGGTGTAGCACAACTACGACAACATATTAAAAAAGATCAACGTGTGCATGGTGTGATTTTAGATGGCGGGAAAGCAGCTAATATTATTCCAGACTATACACATGCTCGTTTTTATACTAGAGCAATGACGCGTAAAGAATTGGATATATTAACAGAAAAAGTAAATCAAATCGCACGTGGAGCTGCGATACAGACTGGTTGTGATTATGAATTTGGTCGAATTCAAAACGGTGTGAATGAATTCATTAAAACGCCGAAATTAGATGATTTATTTGCTAAATATGCTGAAGAAGTTGGTGAAGCAGTTATTGATGATGATTTTGGTTATGGCTCTACGGATACAGGGAACGTAAGTCATGTTGTGCCAACAATACATCCTCATATTAAAATAGGATCACGTAATTTAGTAGGACATACGCATAGATTTAGAGAAGCGGCTGCGAGTGTACATGGTGATGAAGCATTAATTAAAGGCGCTAAAATAATGGCGTTGATGGGGTTAGAGTTAATTACAAATCAAGACGTTTATCAAGACATTATTGAAGAGCATGCGCATTTGAAAGGGAATGGGAAGTAATGACAAATAATGGTAATGAGCCGAACTTAACGTTAAGTGATTTATATGACAAAGATGTTGTCTATACGTCAAGACCTTCGTATATATCGAATCCATGGTTGAAACCGGACGAACATCAATCTAATTTTTTAACTGGTAGGGAGTTATTAATAGCAAATCAATTACCTGTTATTGTTCACGAAGCTAGTGCGACAGACAAATTGCATCAGCTATTTCAAGTTATTGGTAAGGAAGTACCGAACTCAATTTATACATTTAACAATCAGCAATCTTACGAAAACTTGATCAAACAATTGGCACATAAGGAAAATAAAAAGATTTATTTTCAATATATTCATGATGAAACAATCTTGAATCAGCAATATTATGCATTAGATAAAACGTTATTTGTTGCTTTAAATAATAAAGCAAGAATACCTGAATGGACAAATGGGAAGTTTTTACCAAAAAGAAAAGTTGTAAAAATTGAGCAATTCGAAAACGAGATTAAGAATTGGGAATTCCCGTTAGTAATTAAGCCGGGAGATGATCTTCCGACAGCAGGTGGCTATGGCGTTATGATTTGTTATCATGATGCAGATTTACAAAAAGCGATAACGCGTATTAAAGAGGCAACTGCTGAAACGAATTCGCTTATTATCGAACAGAAGATTGAAGAAAAAGCGAATTATTGCGTTCAGTTTGCATACTCGGAATCGCTAGGCATTCAATATCTTGGTGCGGCAACGCAATTAACGGATAAGTACGGATTTTATAACGGAAATGAAAATACTACTAATGTACCAGAGCACGTTATAGAAGCAGGTAGACAAATTATGGAAAACGGTGTGAATCAAGGATTCTTTGGTGTAGCTGGTTTTGACCTACTCGTCGATGAGGATGATAACGTTTATGCGATTGATTTAAACTTTAGACAAAATGGTTCAACGAGCATGTTATTACTTGCTAACGAGTTGAATTCAGGATATCAAAAGTTTTATAGTTATCATTCAAAAGGTGATAACACACATTTCTTCAATACGATTTTGAAATATGTCAAAGAAGGTAGTTTATACCCGTTATCTTATTATGATGGTGATTGGTACGGTGAAGATAAAGTTAAATCAAGGTTTGGCTGTATTTGGCATGGTGATTCAAAAGAAACAGTACTGGAGAATGAACGCGCATTTTTAGCTGAACTTGAACACTATTAGAGTTCGGAACATAAGGCGCTACAATGTTGTGTTGCCAGTAGTTGACTGAATATGCGTTTGTAACAAGCTTTTTTCGATTCTAGTCAACAGTAATTAAATTTATGATATGGCAATACTTTGTAATACTAATATTAAATGGCGACTTTTATTTCACTATGTTATAAGAGTTGCCATTTTGTTGATAAAGGTATACTAAAGGTTATCGTTTTGAAATTTTTAGTAACTAGATATGTTTCGTGTTATAGACCGAATTTGTGTATACGTAAAATTTAATGCTATTGAATTTTTAAAATGAAAAACATGACATTAAATTGAATTCATAATATGTCTAATTGACTAACTTGTTGGAGTCATTTACTATTTTATGTATGACATATTTTAAAAAGTGAGGGTCAAGCATGTCTTATAAAGCATATCCATTCTTTAGAGATATATTAATAAATGAATGTATTTATTTCGCCTCTAAAAATAAAAAACTAGTACGCCTAAATTATAAAAGTGAAGCGTATGTAGGCGTTTGGACAGAAGAAAGTGTGGCCGTATCATTTTTAACAAGTCGTGATATTCCATTTGATAAAGTTGTAAAAATGGACGTTGATCGTTTTGCTACTTATGAATTAGATGAATTGTTTGATGAACAAGACCATATTATTATGAATCAAACAATGGAAGAAGAAGGGCATCTACTAAACGTTGTAGCTGTTACACAAGAAGTGATGACGGAATTAGATAAAATTAGAATCAAAGAATTTGTCCAAGATGTAGCGAAATATGATGAAGTATACGGCTTAACTAAAAAAGGTAGTAAGCAGTTTATTCTCATTAGTGAAAATGATAGCGACGAAAAAAAGCCGCATATTATGCCTGTATGGAGTATTAAAAACAGAGCGTTAAAAGTTCGAGATGAAGATTTTGAAGAGTGTGATTTAATTACGATTGAAGGTTCTGTTTTCGGAGAATGGCTAGATGAACTTAGAGATGATCATAAAGCCGTTGCGATAGATTTAAAAACTGGCGTGGTTGGTACAATTGTTTCAGCGCAAAAATTGTCTAATGAACTTACATTTTAATTGAATTGAGTTGTAAGTAATTAAGTGATAATAAATGGAACAATACGTATTCAAAACACTTAGACCATAAAATAAAAGGCCATTTATATAGCGTTTATTTAAAACAACGCGCATATAAATGGTCTTTTTCTATTTTTCTAAATATAATGCACCAATAGCACCTGAAAATGCGCCGTTTTCAACATAGTACGGTTTGCAACCGCGTAACACAGTATAATCTTCCACAACTTTTCGTAATAAAGCGTTATTATGAAATGAAGAACCGATATAAACGATATTTTCAGTTTTAAATTCACGTGCAACAGTAATGGCCATTGTCGTAACAACTTCACCAACGACACCAATAACGGCTGCTAATTTATTGCTAGGTGTAAAATCAGCATCTAAATGATGTAGTACATGACCAAAATTAGCTGCTGTTAAATCACCGGGAATGGGTGGTTCGGTATCTTTATAAATATGTCTAACCTTTAAATCGATAGTGTTACGATCACCGTGTTGTGCCATGTCAGTTAACTGTTTATAATCAGTGATTTGACTTAGTAAATAACCGAGTCCTTGAATCATGCCACCACCTGTACCGATACCGCCTACACGACGTTGTGATTGGCCGTCGAAATAATGTAGTGACGTACCGGTACCAACATTTGCAAAAATATAATCTGCTAAGTCATGGCCTTGCTCTTTTAACAAAATACCTAGTCCTTGAGATGCAGCATCAAACTCTACAAAAATTTGTGCAGGAATGTTGATGTTTTCAGCAATGACACCTGCATTACCTCCAGTTAAGCATAATTTTTCAATTTGCTGTTGGTTTAACCATTCCACAACTTGATCAATATTTTTAGTTAATTCAGTTTTAAAAGTACGTTGGTTATCTTGCTCTTGAACGATTTTAATTAGTGTACCGCCAGCGTCAATGCCAACTTTCATAAGATTCCCACCTCATTATTAATGTCTATCCTTAAATAATAGTATAGTAAAATGACTAAAAAACAAGTAATAATAGTAATTATTAACAAATTTGATGCCATTGTATTTCGACATTGTAAGCGCATCGCAATTAATGTATTACAAACGTAGACGTTAAGTTATATATATTATTTTCTAGGAATTTTGAAGTTGTATAGGATTGTTAGTTAGTGACGCAATATTAAAAGTAGTTCGTACGCAGTGTATTTGTAAGTCTCTGATTAAAATGATAAGTAATGAGGAATAGCACATTAATTTTGAAATTTAAAAAAATATAAATAAGTAATTTATTTAACTTAGAGCAAATAATGGTATCGTAGTGAAATAATAGGTAAAATAATATGGGGATTCATGCTTCATATATAAAAAGATAGGGGTTAAATATATGGCTAAAGAACTTTGTTTTGAAGGTATCACTTTAAAAGCATTTGATGAACAATATCGTTCAGCAATTAATGATTTTGACTTGAATGAAAGACAACAAATATATTCATCTTTACCTAAAGAAGTTATTGATGATGCAATTAATGATGCTGATAGGATTGCTAACGTAGCAATAAACGATAAAAATGAAGTGGTGGGCTTTTTTGTATTACATCGTTACTATCAGCATGAAGGTTATGATACACCTGAAAATGTCGTTTATATTCGTTCATTATCGATTAATGAAAAATATCAAGGTTTTGGATATGGCACGAAAATAATGATGTCATTGCCGCAATATGTTCAAGGTGTATTTCCTGATTTTAATCATCTATATCTAGTAGTAGATGCGGAAAATGACAATGCTTGGAACCTATACGAACGTGCTGGATTCATGCATACAGCGACTAAAGAAGAAGGACCAATTGGCAAAGAACGACTATATTACTTGGACTTAGATTCAAAACATGTTTCGTCATTAAAGCTTGAAGAAGAAAGTCGTTCAGAAGTGACCAATGTACATATCATTAATTTAATGATTGATGGCCAAAAGGTTGGCTTTATTGCATTGGAGCAGATTGGTGAACGCATGAACATTGCTGCTATTGAAGTGGATAAATCATATCGCTTTAATGGTATTGGTTCAAGTGCGCTGCGACAATTGCCAACTTACTTAAGAAAAAACTATGACAACCTTAATGTGATTACGATGATTCTGTTTGGAGAGAATAATGATTTTAAACCATTATGTCTAAATAGTAATTTCGTTGAAATCGAACAAACTGATGATTATGTCGTTTTTGAAAAATATTTAAATTACTAACAGTGATTGCGAAATATGATATTGTCATTTATAATTTAGTTTTGTTACTATATATAAATGAATTCAGACGTATAAATTTAGATTATATCCTTCGAAAGGAAGTATTGGGCAATGAAAATTCAAGATTATACAAAACAAATGGTTGATGAAAAATCATTTATTGATATGGCTTATACATTATTGAATGATAAAGGCGAAACAATGAACTTATATGATATCATCGATGAATTTAGAGCGTTAGGTGATTATGAGTACGAAGAAATTGAAAATCGTGTTGTACAATTTTACACGGATTTAAACACAGATGGTCGTTTTTTAAATGTTGGAGAAAATTTATGGGGATTACGTGATTGGTATTCGGTAGATGATATTGAAGAGAAAATCGCACCAACTATTCAAAAATTCGATATTCTGGATGCAGATGATGAAGAAGATCAAAACTTAAAATTATTGGGCGAAGATGAAATGGATGACGACGATGATATTCCAGCTCAAACAGATGATCAAGAAGAACTAAATGATCCAGAAGATGAGCAGGTTGAAGAAGAAATCAATCATTCGGATATAGTCATTGAAGAAGATGAAGATGAACTAGACGAAGACGAAGAAGTGTTTGAAGACGAAGAAGACTTCAACGATTAATTTTTTGTTTGACTTTTAGTTGAAAGATGATAAAAT
Source organism: Staphylococcus sp. HMSC36A10 (assembly GCF_001838845.1). NCBI lineage: Bacteria > Bacillati > Bacillota > Bacilli > Caryophanales > Staphylococcaceae > Staphylococcus > Staphylococcus sp. HMSC36A10. Next base: position 9,254 of record NZ_KV839099.1, read on the forward strand.
TTTATTCGGGCTCCTTTAAATAGGACACGTGTATAAAATTTATACGCTCCCCTTACAGAATTTGTGAGAGGGAGCGTTTTTTTATTTAATTGAGTAAATCAAGAAATGATAACGCAAAAATCAAAGTTGTAAATGATATACATAGTGACATAGCAGTATGGAAACGGTAAGTAAACAGAATTTAATTTTGTCGAATTCGACAAATAAACAACTTGAATGAGCTTGCTTTAATGTTATGTTTTACGTAATTTTTACAATTGATGAGGAAGCATTCCCTTTAATAATTAGGAGGTCAAGACATGACAAAATTTATTTTTGTAACAGGTGGCGTAGTTTCATCATTAGGGAAGGGTATTACAGCATCTTCTCTAGGTAGATTATTAAAAGATAGAGGTCTAAATGTAACAATTCAAAAATTCGATCCATACTTAAATGTTGACCCAGGTACAATGAGTCCTTATCAACATGGTGAAGTATTCGTAACGGATGATGGTGCAGAAACTGACCTAGACTTAGGACATTACGAAAGATTTATCGATATTAATTTAAACAAGTTTTCAAATGTGACAGCCGGTAAAGTGTATTCACACGTATTGAAAAAAGAACGTCGTGGTGATTACTTAGGTGGAACAGTTCAAGTTATTCCGCATATTACAAATGAAATTAAAGAACGTTTATTACTTGCAGGGGAAAGTACGAATGCAGACGTTGTTATCACTGAAATTGGCGGTACAACAGGTGATATTGAGTCATTACCGTTTATTGAAGCGATTCGTCAAATTCGTAGCGATTTAGGTAGAGAAAATGTTATGTATGTTCACTGTACATTACTGCCTTATATTAAAGCTGCTGGAGAAATGAAAACGAAGCCAACACAACATAGTGTTAAAGAATTACGAGGCTTAGGTATTCAACCAGACTTAATCGTTGTAAGAACTGAATATGAAATGACACAAGATTTAAAAGATAAAATTGCATTATTCTGTGACATTAATAAAGAAAGTGTTATTGAATGTCGTGATGCAGACTCTTTATACGAAATTCCATTACAATTAAGCCAACAAAATATGGATGATATCGTTATTAAACGTTTACAATTAAACGCGAAATATGAAACACAGCTTGATGAATGGAAACAGTTGTTAGATATCGTTAATAATTTAGATGGTAAAATTACAATTGGTTTAGTAGGTAAATATGTTAGCTTACAAGATGCATATTTATCAGTTGTTGAATCATTGAAACATGCTGGATATCCTTTTGCCAAAGATATTGACATTAGATGGATTGATTCAAGTGAAGTAACAGATGAAAATGCAGCCGAATACCTTGCAGATGTCGACGGTATTTTAGTACCAGGTGGATTTGGTTTCCGTGCAAGTGAAGGTAAAATTAGTGCAATTAAGTATGCTAGAGAAAACAATGTACCATTCTTTGGTATTTGTTTAGGAATGCAACTTGCAACAGTTGAATTTTCAAGAAACGTATTAGGCCTTGAAGGCGCACATTCAGCTGAATTAGACCCAGCAACACCATACCCAATTATAGATTTATTACCAGAACAAAAAGATATCGAAGATTTAGGTGGTACATTACGCTTAGGCTTATATCCATGTTCAATTAAAGAAGGCACATTGGCACAAGATGTTTATGGTAAAGCGGAAATTGAAGAAAGACATCGTCATCGTTATGAATTTAATAATGACTATAGAGAACAATTAGAGGCAAATGGTATGGTAATTTCTGGTACAAGTCCAGATGGACGTTTAGTAGAAATGGTAGAGATTCCGACAAATGATTTCTTTATTGCTTGTCAATTCCACCCAGAATTCTTATCTAGACCAAATCGTCCGCACCCGATTTTTAAATCATTTATTGAAGCTTCATTAAAATATCAACAAAATAAATAAATTTGCTAATAAAACCGGTACTTTCATTGTTAAACATTGAAAGTACCGGTTTTTCGTATAATTTTAATATTATGTTAGTGACAAGGTATGAAATAACAATAGTGACTTTTATAATTCTAAGTCTCTTGTCATTTCAATCATTTGTGTATAAATGTCATAGTATACATAATTCAATGCCATCGCATGTGGTTGGACAATCTTATCGTAATCTTCAGTGTAGACTATAGGTCTTGGTGTAGATAAATCGATAAAATGTACGAGATGATCAGGGAAATCATCTGTTTTAGGTTTGTTGCTTATTAAGACCACATCGATATCTAAGTCGATAAGTTTTTGAATATCTAATGCAACTTGATCATTATAAAATGGTGCGAATAATAATACACGATCAGTTGAGTCAATTTCTTTAAAGTCTTTAATAGCGTCAAGTTTTCGGCTAGATTTTAAACGCTCATCACTATGTAGAATGAAACTTTCGAAAAACTGTAAATCATCATAACCTTTTACATAAACATAACCTTCGCCACCAATTGCTTGAATTAAACATTGGGCGGCCATTTGAATTTCTAAAGATTGTTTTTCTAGCCTATTAAAGATACCTATTAGTTGTGTGTTTAAGATTTTTGACATCTTTATCCTCCAATCTACTTATAAAATATTGTAATTAATGACTACATATTATGCAACGGCTTAAATTGTATAAAAATGTATACGTTTGCATTTAGTATAACTATCGCATTTTTCAAAAAATACACATTTAATCTGCAGTATTTCAATGCATTGACGCTATTTTTTTGATATAATTACTTTGAAAAATACGTGCGTAAGCACTCAAGGAGGAACTTTCATGCCTTTAGTTTCAATGAAAGAAATGTTAATTGATGCAAAAGAAAATGGTTATGCGGTAGGTCAATACAATATTAATAACCTAGAATTCACTCAAGCAATTTTAGAAGCGTCACAAGAAGAAAACGCACCTGTAATTTTAGGTGTTTCTGAAGGTGCTGCTCGTTACATGAGCGGTTTCTACACAATTGTTAAAATGGTTGAAGGGTTAATGCATGACTTAAACATCACTATTCCTGTAGCAATCCATTTAGACCATGGTTCAAGCTTTGAAAAATGTAAAGAAGCTATCGATGCTGGTTTCACATCAGTAATGATCGATGCTTCACACAGCCCATTCGAAGAAAACGTAGCAACAACTAAAAAAGTTGTTGAATACGCTCATGAAAAAGGTGTTTCTGTAGAAGCTGAATTAGGTACTGTTGGTGGACAAGAAGATGATGTTGTAGCAGACGGCATCATTTATGCTGATCCTAAAGAATGTCAAGAACTAGTTGAAAAAACTGGTATCGATGCATTAGCGCCAGCATTAGGTTCAGTTCATGGTCCATACAAAGGTGAACCAAAATTAGGATTCAAAGAAATGGAAGAAATCGGTTTATCAACTGGTTTACCATTAGTATTACACGGTGGTACTGGTATCCCAACTAAAGATATCCAAAAAGCAATTCCATTTGGTACAGCTAAAATTAACGTAAACACTGAAAACCAAATCGCTTCAGCAAAAGCAGTTCGTGACGTTTTAAATAACGACAAAGAAGTTTACGATCCTCGTAAATACTTAGGACCTGCACGTGAAGCTATCAAAGAAACAGTTAAAGGTAAAATTAAAGAGTTCGGTACTTCAAACCGCGCTAAATAATTAATATTTAGTCTTTAAGTTATTAATAACGTAGGGATATTAATTTTAAAAGAAGCAGACAAAATGGTGTTTGCTTCTTTTTTATGTTGTATAAGTAATAAATAAAACAGTTTGATTTTAAAATGAAAGCGTAAAAATGGTAAAATATATCAAAATTGATTGTGATATAATTATAAGGAAAATGAGCAATTTATGAAAAAAGTTTACGTGAAAACCGTAGAATTAAAACTAAATAATTGTCAAAACAACGTCAATATTTAGTTGAATAATCAGACTTTAGACCATGGTCAAGTGGGGAAGAACAGCATATATTAGTAAAGGTGAATGATTTGTTATTAATCAATCGAAAATAGAAAGACAAGATTTTAACGATTAAAATAAACTATTTTACAAATAAAGTAAAATTAATTTATAATGCTAATAATGCAAAAAATTAAAAAGTAATGGACAAAGGAGATAAATGATATGGCTCAAGAGGTAATAAAAATAAGAGGTGGACGCACACTAAATGGGGAAGTTAATATCAGTGGCGCGAAAAACAGTGCTGTAGCTATCATTCCTGCAACATTATTAGCTCAAGGACATGTGAAATTAGAAGGGTTACCGCAAATCTCTGATGTTAAAACTTTAGTGAGTTTATTAGAAGATTTAAATATTAAGGCATCACTAAATGGTACGGAATTAGAAGTTGATACAACTGAAATACAAAATGCTGCATTACCAAATAATAAAGTTGAATCATTACGTGCTTCATACTATATGATGGGTGCCATGTTAGGTAGATTTAAAAAATGTGTGATTGGTTTACCGGGAGGATGTCCACTTGGGCCACGTCCAATTGATCAACATATTAAAGGATTTAAAGCTTTAGGTGCTGAAATTGATGAATCAAGTACGACATCAATGAAAATCGAAGCTAAAGAGTTAAAAGGTGCACATATTTTTCTAGATATGGTTAGCGTAGGTGCAACAATTAACATTATGCTAGCTGCAGTTTATGCAACAGGACAAACTGTAATTGAAAATGCTGCTAAAGAACCGGAAGTAGTTGATGTTGCTAACTTCTTAACAAGTATGGGAGCTAATATTAAGGGAGCGGGTACATCAACAATTAAAATCAATGGCGTCAAAGAATTACATGGTTCTGAGTATCAAGTTATACCTGATAGAATTGAAGCAGGCACATATATGTGTATCGCTGCAGCATGTGGAGAAAATGTTATATTAAATAATATTGTTCCGAAACATGTAGAAACATTAACTGCTAAATTTAGTGAATTAGGTGTGAATGTTGATGTAAGAGACGAAAGAATTCGCATCAATAATAATGCGCCATATCAATTTGTTGATATTAAAACACTAGTATATCCAGGTTTTGCTACTGATTTGCAACAGCCTATTACACCATTATTATTTATGGCAAATGGTCCTTCATTTGTAACTGATACGATTTATCCGGAGCGTTTTAAACATGTTGAAGAATTAAAGCGCATGGGTGCAAATATTGAAGTTGACGAAGGCACAGCAACGATAAAGCCATCAACATTACATGGTGCTGAAGTTTATGCTAGCGATTTAAGAGCAGGAGCTTGTTTAATTATTGCTGGTTTAATTGCTGAGGGTGTAACTACAATTTACAATGTAAAACATATTTATAGAGGTTATACAGATATTGTAGAACACTTAAAAGCTTTAGGTGCAGATATTTGGACGGAAACTGTATAGATTTATCTTGTTTTGTGGTATAATAATTATACTGATTAAAAAAGGGTGTTCGTTTACATTCTAAATTTATTGATGAGAGGTGAAGATGATGGAAGTATGTCCGTATCTCGAAGAAACTTTTAAAATACTTGGTAGAAGTTGGAATGGATTAATCATTAATTATCTCTCAAGATGTAATGACTGTTCAGCACACTTTTCCGATATGAAAAGAGATTTGAAAACAATAACACCACGTGCTTTAAGTCTTAAGTTGTCAGAGCTTGCACAATGGGAGTTAGTTGAGAAGCAAATCATTTCTACGAGTCCAGTACAAATTATTTATGTGCTAACTGAAAAAGGTAAAGCGTTAGCAGAGGCTTTACATCCAATTGAAGCATGGGCGCAATCATATGTCGATTTAACAGATCAACGTACTGCTAAATAATTACATGACGTTTAAACATAGCATTGATTATAACTATTTCTAAGTCTTCGCATTATTTGCGATGATGTGGGAATAGTTATTTTTATTTAAAAATATAAAAAAATAGATGCAGCAAAATTTTAAAGCATTTTATTTTGAACATATTAAAAGGGAGCGTATCATAATGGAATGTAATGTTTATATCGTATGCATTTCGGATAAATAATATATAAATCATTCTTGAGGAGTGAAAGAATAATGAGAGACTACACAAAGCAATACATTAATGGCGAATGGGTAGAAAGTAATAGTAATGAAACGATAGAAGTTATAAATCCAGCAACCGAAGAAGTAATCGGGAAAGTTGCTAAAGGTAATAAAGCTGATGTTGATAAAGCCGTCGAGGCGGCAGACGATGTTTATTTAGAGTTCCGTCATACATCTGTGAAAGAAAGACAAGCGTTATTAGATAAAATTGTAAAAGAATATGAAAACAGAAAAGACGATATTGTACAAGCTATTACGGATGAATTAGGTGCTCCTTTATCATTATCTGAGCGTGTCCATTATCAAATGGGACTAAACCATTTTGTTGCAGCGAGAGACGCATTAGATAACTACGAATTTGAAGAACGCCGCGGAGATGATTTAGTTGTTAAAGAAGCAATCGGTGTATCTGGATTAATTACACCGTGGAACTTCCCTACAAACCAAACATCATTAAAATTAGCAGCAGCATTTGCGGCTGGTAGTCCAGTTGTACTTAAACCATCTGAAGAAACACCATTTGCAGCTGTTATTTTAGCTGAGATTTTTGATAAAGTCGGTGTTCCTAAAGGTGTATTTAACCTTGTTAATGGTGATGGTGCTGGCGTTGGGAATCCTTTATCTGAGCATCCTAAAGTACGCATGATGTCATTTACAGGATCAGGCCCTACTGGTTCTAAAATTATGGAAAAAGCTGCTAAAGATTTTAAAAAGGTATCATTAGAGCTTGGTGGCAAATCACCATACATCGTCCTAGATGACGTAGATATTAAAGAAGCGGCTAAAGCAACAACAGGCAAAGTTGTTAATAATACTGGTCAAGTATGTACAGCTGGTACACGTGTTTTAGTGCCTAACAAAATTAAAGATGCATTCTTAGCTGAATTAAAAGAACAATTTAGCCAAGTGCGTGTCGGTAATCCAAGAGAAGATGGTACACAAGTAGGCCCTATCATTAGTAAAAAACAATTTGATCAAGTACAAAATTATATTAATAAAGGTATTGAAGAAGGTGCTGAATTATTTTATGGTGGTCCTGGTAAACCAGAAGGACTTGAAAAAGGATACTTTGCACGTCCGACAATTTTTATTAATGTAGATAATCAAATGACGATAGCACAAGAAGAAATTTTTGGGCCAGTAATGTCAGTTATCACTTATAACGATTTAGATGAAGCGATTCAAATTGCAAATGATACAAAATATGGTTTGGCAGGATATGTTATTGGTAAGGACAAAGAAACATTGCATAAAGTAGCTCGTTCTATTGAAGCAGGTACAGTAGAAATAAACGAAGCAGGTAGAAAGCCAGATTTACCATTTGGTGGCTATAAACAATCTGGTTTAGGTCGTGAATGGGGCGATTATGGTATTGAAGAGTTCTTAGAAGTGAAATCTATAGCTGGATATTTTAAATAAATTTGATTTTTGAATTAAAAATCGCAATAAAACAGTGCACATGACTAATTAAGTTTTGTGTACTGTTTTAATTTTGCAATTTTTATAAATAGATTTTGTAATTAAAATAAAAATTTGCTATAGTTATTCATGTATTTAAAAGGTTGGGGATTAGCATAATGGGATTGTGCTAGCACAGTTATTTATGCATTGTCATGCCTATCTATTACTTACTAACTAAAAAATAATGAAATGGGTGTAAACTATATGCCTGAAAGAGAACGTACATCTCCTCAGTATGAATCATTCCACGAATTGTACAAGAACTATACTACCAAGGAACTCACTCAAAAAGCTAAAACTCTTAAGTTGACGAACTATAGTAAATTAAATAAAAAAGAACTTGTTCTAGCTATTATGGAAGCACAAATGGAAAAAGATGGTAACTATTATATGGAAGGTATCTTAGATGATATTCAACCAGATGGTTATGGTTTTTTAAGAACAGTGAACTATTCTAAAGGGGAAAAAGATATTTATATATCTGCTAGCCAAATTCGTCGTTTTGAAATTAAACGTGGGGATAAAGTAACTGGGAAAGTTAGAAAACCTAAAGATAACGAAAAATATTATGGCTTATTACAAGTTGACTTTGTCAATGACCATAACGCAGAAGAAGTGAAGAAACGTCCGCATTTCCAAGCTTTGACACCACTTTATCCAGATGAGCGTATTAAATTAGAGACAGAAACACAAAATTATTCAACGCGCATCATGGATTTAGTAACACCGATTGGTTTAGGTCAACGTGGTTTAATAGTGGCGCCACCTAAAGCAGGTAAAACATCGTTATTAAAAGAAATAGCGAATGCAATCAGTACGAACAAACCAGATGCAAAGCTATTTATTTTGTTAGTTGGCGAGCGTCCTGAAGAGGTAACAGATTTAGAACGCTCAGTAGAAGCTGCTGAAGTCGTTCATTCAACGTTTGACGAACCACCAGAACACCATGTTAAAGTAGCTGAATTATTACTTGAACGTGCAAAGCGTTTAGTAGAAATTGGGGAAGATGTCATTATTTTAATGGATTCTATAACGAGATTAGCACGCGCTTATAACTTAGTTATTCCACCAAGTGGTCGTACATTATCAGGTGGTTTAGATCCTGCATCTTTACACAAACCAAAAGCATTCTTCGGTGCAGCGAGAAATATTGAAGCGGGTGGAAGTTTAACAATACTTGCAACTGCATTAGTTGATACGGGTTCACGTATGGACGATATGATTTACGAAGAATTTAAAGGAACAGGTAACATGGAGTTACATTTAGATCGTAAATTGTCTGAACGTCGTATCTTCCCTGCAATTGATATTGGCAGAAGTTCAACGCGTAAAGAAGAATTGTTGATAAGTAAATCTGAATTAGACACATTATGGCAATTAAGAAATCTATTCACTGACTCAACTGACTTTACTGAAAGATTTATTCGCAAACTTAAAAGGTCTAAGAATAATGAAGATTTCTTCAAGCAGCTACAAAAGTCTGCAGAAGAAAGTACTAAAACGGGTCGACCTATAATTTAATAAACATTATATAGGGGCTTGCGTTTTGAATTAATTACCTTTATAATTACACAGTATTGGGTAAAAACTCACAAATAACTCTGTTCCAGATGGTTCAGGGCAAAGGAGCTGAAAATAATGAAACAAGGAATTCATCCTGAGTATCACCAAGTAATCTTTTTAGATACTACTACAAACTTCAAATTCTTAAGCGGTTCTACAAAAACATCTTCAGAAATGATGGAGTGGGAAGATGGAAAAGAATACCCAGTTATTCGTTTAGATATTTCATCTGATTCACATCCATTCTACACTGGACGTCAAAAATTCGCTGCTGCGGATGGACGTGTGGAACGTTTCAACAAAAAGTTTGGTCTTAAATCAAACAACTAATATAGTAATCGTTAAGCTGTCTGCATCCTATAATGGAATTGTAGACAGCTTTTTTATTTATAAGCGTAGTAAGGGTATATACTTACGACTGTGTTCAAAGAAGTGACTCAATACCATGTTGTTAATACATAATGATAAATTTCCCCCTTTATTAAAGTTTGTATTGAGTAGAAACACCGCACGAATAAGAAGCAACAAATTAGAATAGCTGTATATAAATATGCAAGACAAATTTATAAAATAATTGTTCATGTACAATATCGATATAATTATGAAAAAGACATTTATGAATATTTGAAATATGATATAATAAAGCGATTATGTTTTGAAAAAGGTGGAACTCTCAATGTATGAAACTTACCATTCCGGTTGGATAGAATGTATTACAGGTAGTATGTTTAGCGGTAAATCCGAAGAACTAATAAGACGTCTAAGAAGGGGTATATACGCTAAACAAAAAGTCGTTGTATTTAAACCGGCGATTGATGATCGATATCATAAAGAAAAAGTGGTCTCTCATAATGGTAATGCCATTGAAGCGATTAATATTTCTAAAGCAAGTGAAATTATGACGCACGACTTAACTAATGTTGATGTTATAGGAATAGACGAAGTGCAATTTTTTGACGATGAAATTGTAAGTATAGTAGAAAAACTATCAGCAGATGGACACCGTGTTATTGTTGCTGGATTAGATATGGATTTTAGGGGCGAACCGTTCGAACCAATGCCTAAATTGATGGCTGTCAGTGAACAAGTAACGAAACTTCAAGCAGTTTGTGCTGTTTGTGGTTCTTCATCTAGTAGAACGCAACGATTAATAAATGGTAAACCAGCTAAAATCGATGATCCGATTATCTTAGTAGGTGCCAATGAAAGTTATGAGCCACGTTGTCGCGCGCACCATATCGTAGCACCTAGTGATAATAATAAGGAGGAATTATAAGTGTTTGATCAATTAGATATTGTAGAAGAAAGATACGAACAGTTAAATGAACTGTTAAGTGACCCAGATGTTGTAAATGATTCAGATAAATTACGTAAATATTCTAAAGAGCAAGCTGATTTACAAAAAACTGTAGATGTTTATCGTAACTATAAAGCTAAAAAAGAAGAATTAGCTGATATTGAAGAAATGTTAAGTGAGACTGATGATAAAGAAGAAGTAGAAATGTTAAAAGAGGAGAGTAATGGTATTAAAGCTGAACTTCCAAATCTTGAAGAAGAGCTTAAAATATTATTGATTCCTAAAGATCCTAATGATGACAAAGACGTTATTGTAGAAATAAGAGCAGCAGCAGGTGGTGATGAGGCTGCGATTTTTGCTGGTGATTTAATGCGTATGTATTCAAAGTATGCTGAATCACAAGGATTCAAAACTGAAATAGTAGAAGCGTCTGAAAGTGACCATGGTGGTTACAAAGAAATTAGTTTCTCAGTTTCTGGTAATGGCGCGTATAGTAAATTGAAATTTGAAAATGGTGCGCACCGCGTTCAACGTGTGCCTGAAACAGAATCAGGTGGACGTATTCATACTTCAACAGCTACAGTGGCAGTTTTACCAGAAGTTGAAGATGTAGAAATTGAAATTAGAAATGAAGATTTAAAAATCGACACGTATCGTTCAAGTGGTGCAGGTGGTCAGCACGTAAACACAACTGACTCTGCAGTACGTATTACCCATTTACCAACTGGTGTCATTGCAACATCTTCTGAGAAGTCTCAAATTCAAAACCGTGAAAAAGCAATGAAAGTGTTAAAAGCACGTTTATACGATATGAAAGTTCAAGAAGAACAACAAAAGTATGCGTCACAACGTAAATCAGCAGTCGGTACTGGTGATCGTTCAGAACGTATTCGAACTTATAATTATCCACAAAGCCGTGTAACAGACCATCGTATAGGTCTAACGCTTCAAAAATTAGGGCAAATTATGGAAGGCCATTTAGAAGAAATTATAGATGCACTGACTTTATCAGAGCAGACAGATAAATTGAAAGAACTTAATAATGGTGAATTATAAAGAAAAGTTAGATGAAGCAATTCATTTAACACAACAAAAAGGGTTTGAACAAACACGAGCTGAATGGTTAATGTTAGATTTATTTCAATGGACGCGTACGGACTTTGTAGTCCACATGCATGATGATATGCCGAAAGCGATGATTATGAAGTTCGACTTAGCATTACAACGTATGTTATTAGGAGAGCCTATACAGTATATAGTTGGCTTTGCCTCATTTTATGGTAGAACGTTTGATGTAAACTCAAATTGTTTGATACCAAGACCTGAAACTGAAGAAGTAATGTTGCATTTCTTACAACAGTTAGAAGATGATGCAACAATCGTAGATATCGGAACGGGTAGTGGTGTACTTGCAATTACTTTGAAATGTGAAAAGCCGGATTTAAATGTTATTGCTACTGATATTTCACTTGAAGCAATGAATATGGCTCGTAATAATGCTGAGAAGCATCAATCACAAATACAATTTTTAACAGGGGATGCATTAAAGCCCTTAATTAATGAAGGTATCAAGTTGAACGGCTTGATATCTAATCCACCATATATAGATGAAAAAGATATGGTTACGATGTCTCCAACGGTTACGAGATTCGAACCACATCAGGCATTGTTTGCAGATAACCATGGATATGCTATTTATGAATCAATCATTGAAGATTTACCTCACGTTATGGAAAAAGGCAGCCCAGTTGTTTTTGAAATTGGTTACAATCAAGGTGAGGCACTTAAATCAATAATTTTAAATAAATTTCCTGACAAAAAAATCGACATTATTAAAGATATAAATGGCCACGATCGAATCGTCTCATTTAAATGGTAATTAGAAGTTATGCCTTTGCTATGATTAGTTAAGTGCATAGCTTTTTGCTTTATATTATGATAAATAAGAAAGGCGTGATTAAGTTGGATACTAAAATTTGGGATGTTAGAGAATATAATGAAGATTTACAGCAATATCCTAAAATTAATGAAATAAAAGACATTGTTTTAAACGGTGGTTTAATAGGTTTACCAACTGAAACAGTTTATGGACTTGCAGCAAATGCGACAGATGAAGAAGCTGTAGCTAAAATATATGAAGCTAAAGGCCGTCCATCTGACAATCCGCTTATTGTTCATATACACAGTAAAGGTCAATTAAAAGATTTTACATATACTTTGGATCCACGCGTAGAAAAGTTAATGCAGGCATTCTGGCCGGGCCCTATTTCGTTTATATTGCCGTTAAAGCCAGGCTATCTATGTCGAAAAGTTTCTGGAGGTTTATCATCAGTTGCTGTTAGAATGCCAAGCCATTCTGTAGGTAGACAATTATTACAAATCATAAATGAACCTCTAGCTGCTCCAAGTGCTAATTTAAGTGGTAGACCTTCACCAACAACTTTCAATCATGTATATCAAGATTTGAATGGCCGTATCGATGGTATTGTTCAAGCTGAACAAAGTGAAGAAGGATTAGAAAGTACGGTTTTAGATTGCACATCTTTTCCTTATAAAATTGCAAGACCTGGTTCTATAACAGCAGCAATGATTACAGAAATACTTCCGAATAGTATCGCCCATGCTGATTATAATGATACTGAACAGCCAATTGCACCAGGTATGAAGTATAAGCATTACTCACCCAATACACCACTTACAATTATTACAGATATTGAGAGCAAAATTGGAAATGACGGTAAAGATTGGTCTTCTATAGCTTTTATTGTGCCGAGTAATAAGGTGGCGTTTATACCAAGTGAAGCGCAATTCATTCAATTATGTCAGGATGACAATGATGTTAAACAAGCAAGTCATAATCTTTATGATGTGTTACATTCACTTGATGAAAATGAAAATATTTCAGCGGCGTATATATACGGCTTTGAGCTGAATGATAATACAGAAGCAATTATGAATCGCATGTTAAAAGCTGCAGGTAATCACATTATTAAAGGATGTGAACTATGAAGATTTTATTCGTTTGTACAGGTAACACATGTCGTAGCCCATTAGCGGAAAGTATTGCAAAAGAGGTTATGCCAAATCATCAATTTGAATCAAGAGGTATATTCGCTGTGAACAATCAAGGTGTTTCGAATTATGTTGAAGACTTAGTTGAAGAACATCATTTAGCTGAAACGACCTTATCGCAACAATTTACTGAAGCAGATTTGAAAGCAGATATTATTTTGACGATGTCGTATTCGCACAAAGAATTAATAGAGGCACACTTTGGTTTGCAAAATCATGTTTTCACATTGCATGAATATGTAAAAGAAGCAGGAGAAGTTATAGATCCATACGGTGGAACAAAAGAAATGTATGTACATACCTATGAAGAACTTGTAAGTTTAATTTTAAAATTAAAAGATATTATTTGCTAGTAGGAATTCTGTATAATTAGTATATGTTAACAGTTAAATAAGTTATAATAGAGGAGTGTAGCACTTTGCTATATTCCTTTTTTATTTTTAGGAAGGGTGGGCTTTTATGAAAGATTTGACAATGTTATTAGACGAATTAAAAGATATGTCCTTTTTTAATAAAGGAGATATATGTTTAATTGGATGTTCAACATCGGAAGTCATTGGCGAAAAAATAGGGACTGTCGGTTCGATGGAAGTTGCAGAAACTATTTTTAATGCATTAGATGTTGTGAGTAAAGAGACAGGCGTTACTTTTGCTTTTCAAGGATGTGAACATATCAACAGAGCGATAACAATAGAAAAATCTCAGTATAATCCATTAACAATGGAAGAAGTTTCCGTCGTTCCAGATGTCCATGCTGGAGGGAGTTTGGCAACATACGCTTTTCAGCATATGAAGGATCCGATCGTGGTCGAACATATTACTGTTCCTTGTGGAATTGATATTGGTCAAACGTTAATAGGCATGCATATTAAACATGTATGTGTACCTGTAAGGACTTCAGTAAAGCAAGTAGGACAGGCAATTGTAACTATTGCCACATCTAGGCCGAAAAAGATTGGTGGCGAACGTGCTAAATACCAATAAGTTTTTTTGAAAGAAGGGGAGATTTTATGTCTTATATCACCAAGCAAGATAAAGTTATCGCAGAAGCAATCGAGAGAGAATTTCAGAGACAAAATAGCAACATAGAGTTAATCGCATCGGAAAATTTTGTATCGGAAGCGGTTATGGAAGCACAAGGTTCAGTGTTGACTAATAAGTATGCTGAAGGCTATCCAGGACGCCGATATTATGGTGGCTGTGAGTTTGTAGATGTTACTGAAAGCATCGCAATTGATCGTGCTAAAGCATTGTTTGGAGCTGAACATGTCAATGTTCAACCACATTCAGGTTCACAAGCGAACATGGCTGTTTACTTAGTTGCATTAGAAATGGGCGACACAGTTTTAGGTATGAATTTGAGTCATGGTGGTCACTTGACACATGGAGCGCCTGTTAATTTTAGTGGTAAATTCTACAATTTCGTTGAATATGGAGTAGATAAAGACACAGAACGAATCAATTATGATGAAGTTCGTAAATTAGCGTTAGAGCATAAGCCTAAGCTTATTGTGGCAGGAGCATCAGCATATTCAAGAACAATTGACTTCAAAAAGTTTAAAGAAATCGCAGATGAAGTAAACGCTAAGTTAATGGTAGACATGGCACATATTGCAGGATTAGTAGCGGCAGGTTTACATCCAAATCCAGTAGAATATGCTGATTTTGTAACAACTACAACACACAAAACATTACGCGGACCACGTGGTGGTATGATTTTATGTAAGGAAGAATATAAAAAAGACATAGATAAAACAATTTTCCCTGGTATTCAAGGTGGACCTCTTGAGCATGTTATTGCAGCAAAAGCAGTTGCTTTTGGAGAAGCGTTAGAAAATAATTTCAAAACGTATCAACAACAAGTGGTTAAAAACGCAAAAGTTCTTGCAGAAGCATTAATTAATGAAGGATTTAGAATTGTTTCTGGCGGTACAGATAATCACTTAGTAGCTGTTGATGTAAAAGGGTCTATAGGACTTACTGGTAAAGAAGCTGAAGAGACTTTAGATTCAGTTGGTATCACATGTAACAAAAATACCATTCCGTTCGATCAAGAAAAACCTTTTGTAACGAGTGGTATACGTTTAGGTACACCTGCTGCAACAACGCGTGGATTTGATGAAAAAGCTTTTGAGGAAGTTGCAAAAATCATCAGTTTAGCATTGAAAAATAGTAAAGATGAAGAAAAATTACAACAAGCTAAAGAACGCGTTGCGAAATTAACAGCTGAATATCCTCTATATCAATAAACATACACAAAGATAGGAGTAATTTTTATGAGTAAAGTACACGTTTTCGATCATCCATTAATTCAACACAAACTAAGCTATATTAGAGATGTAAATACAGGTACTAAAGAATTTAGAGAACTTGTAGACGAAGTTGGTATGTTGATGGCATATGAAGTAACTAGAGACTTAGAGCTTCAGGATGTTGATATTGAAACGCCTGTAACTAAAATGACGGCTAAACGATTAGCTGGTAAAAAATTAGCTATCGTTCCAATTTTAAGAGCTGGTTTAGGTATGACTGATGGTATTTTAAGTTTAGTACCTGCAGCCAGAGTTGGACATATCGGTTTATATCGAGATCCCGAAACATTAAAGGCTGTAGAGTATTTTGCTAAGTTACCTCAAGATATTACTGAAAGACAAATCATTGTTGTTGATCCTATGTTAGCAACAGGCGCATCAGCAATTGAAGCTATTACTTCATTGAAGAAACGTGGCGCTAAAAATATTCGCTTCATGTGTTTAATTGCAGCACCAGAAGGCGTAGAAAAGATGCATGAAGCACATCCGGATGTAGATATTTATATTGCTGCACTTGATGAAAAGCTAAATGATAAAGCATATATCACACCAGGGTTAGGCGACGCTGGAGATAGATTGTTTGGTACTAAATAGAAGAATCGGAGATAAGTAGTTTGATGAAAAAGATTATGACCATATTTGGAACAAGACCCGAAGCCATAAAGATGGCTCCTTTAGTTAAAGCTTTGGAACAAGAAAAAATGCTCGAGCCAATTGTTGTTGTTACAGCACAGCATAGAGAAATGCTTGATTCAGTATTAAGTACCTTTGAAATCAAACCAAAATACGATTTGAATATTATGAAATCAGGACAGACACTTTCTGAGATAACTTCTAAATCAATCACTCAATTAGAGCAAGTGATTCAATTAGAAAAACCAGACATGGTACTTGTACATGGTGATACGATGACGACATTTGCAGGTGGTTTAGCGGCATTTTATAACCAAGTGCCGATTGGACACGTTGAAGCAGGGCTTAGAAGTTATGATAAATATTCACCTTTTCCAGAAGAGGTGAATAGACAATTAGTTGGTGTATTAGCTGACTTACATTTTGCACCTACTAAAAATGCTGCATCGCATTTGTTAAGTGAAGGGAAATATTCAGAAAGTGTTGTTGTCACTGGTAATACAGCGATTGATGCTATGAAATATACAGTTGATGACAATTATAAATCTAACATCATGGATAAATACCATGACAAAAAATTCATTCTTATGACAGCACACCGACGAGAAAATATCGGGAAACCCATGGAAAATATATTTAAAGCGGTTAGACGCTTAATAGATGAGTATACTGATTTAGCACTGGTATATCCAATGCATAAAAACCCGAAAGTTCGAGAGGTGGCTCAAAAGATTTTAGGTAGTCATGACAGAATTGAATTGATTGAACCTTTGGACGTAGTAGATTTCCATAATTTTGCTAAAAAATCTTATTTTATTTTGACAGATTCAGGTGGAATTCAGGAAGAAGCGCCATCATTTAATAAGCCAGTTTTAGTTTTGCGAAGCGTTACAGAACGTCCTGAAGGTGTTGAAGCTGGCACATTAAAAGTCATTGGAACAAATAAGCAAAATGTGTATCAAGCTGCAAAAGAATTAATCGATGATGAGAGATTATATCATCAAATGTCTGAAGCATCTAATCCTTACGGTGATGGATTTGCTTCAGAAAGAATAGTTAATCATATTAAGTATTATTTGAATTTAATCACTGAAAAACCAAGCGATTTCTGAGGAAAATAGACTTTTTGTCTAATTGTGTCTAAATTGTGTCTAACTATGCTTATTTTTTTACAACAATTTGAATAGAATTGACACCACAAATCGCCTATATTATCATTTAGTTTGTATGAGTGGAACGGTTTTCATGATTGATATCAGTCACACGGAGGCATATAAAATGAGTCGTTTCTACAACATTTTTAAACAGTTCATTCAATATTATTTTTATCTAATAATAATATTGGGAGGATTATACCTTTATACACACCATGCATTTATCTTAGGATTAATCATTGGTGTTACTGGTTCTGCAATCAACACATGTATTTTTGAATGCTATTTAGCTAAAGCTAAAAGACCAGACACTATGTATATTTCAACTGGAAATATGTGGCGATACTTAGTTGCAATTATTGCCTGTATGACTTGGTACCTTAATAAAGCGCATGTAAGTATCATCGGTATAATTATTGGTTTAATGATTTCATATGTTGTAGTTATCATACGTCCTTTACTAAAGGTGAGCAAATAAATTAAGAAAGAGGTGAGATTATGGATCACAAATCCCCGCTCGTGAGTTGGAATTTATTCGGTTTTGATATCGTTTTCAATTTATCAAGTATATTGATGATACTTGTTACGGCGTTTCTTGTTTTTCTACTTGCTATCATTTGTACGCGTAATTTGAAAAAAAGACCAACTGGCAAACAAAATTTCGTTGAATGGATTTTTGATTTCGTGAGGGGAATCATTGAAGGTAACATGGCTTGGAAAAAAGGTGGTCAATTCCACTTCTTAGCAGTAACGCTGATTCTGTACATTTTTATAGCTAATATGTTAGGTCTTCCGTTTTCTATAGTAACGAAAGATCACACATTGTGGTGGAAATCACCGACAGCTGATGCAACAGTGACTTTAACGTTGTCTACAACGATAATACTGTTAACTCACTTTTATGGAATTAAAATGCGTGGTACGAAACAATATCTTAAAGGTTATGTACAGCCGTTTTGGCCATTGGCAATTATTAATGTTTTTGAAGAGTTCACTTCAACATTAACGCTTGGTCTGCGTTTGTACGGTAACATATTTGCAGGTGAGATACTATTAACATTACTTGCTGGCTTATTCTTTAACGAACCAGCATGGGGTTGGATTATTAGTATCCCAGGATTAATTGTTTGGCAAGCATTTTCAATATTTGTAGGAACAATCCAAGCATATATCTTTATTATGCTTTCGATGGTTTATATGTCACATAAAGTGGCAGATGAACACTAAAAATTTCAATAATTATATACAATCACAGGAGGAAATTAAATTATGAATTTAATCGCAGCAGCAATCGCAATTGGTTTATCAGCATTAGGAGCAGGTATCGGTAACGGTTTAATCGTTTCAAGAACAGTTGAAGGTGTAGCACGTCAACCAGAAGCACGTGGTCAATTAATGGGTATCATGTTCATTGGTGTAGGTTTAGTTGAGGCATTACCTATCATCGGTGTAGTAATTGCATTCATGACATTTGCTGGATAATTAACAGATAAAAGAGGTCGGGACAAAGCGCATAGGACATAATTCATGATGCATATATAGTAATATCTTTGAACTTTATTAAATAGTTGAGATATGAACGCACCATGCCTATCGCATAAATTCAGTAGGTCCTAACCTCGTCGTTTTTTTCTATATAACACTAGCGATTATTTTAATGAAAGGAGTGTCATGAACCCGTGACTGAAACAGCTAACTTATTCGTTCTTGGTGCAGCTGGAGGCGTTGAGTGGGGTACTGTGATTGTACAGGTCCTAACTTTCATCGTGTTACTTGCGTTACTTAAAAAGTTCGCATGGGGTCCATTGAAAGATGTAATGGATAAACGTGAAAGAGATATTAACAGAGATATCGATGACGCAGAACAAGCTAAGTTAAATGCACAGAAACTTGAAGAAGAAAATAAACAAAAACTTAAAGAAACACAAGAAGAAGTTCAAAAGATTTTAGAAGATGCTAAGGTTCAAGCACGTCAACAGCAAGAACAAATTATTCATGAAGCAAACGTACGTGCAAACGGTATGATTGAAACAGCACAAAGTGAAATCAATAGCCAAAAAGAACGTGCCATTGCAGATATTAATAATCAAGTATCTGAACTATCAGTGTTAATTGCTTCTAAAGTTCTTAGAAAAGAAATTTCTGAACAAGACCAAAAAGCATTGGTTGACAAGTATCTAAAAGAGGCAGGCGATAAATAATGGTAAAAGTAGCTAACAAGTATGCTAAAGCATTATTTGACGTGTCATTAGATACAAATAATTTAGAGACTATTAATGAAGAATTAACAGTTATAAATGAAGCAGTAAAAGATAAAATTGAGCAATTGAAAATGGTTGACAGTAATCCAACTCAAACAGCAGAACAACGTCGTGAGTTGATTAATGGTGTATTTACTGACATTAATCCATACATTAAAAATATGATGTACGTGTTAGCAGATAATAGACATATCTCATTAATAGCTGACGTATTCAAGGCGTTCCAAAGCTTATATAACGGACACTACAATCAAGATTTTGCAACAATTGAGTCAACATATGAATTGAGTCAAGAAGAGTTAGATAAGATTGTCAAACTAGTAACTCAACAAACGAAGTTATCTAAAGTTATTGTAGATACAAAAATTAATCCAGATTTAATTGGTGGATTTAGAGTTAAAGTCGGCACAACTGTATTAGATGGTAGTGTTAGAAATGATCTTGTCCAATTACAAAGAAAATTTAGAAGAGTTAATTAATTATAAAGAGGAGTGACATAGATGGCCATAAAAGCTGAAGAAATCAGTGCATTACTTCGCTCACAAATTGAAAATTATGAGTCAGAAATGTCCGTAACTGATGTAGGTACTGTATTACAAATTGGTGATGGTATTGCATTAATTCACGGATTAAATGACGTTATGGCTGGTGAGCTAGTAGAATTCCATAACGGCGTACTTGGTTTAGCCCAAAACCTTGAAGAGTCAAACGTGGGTGTGGTTATTTTAGGACCATATACAGGTATTACTGAAGGTGACGAAGTTAAACGTACTGGTCGTATCATGGAAGTGCCAGTAGGTGAAGAACTAATCGGAAGAGTTGTTAATCCATTAGGACAACCTATTGATGGACAAGGACCGATTAACACAACTAAAACACGTCCAGTAGAGAAAAAAGCTACTGGTGTAATGGATCGTAAATCAGTAGATGAGCCATTACAAACAGGTATCAAAGCAATTGATGCTTTAGTACCAATTGGTAGAGGTCAACGTGAGTTAATCATTGGTGACCGTCAAACAGGTAAAACAACAATTGCAATTGACACAATTTTGAACCAAAAAGATCAAGGTACGATTTGTATCTATGTTGCTATTGGTCAAAAAGATTCAACAGTAAGAGCAAATGTTGAAAAGTTAAGACAAGCAGGCGCTTTAGACTACACTATTGTTGTAGCAGCATCAGCTTCTGAACCTTCTCCATTATTATATATTGCACCATATTCAGGTGTAACAATGGGTGAAGAATTCATGTTTAACGGTAAACATGTTTTAATCGTTTATGATGATTTAACTAAACAAGCAGCAGCTTATCGTGAGTTATCATTATTATTACGTAGACCTCCAGGTCGTGAAGCATACCCAGGTGACGTATTCTACTTACATAGTAGATTATTAGAAAGAGCAGCAAAATTAAACGATGACTTAGGTGGCGGTTCAATTACTGCATTACCAATTATCGAAACACAAGCTGGTGATATTTCAGCTTATGTACCAACAAACGTTATTTCAATTACAGATGGACAAATCTTCTTACAATCTGATTTATTCTTCTCAGGTGTAAGACCAGCGATTAATGCCGGACAATCTGTATCTCGTGTTGGTGGATCTGCACAAATTAAAGCAATGAAGAAAGTTGCTGGTACGTTACGTCTTGACTTAGCGTCATACAGAGAACTTGAATCATTTGCACAATTCGGTTCAGACCTTGATGAATTTACTGCAAGTAAATTAGAACGTGGTAAACGTACTGTTGAAGTCTTAAAACAAGATCAAAACAAACCATTACCAGTTGAACACCAAGTGTTGATTATTTATGCATTAACAAAAGGATATTTAGATGATATTCCAGTTGTAGATATCACACGTTTTGAAGACGAGTTAAACCACTGGGCAGAATCAAATGCTACTGAACTGTTAAATGAAATCAGAGAAACTGGTGGCTTACCAGATGCTGAGAAGTTTGACACAGCAATTAACGAATTCAAAAAAAGCTTTAGCAAATCTGAATAATAAACAAGTTTAGTATAAGGTGGTGAGATAGTGGCTTCTCTTAAAGAAATAGATACTCGAATAAAATCAACCAAAAAAATGAAGCAGATTACGAAAGCGATGAACATGGTATCAAGTTCAAAACTTCGTAGAGCTGAAAAAAATACAAAACAATTCACACCATATATGGATAAAATGCAAGATGCAATTACTGCAGTTGCAGGGGCAAGTAGCAATACAAACCATCCAATGCTAAGACCTCGTAAAATTACTAGAAGTGGATATTTAGTTATCACGAGTGATAAAGGTTTAGCAGGTGCATATAGTGCAAACGTGCTTAAAAAATTGATTACTGATATTGAAGCGAAACATCAAGATAGTAGCGAATACAGTATTGTAGTTTTAGGGCAACAAGGTGTTGATTTCCTAAAAAATAGAGGTTATGACATTGAGTATTCTCAAGTAGACGTACCTGATCAACCTTCTTTCAAATCTGTTCAAGCACTAGCTAACCATGCTATAGACTTATACAGTGAAGAAGAAATTGATGAATTAAATATATACTATAGTCATTATGTCAGCGTTCTTGAAAACAAGCCTACATCTAGACAAGTATTACCATTATCTCAAGAGGATTCTAGTAAGGGGCATGGTCATTTGTCTTCTTATGAATTTGAGCCAGATAAAGAATCTATCTTAAGTGTAATCTTGCCTCAATATGTTGAGAGTTTGATTTACGGAACAATATTAGACGCAAAAGCAAGTGAGCATGCAACACGTATGACTGCGATGAAAAATGCCACTGATAATGCAACTGAACTTATTGATGACTTATCATTAGAATATAACAGAGCGAGACAAGCAGAAATTACGCAACAAATTACTGAAATTGTTGGTGGTTCCGCAGCGCTTGAATAATATTTAAAGGAGGAAAATAGCATGGGAATTGGCCGTGTAACTCAAGTTATGGGTCCTGTAATTGATGTTCGATTTGAACATAACCAAGTTCCTAAAATTAATAACGCCTTGGTTATTGATGTGCCTAAAGAAGAAGGTACAATACAACTAACATTAGAAGTTGCGCTGCAATTAGGTGACGACGTTGTTCGTACAATTGCGATGGATTCAACTGATGGTGTCCAAAGAGGCATGGATGTAAAAGATACAGGCAAAGAAATTAGTGTACCTGTTGGTGACGAAACATTAGGTCGTGTATTTAATGTACTAGGTGAAACAATTGACCTTAAAGAAGAAATTAGTGATTCTGTTCGCCGCGATCCTATCCATCGTCAAGCACCAGCATTCGATGAACTTTCAACAGAAGTTCAAATTTTAGAAACAGGTATTAAAGTAGTAGATTTACTAGCACCTTATATTAAAGGTGGTAAAATCGGATTGTTCGGTGGTGCCGGTGTAGGTAAAACAGTATTAATCCAAGAATTAATTAACAACATCGCTCAAGAGCACGGTGGTATTTCTGTATTCGCCGGTGTAGGTGAACGTACTCGTGAAGGTAACGATTTATACTTCGAAATGAGTGACAGTGGTGTAATTAAGAAAACAGCCATGGTATTCGGGCAAATGAATGAGCCACCTGGTGCACGTATGCGTGTTGCATTATCTGGTTTAACAATGGCTGAATATTTCCGTGACGAACAAGGTCAAGACGTATTATTATTCATCGATAACATTTTCAGATTTACACAAGCTGGTTCTGAGGTATCTGCATTATTAGGTCGTATGCCTTCTGCAGTAGGTTACCAACCAACACTTGCTACTGAAATGGGACAATTACAAGAACGTATTACGTCTACAACAAAAGGATCAGTAACTTCTATTCAAGCGGTATTCGTACCTGCCGATGACTATACTGACCCAGCGCCTGCGACAGCGTTTGCCCATTTAGATGCAACTACAAACTTAGAACGTAAATTAACTGAAATGGGTATTTATCCAGCCGTGGATCCATTAGCGTCTACATCAAGAGCATTGGAACCATCAATTGTAGGTCAAGAACATTATGAAGTAGCTCGTGATGTACAATCAACACTTCAAAAATACCGTGAATTACAAGATATCATTGCTATCTTAGGTATGGACGAATTATCTGATGAAGATAAACAAACAGTTGAACGCGCACGTAGAATTCAATTCTTCTTATCTCAAAACTTCCACGTAGCGGAACAATTTACTGGTCAAAAAGGTTCTTATGTACCTGTTAAGACAACAGTTGCAAACTTTAAAGATATCTTAGATGGTAAATATGACCATATTCCAGAAGATGCATTCCGTTTAGTTGGTAGCATGGATGATGTTATTGCAAAAGCTAAAGATATGGGTGTTGAAGTATAACAATTAGGAGGAATGGATAATGAATACATTAAACCTAGATATTGTCACTCCTAATGGTTCTGTTTACAATCGTGATAATGTTGAACTCGTTGTTATGCAAACAACAGCTGGTGAGATAGGTGTCATGAGTGGACATATTCCAACTGTAGCTGCTTTAAAAACAGGCTTTGTAAAAGTGAAATTTCACGATGGAACTGAATATATTGCTGTAAGCGATGGCTTTGTTGAAGTTAGAAAAGATAAAGTTTCAATCATTGTTCAGACTGCAGAAACTGCAAGAGAAATTGATGTTGAAAGAGCTAAATTAGCCAAAGCAAGAGCAGAGTCTCACTTGGAAAATGATGACGACAATACTGATATTCATAGAGCCGAAAGAGCTTTAGAGAGAGCAAATAACCGTTTGCGTGTGGCTGAATTAAAATAGTAAATAAAGGGTCGAAGATGTGATTTCATATCTTCGACCCTTTTTTGAATTATATTGATTTAAAGATACAAAACATGAGAGTGGGAAGGAATTGATAAAGAACCATTAAAGATTTATGATGTAGTGGTTCTTTATCATTAAACACAGCTAATGTGTATTTAAAATAGGAATACATGAGTAAAACTCATGTATAAGAAATACTAATTTCTAAAGAAAAAGTATTTCTTTATGTTGGGGCCCCGCCCCCAACTTGCATTGTCTGTAGAAATTGGGAATCCAATTTCTCTTTGTTGGGGCCCCGCAAACTACTGCCAAATATAACACTATAGAGTCTAGACATTGATTTATGTCCGACTCCCAAGAATAGTTTTACTTTTTTACAATCACTAATAGATTGCTAAAATCAAAATTTCCTTCACCACTATCTACAGTCGACATTTCATTTTTTGAAATTATCTACATTTTTTCATACCAAGATATTTTATAGTTATGATATTTATGTAAAAAGAATTATATAGTAAGTTAGCTTAAACTTTACTAAAAACGGGTATTAAACTTTGTATCATTATTTAAATTTTTCATGTACAATGTAATACAGTAATCTTATGAGGTGATAAAATGGATTATATCGGACAATATGCAGTTATCCATTTAGTGTTACATGTTGTATGTATTTGTATTGCCTATTGGGCTTTACAATCAATTAGATTAGATCAATTTTTTAAAAAAGGATACGCCACTCAATTACAAGTGTGTATGATATTTGTTGCTATTTTATTAGGCACTGCAGTAAGCAATTTTATTGTAGATTTGTTACAATACTCGACGCAGGTAAAATATTTAATAAAATAAGTCTAACTCTATGATTTGTAATCAAAACTAGATATAATTAAATAATGACTTAAAATAATTTTAAAATAGGGAAATGTAAAGTAATAGGAGTTCTAAGTGGAGGATTTACGATGGATAAAATAGTAATCAAAGGTGGAAATAAATTAACGGGTGAAGTTAAAGTAGAAGGTGCTAAAAATGCAGTATTACCAATATTGACAGCATCTTTATTAGCTTCTGATAAACCGAGCAAATTAGTTAATGTTCCAGCTTTAAGTGATGTAGAAACAATAAATAATGTATTAACAACTTTAAATGCTGACGTTACATACAAAAAGGACGAAAATGCTGTTGTCGTTGATGCAACAAAGACTCTAAATGAAGAGGCACCATATGAATATGTTAGTAAAATGCGTGCAAGTATTTTAGTTATGGGACCTCTTTTAGCAAGACTAGGACATGCTATTGTTGCATTGCCTGGTGGTTGTGCAATTGGAAGTAGACCGATTGAGCAACACATTAAAGGTTTTGAAGCTTTAGGCGCAGAAATTCATCTTGAAAATGGTAATATTTATGCTAATGCTAAAGATGGATTAAAAGGTACATCAATTCATTTAGATTTTCCAAGTGTAGGAGCAACACAAAATATTATTATGGCAGCATCATTAGCTAAGGGTAAGACTTTAATTGAAAATGCAGCTAAAGAACCTGAAATTGTCGATTTAGCAAACTACATTAATGAAATGGGTGGTAGAATTACTGGTGCTGGTACAGACACAATTACAATCAATGGTGTAGAATCATTACATGGTGTAGAACATGCTATCATTCCAGATAGAATTGAAGCAGGCACATTACTAATCGCTGGTGCTATAACGCGTGGTGATATTTTTGTACGTGGTGCAATCAAAGAACATATGGCGAGTTTAGTCTATAAACTAGAAGAAATGGGCGTTGAATTGGACTATCAAGAAGATGGTATTCGTGTACGTGCTGAAGGGGAATTACAACCTGTAGACATCAAAACTCTACCACATCCTGGATTCCCGACTGATATGCAATCACAAATGATGGCATTGTTATTAACGGCAAATGGTCATAAAGTCGTAACCGAAACTGTTTTTGAAAACCGTTTTATGCATGTTGCAGAGTTCAAACGTATGAATGCTAATATCAATGTAGAAGGTCGTAGTGCTAAACTTGAAGGTAAAAGTCAATTGCAAGGTGCACAAGTTAAAGCGACTGATTTAAGAGCAGCAGCCGCCTTAATTTTAGCTGGATTAGTTGCTGATGGTAAAACAAGCGTTACTGAATTAACGCACCTAGATAGAGGCTATGTTGACTTACACGGTAAATTGAAGCAATTAGGTGCAGACATTGAACGTATTAACGATTAATTCAGTAAATTAATATAATGGAGGATTTCAACCATGGAAACAATTTTTGATTATAACCAAATTAAACAAATTATACCTCACAGACAGCCATTTTTATTAATTGATAAAGTAGTTGAATATGAAGAAGGTCAACGTTGTGTGGCTATTAAACAAGTATCAGGAAACGAACCATTCTTTCAAGGGCATTTTCCTGAGTATGCGGTAATGCCAGGCGTATTAATTACTGAAGCGTTAGCTCAAACAGGTGCGGTAGCTATTTTAAATAGTGAAGAAAATAAAGGCAAAATCGCTTTATTTGCTGGTATTGATAAATGTCGTTTTAAACGTCAAGTAGTACCTGGTGATACTTTAACGTTGGAAGTAGAAATCACTAAAATTAAAGGACCAATCGGTAAAGGTAATGCTAAAGCTACTGTCGATGGTCAACTTGCTTGTAGTTGTGAACTTACATTTGCAATTCAAGATGTAAAATAAAACAAAAAAACATTCAAAGATTTAATGTGTTGGCATAATCTTTGAATGTTTTTTATTTTACTCTTCTAATTTTTCATCCTTTAACTTTGGTTTAGACTGCATCATTCGATTAAATGATTTTTTTAATTCTTCACCAGATAATCCATCATCAATAAGTTGTTCTAATAAACTTTCAGCATACTGTTGACGTAAAGTGTAAATATGACATTCAAATACGATAGACATTGTTGTTTTAAAATTTTTAATACTTTTCACAGTAGATTCAAATAAAGCTGGATCATTGGCTGGACGCGTGATGACGACACGAATATCCAATAACTGTTCATTGTCTTGATATTCCTTAAATGTTTCATAATGCTCATTAGAAATGACAATTTCAAGCAACCAACCCGTGCCACTTTCCTCTTTATTAATTATTACGCCATCTTCTAATTCATATTCTATAATTCTGCCGTGTTCATTCACAATTTGAAACCTTACTGCTTTAAAAGTTTTCATATTCCCACATCCCATTAGTTTAATATTTATGATTTTTGAATTATTTAGAAGATTTAAGGTCATTTCATGACTAATTTCTTTAAATATAACAAATAACGAGATGCTATAGCTATTAATTATATAAAATTTGCCATTTTGACCATTTTTAAGCTAGTAATTAAGATATAGGCATAGGAGGTGAATCACACACTACATGCTAAATAAAATCGTAATTGTCGGGAGACTGACGAAAGACGCACAAATATTTGAAAAGGAGGATAGAAAAATTGCAACGTTTTGTGTTGCAACGCACCGAAATTATAAAGATGAAAATGGAGAAATCGTCTGTGATTACTTATTCTGTAAAGCATTTGGCAAGTTAGCTTCTAATATAGAAAAATATACTAATCAAGGTACATTGGTTGGTATAACTGGTCAAATGAGATCAAGAAAGTATGATAAAGACGGACAAACACACTTTGTCACTGAATTATATGTTGAAACAATAAAATTTATGTCCCCTAAATCCCAAAATAATGAAATTCTCTCAGATAGTATTTTAGATATTGACTCTCAAAATATAGATAATCATGACTTATTAGAAATTTAAATCCAATTATCCTAAACATCCTTAATATACATTTAATCCATCCTAAATTTTTTATAGATCTAATTAACTTGAAATATACTCACTTAAAAACGACTTACATGACTAGTACTGTTGTGTAGGTCGTCTTTTTGTGTAGTTTTTCTAATAGAAAATAGACATAGATTGCAAAACGATTACATAAAAAATTGCAAATAAAAAACATTTTTACTGTCATGACAATTCTCGATAGAATCATATCTGAAATTATGGGGGATTTCGTTGTAATCACTGTGTAAAAAACAAGGCTATTTTTTTATTTTGTTGTAACCTGCACGGATTTTATAGATGTTACAGTAGTCTCTGTAAAACTTTTAGAGAAACAAATTACTTGTAGGAGGATTTTAAGATTATGAAGAAAACATTACTCGCATCATCATTAGCAGTAGGTTTAGGAATCGTAGCAGGAAATGCAGGTCACGAAGCCCATGCAAGTGAAGCGGACTTAAATAAAGCATCTTTAGCGCAAATGGCGCAATCAAATGATCAAACATTAAATCAAAAACCAATTGAAGCTGGGGCTTATAATTATACATTTGACTATGAAGGGTTTACTTATCACTTTGAATCAGATGGTACACACTTTGCTTGGAATTACCATGCAACAGGTGCTAATGGAGCAGACATGAGTGCACAAGCACCTGCAACTAATAATGTTGCACCATCAGCTGTTCAAGCTAATCAAGTACAATCACAAGAAGTTGAAGCACCACAAAATGCTCAAACTCAACAACCACAAGCATCAACATCAAACAATTCACAAGTTACTGCAACACCAACTGAATCAAAAGCATCAGAAGGTTCATCAGTAAATGTGAATGCTCATCTAAAACAAATTGCTCAACGTGAATCAGGTGGCAATATTCATGCTGTAAATCCAACATCAGGTGCAGCTGGTAAGTATCAATTCTTACAATCAACTTGGGATTCAGTAGCACCTGCTAAATATAAAGGTGTATCACCAGCAAATGCTCCTGAAAGTGTTCAAGATGCCGCAGCAGTAAAATTATATAACACTGGTGGCGCTGGACATTGGGTTACTGCATAAGCCATTTATGCATAGCTAATTAATAGTTATATAAGTAACTTTTAGATTGGAATATATCGGGGAATTCTCGATATGTTCCGGTTTTTTTATTTCGCAAATATATGTCATTATAGAATTATTATTTAAAGATAATAATACAACTTAGCAACAATAATTGAAAATGTTGAAACCGTTTGCTAAGATTAATTTGCAATTGAATACTAAGGAACTACTAGGGGAGCCTAATGATGTGGCTGAGATGAATTGTTCAGACCCTTATGACCTGATTTGGTTAGTACCAACGTAGGAAAGTAGTTATTGAAGTGATGGGGCTAGTATAGCAACATTGCCATCAAACTACTTTCATGTTGGAAGTAGTTTTTTTATTTAGGGAGGATTTTTTACAATGGAATTTTCACAAAAATTGTACCAAGCTGCAAAGCCAATCATTAATGATATTTATGAGGATGACTTTATTCAAAAAATGTTATTAGGCAATATACAAGCTGATGCATTACGTCACTATTTACAAGCTGATGCAGCTTATTTAAAAGAATTCACAAACTTATATGCTTTGTTAATTCCAAAAATGAATAGCATGAATGACGTAAAATTTTTAGTAGAGCAAATAGAATTTATGGTTGAAGGTGAAGTACTTGCGCATGATATTTTAGCGCAAATTGTTGGTGAATCATACGAAGAAATCATTAAAACAAAAGTTTGGCCTCCAAGTGGCGACCATTACATAAAACATATGTATTTCCAAGCGCATAGTCGTGAAAATGCTATTTATACAATTGCTGCAATGGCACCTTGTCCATATATTTATGCAGAATTAGCTAAGCGCTCTCAAAGTGATCATAAGCTTAATAGAGAAAAAGATACGGCAAAATGGTTTGATTTTTATAGTACTGAAATGGATGACATAATTAACGTATTTGAGGCATTAATGAATAAATTAGCCGAATCAATGTCTGACAAGGAATTGGAACAAGTAAAGCAAGTATTTTTAGAAAGTTGCATACATGAGCGTCGATTTTTCAATATGGCTATGACACTAGAACAATGGGAATTTGGAGGAAAAGTAAATGATTAAACCTAAAATAGCATTAACCATTGCAGGTACTGATCCAACAGGTGGTGCCGGCGTAATGGCTGATTTAAAATCATTTCATTCATGTGGTGTATATGGTATGGGCGTCGTTACAAGTATTGTTGCTCAAAATACATTGGGCGTACAACATATTCATAATTTAAATCATCAATGGGTAGATGAACAACTTGATAGTGTCTTCAATGATACCTTACCTCATGCTATTAAAACGGGGATGATTGCTACAGCAGATACTATGGAAACGATTCGTCATTATTTAATGCAACATGAATCTATTCCATATGTAATTGATCCTGTTATGTTGGCGAAAAGCGGTGATTCATTAATGGATAATGACACAAAGCAAAACTTGCAGCATACGTTATTGCCATTAGCTGACGTAGTAACACCGAATTTACCAGAAGCTGAAGAAATAACGGGACTAACCATTGATAGTGAAGAAAAAATTATGCAGGCTGGCCGCATCTTTATTAATGAGATTGGTAGTAAAGGTGTCATCATTAAAGGCGGTCATTCAAATGATACTGATATAGCAAAAGATTATTTATTTACTAACGAAGGTGTTCAAACATTTGAAAATGAACGATTTAAAACAAAACATACGCATGGAACAGGGTGTACATTTTCAGCAGTTATAACGGCAGAACTTGCAAAAGGTAGACGATTATTTGAGGCTGTACACAAGGCTAAAAAGTTTATTTCAATGAGTATACAATATACGCCTGAAATCGGCCGTGGTAGAGGTCCAGTGAATCATTTTGCATATTTAAAGAAAGAGGGATTAGACGATGAATTATCTAAATAAAATACGTATTGAAAACCCATTAACAATTTGTTATACAAACGATGTAGTTAAAAATTTTACAGCGAATGGTTTATTAAGTATTGGTGCTAGCCCTGCAATGAGTGAAGCTCCCGAAGAAGCTGAAGAATTTTACAAAGTTGCACAAGCGCTATTAATCAATATCGGTACTTTAACAGCAGAAAATGAACAAGATATTATTGCGATTGCTCAAACGGCAAATGAGGCAGGCTTACCTATTGTATTTGACCCTGTAGCTGTTGGTGCTTCTACATATCGAAAGCAATTTTGTAAATTATTATTGAAATCAGCGAAAGTATCAGTAATTAAAGGCAATGCATCTGAAATATTAGCGTTGATTGATGATACAGCAACTATGAAAGGTACAGATAGTGATGCTAATCTTGATGCGGTTACAATAGCGAAAAAGGCTTACGCAACATATAAAACTGCAATAGTAATCACAGGTAAAGAGGACGTTATTGTTCAAGATAATAAAGCCATCGTATTAGCTAATGGATCTCCATTATTAGCACGAGTAACTGGAGCTGGTTGTTTATTAGGAGGCGTTATTGCTGGATTTTTATTTAGAGAAACAGAACCAGACATAGAAGCGTTAATTGAAGCGGTAAGCGTATTTAATATTGCTGCTGAGGTAGCTGCTGAAAATGAAAATTGTGGTGGTCCTGGTACGTTTTCACCATTGTTGCTTGATACGTTATATCATTTAAATGAAACAACCTATCAACAACGGATTCGTATTCAAGAGGTGGAATAATATGTTTAACCAATCGTATCTAAATGTGTATTTTATTTGTGGGACCTCCGATGTTCCGAGTCATCGAACTATTCATGAAGTATTAGAAGCAGCATTAAAGGCAGGGATTACACTTTTCCAATTTCGAGAAAAGGGTGAATCAGCTTTAAAAGGAAACGATAAACTTGTATTAGCTAAAGAATTACAGCATCTCTGTCATCAATATGATGTGCCTTTTATCGTTAATGATGATGTATCCTTGGCAAAAGAAATTAACGCGGATGGTATACATGTCGGTCAAGATGATGCGAAAGTCAAAGAGATAGCACAATATTTCACTGATAAAATTATTGGACTTAGTATTAGTGATTTAGATGAGTATGCAAAATCTGATTTAACTCATGTTGATTATATAGGTGTTGGACCAATCTATCCTACGCCGTCGAAGCATGACGCACATATACCAGTAGGTCCAAAAATGATTGCAACGTTTAAAGAAATGAATCCGCAACTACCGATTGTAGCTATTGGCGGTATCAATACTAATAATGTGGCGCCAATTGTAGAAGCAGGTGCCAATGGAATTTCAGTCATTTCAGCCATTTCTAAAAGTGAAAATATTGAAAAGACTGTTAATCGATTCAAAGATTTTTTTAATAATTAGTTAAATTTTTCCACTTATTGTTTCATACGTACTCATTAATGTGATAGAATAAATCCTATGTGAATATAATGATAGAGGTGGAAAAATGAAGAAAAAAGCGTTACTACCATTATTTTTAGGTATTATGGTCTTTTTGGCTGGTTGTGACTATTCTAAACCTGAAAAACGTAGTGGGTTTTTCTACAATACATTCGTAGATCCAATGAAAAATGTATTGGATTGGTTGGGAAATAACTTATTAAACGACAATTATGGTTTAGCTATTATTATCCTTGTATTGGTAATTCGTATTATTTTATTACCATTCATGTTGTCAAACTATAAAAATAGTCATATGATGCGTCAAAAAATGAAAGTTGCAAAGCCAGAAGTTGAAAAAATTCAAGAAAAAGTGAAACGTGCGCGTACACAAGAAGAAAAAATGGCTGCAAACCAAGAATTAATGCAAGTATATAAAAAGTATGACATGAACCCGATTAAGAGTATGTTGGGTTGTTTACCAATGCTAATCCAATTGCCAATCATCATGGGATTATACTTTGTACTTAAAGACCAACTTGTAGATGGTTTGTTTAAATATCCACACTTCTTATGGTTCGATTTAGGACGTCCTGATATTTGGATTACAATTATTGCCGGTGTTTTATACTTTATCCAAGCATATGTATCAAGTAAAACGATGCCAGACGAACAACGTCAAATGGGTTACATGATGATGGTCATTTCACCAATTATGATTATCTGGATTTCATTAAGCTCAGCATCAGCACTTGGTTTGTACTGGTCAGTCAGTGCGGCGTTCCTTGTAGTTCAAACACACTTTGCGAACATTTATTATGAAAAAGTCGCTAAAAAAGAAGTACAACCTTTCATTGAAGCGTATGAAAGAGAGCACAACGGCGGCAACAATAAAAAAGGCAAAAACACACAAGTAGTGTCTAAAAAGAAAAAGAAATAACCTTAGCAAGTCCAAATAATGTGCACCCTAAAAGTTGAAGATAATTTTAACTTTATAGGGCGCACATTATTTTTCGCTTCAATAGCGAAACTTAGTGTCACATTATACAATATGTGATAAATAGAATCAGCAGTAAGATGATTTCAAATGTGAAAGTCATCCTACTGCTGTTTTTATTTGAAATAATATTAACGAGATTTCAGCATGTAAAAAGTGGTTAACAACAGAGTTGCCATTCTTCATTGCAATGTCATCTTGACACAATGATTCATCAGTGTAGCAGTATATGTCGCAAATTTCCACAGCAATTCACTAATACATGTAACAGTGTGAAATAATAACGTCACAACGGCATAATACACATTGCAACGTCCCAACAACATATCATAGAATCGTAACGGCATGGCATCAACACCAAACCTGGCTATAACACCATAACAGCGCAACGCCACATCATAGCACTACATCAAGACGCATCGTGGCACCAGCACATCAAAGTAACATGGCATCAACACCAAACCTGTCTATAACACCATAACAGCGCAATGCCACATCATAGCACTACATCAAGACGCATCGTGGTACCAGCACATCAAAGTAGCATGGCATCAACACCAAGCTCCCACAACAACACATCAAAGTAACGGCATGACACCAAGCTTCCACAACAACACGCCATTACATCGCATCATCATACTACAACTTCAATGTCTAGTCGTGATAATTCCATTCCGTAAAAAACTGTTTCAAGTACATCATCATAAAGTCGTGACGTTCTTTAGCAATCATCTTCGCCGTATCTGTATGCATTAAAGATTCTAACTTAAGTAATTTTTCAAAGAAATGCTTAATTGCAGATGGTGGCAACTGTTCAACTAAATCATCATTAATCTTATCTAGTGACATATGTTCTGTCCACATTGGTTCACCAAAGTGTCCTGCAAATTGAAATGTTCGTGCAACACCTATAGCGCCTATAGCATCAAGACGATCTGCATCCCTGACAATTTGACCTTCTAAAGATAAAGTGACATGATCATTTTTGCCATTGCGATAGCTCATATTATTAATAATAAATAAAATGTGCTCTTGATCTTCGGTTGATAGTGATAAAGAAGATAAAAATGACTTCAATTCAACATATTGTTTGTTAGCATCTACAACTTTTTCGTCAACGGTATCATGAAGCAAACATGCGAGTTCAATGACTAAAGTATCATTAACACCTTCATTTTCAGCGATTGATTTAGCTAAAGCAGTGACACGATATACATGCGCAATATCATGGCCTGTATAATCATTTTGATGAATAGATTCCATATATTTTTTGGCAGCACTAATGACGTCTGATTGTTGCATTAAAGTTACACTCCTCATATTTCTATTTTATAAGATAGGTGACAATAATTGTGAAATACCTTCTTTAAATTTAATCCAAAGACTTCGCTTAGCATAACGTGCTTTTGTTAATTCAGAAGATACTGCTAAATCATCTATAAAAGCTTGTTTTAATTTTTTGGCAATTTGTTGGTCATAAATAAAAGCGTTGACTTCGAAATTCAATGTGAAACTGCGATGGTCCATATTAGCTGTTCCCACACTTGCAATTTCATCATCTATAACAAGTGTTTTTGAGTGTAAAAAGCCATTGTCGTAGTGAAATACTTTAACACCGGCATCTAATAAGGATGCTGCATTTTTTAAAGTAGCCCAAAAAACAAACGGATGGTCAGGTTTATTAGGAATCATGATATTGACATCAACACCACCTAATGCCGCAATTTTAATAGAATCTAAAAAGGCTTGATCAGGTATGAAATAGGGAGATTGAATATAAATCGATTTTTTAGCAGATGAAATCATTTTCAAATAACCGTATTTAATCTGTTCCCATTCTTCGTCAGGACCACTAGAAGCTATTTGAACGCCAATTGTTCCACCAGAATTTACATCTGGGAAATAACGATCATCATAGGAGATGTGGTCACGTGTGGCTTGTGAATTCCAATCTAGAATAAATCGTAATTGCAATGCATTCACTGCATCCCCGACAATTCGTAAATGCGTATCTCGCCAATAGCCGAATTTTTTTGATTTACCTAAGTACTCATCACCAACATTAAAACCACCAACATATCCAATTTGCCCATCTATTACAACAATTTTTCGATGGTTTCGATTGTTCATACGCAAGTTAATTAAAGGTAATTTTGATGGGAAAAATGCTTCAGCATGTCCGCCTTTATTGCGAAACGGGCGTAAGCCTTTTTTACGCAGTCCACGAGAACCCATGTCATCATAAAGAATTTTAACTTCTACACCTTGTTCCGCTTTTTTACCAAGTTCATTTAAAATGGTACGACCTAATTCATCATTTTGAATAATATAGTACTGAAAATGAATATAATCAGTAGCATTACGGATGTCTTGTATTAAGTCATCAAATTTTTCTTGGCCGTCTGTGTATATTTTTAAATCGTTGTCTGTTGTTAAAAATGCTGCGTTATTATATAACAACATTTGAATCATTTCTTTAAATTTTACAATTTGATAATTGGAATTTGAAAAGTTTTCATTTTTTAAAGCAGCTAATTGCTCATCAACGATTAACTCTAATCCTTTTTTATCTTCCTTATCAATTTTGAAAATTTGGTCACGTTGAATTTGTCGTCCTAATAGTAAGTATAAAATGAAGCCGAATAAAGGCAAGAAAACTAAGACTAGTAACCAAGCCCAGATAGAATTGGCAGAACGTCTTTCCATGAAAATAATGGTAAAGGCGAATAATAAGTTTAAAATAAATGCACCAATAAATATTGAATTTAAAATAATATTAGAATGTTTGAGTGCAATGGATAATAACTCTATCATTTGAAACCTCCCATCGAAAATCTTAAACGAGTAGTATATCTTATTAATTGTATCATGAAGCAATTTAAATATCATGACAATTTAGTTTGAAAAACACACTTTGTGTTGACGTTGTGTTTTATGGGATATAGTATAGTAAAGAATGTAAATGAAGGAGTGAATGCTATGACTGAACAAGATAATGCACATCATTCTGAACAAATAAAAACGAATCTTAAATCACGTTTAAATCGAATTGAAGGACAAGTGAGAGCGATTAATCGCATGATTGAAGAAGATGTCTATTGTGATGATGTCCTTACGCAAATAAGAGCGACACGTTCGGCGTTAAACAGTGTTGCGATAAAGTTATTAGAACAACATATGAAAAGTTGTATTATGAATAAAGTTAATCAAGGTGCTCAGGAAGAGGCAATGGAAGAGTTATTAGTGACTTTTCAAAAATTGATTAAAGACTAAAGGAGTTTAAGATGATACATCAAAATACGATTTACACAGCGGGAATTGAAACAGAAGAACAAGTAAGTCAATTGACAGAACGCATTTCAAATATGATAGGTGTTCATCAAGTGAATATTAATATAATAGATGGTCAAGTAACTGTATCGTATGAGACACCAGCAAATTTGAATAGTATTGAAAAAGAAATCTATGATGAAGGATACAAAATTGTATTTTAGGGTATAATGTAGAGTGCGCTATAGATTTTAATTTTGAAAATAAATTAAAAATTTTGTAAATGATGTAGTAAAGGTATGTCGAATAGGGTAAGATAATATTGAAAGCGATCCAAACGAGGTGATAATAATGAAACGTCCTGAAAAGATTCAAAATGTAGTCAAACTATTGTCATCATTAGGTGTGAATATTAAAAAAACTAAATCTCGTTTAGACATTATTAATACTTTGCCAGCATCTAATAAAGTAAGTCACGAATTAAAATAATTGACTGTGATTGTGAATCACACACCGTTAAAGCTATCGTCGGACTATTCGATGATAGCTTTTTTGACTGGATTTACTAAAATGAAAGCAAGTACTATATAACAAAATCCCTCTTTAGAGTGTACATTTTACAATGTGTACTTCAAAGAGGGATTGTTATTATCGAGTAATATCTATATATGACATTTTAAATCGACGACGTAAATAGACTATATAACGTCATCTTGAAAAGTTATGATATTTGAAACTCAAAATAGTTTAAATTAATTACTTTTTGGATGGTATAAATCGACATATCGTTTTGGTTCATGATAATAAATTGATAAGACTATACCTATTCCAGTCATCATACTCCATAGTGCACTACCACCATAACTAATAAATGGTAATGGAATACCAGTGATTGGTAACAACTGAATTGTCATACCAATATTTTGTAAAATATGGAACACAAGTAAAGTGACGAAACCAACGATAAAGATTTTGTTAAATTGATCTTCAATTTTCGCAGCTAATCTTATTAGATGGAAGATTAAAAATAAAAATATTAAGATCAATATGACAGAACCGATAAAGCCAAGTTCCTCCCCAATCACTGAAAAGATAAAGTCAGTATGATTTTCAGGTATATAAACTTCACCGTGATTGTATCCTTTACCTAGTAACTGTCCAGAACCGATAGCTTTAAGTGATTCAGTTAAATGATAGCCATCACCACTACTATATGTATAGGGGTCAAGCCATGAATTGATTCGTCCCATTTGATACAGTTGGACACCTAATAAATTTTCAATTAATGCGGGTGCATATAGAATACCTAAAATGACTGTCATTGCACCAACAATACCTGTAATAAAGATAGGTGCTAAGATACGCCATGTTATACCACTTACTAACATCACACCTGCAATAATAGCAGCTAATACTAATGTAGTTCCTAGGTCATTTTGCAGTAATATTAAAATACTTGGTACTAACGAGACACCAATAATTTTGAAAAATAATAACAAATCACTTTGGAATGATTTATTGAATGTGAATTGATTATGTCTAGAAACGACACGCGCTAATGCTAAAATTAAAATAATTTTCATGAATTCAGATGGCTGAATACTGATAGGGCCAAACGTGTACCAACTTTTGGCACCATTGATAATAGGTGTAATAGGTGACTCAGGAATAACGAGCAAGCCTATTAATAATAGACAGATTAAGAAATACAATAAATATGTATAATGTTTAATCTTTTTAGGTGAAATAAACATGATGATACCTGCAAAAATTGCACCTAAAATGTAATAAAAAATTTGTCTGATACCGAAATTAGCACTGTATTGACCACCGCCCATTGCCGAGTTAATAAGCAGAACACTGAAAATTGCTAAAACAGCTATAGTGGCTACTAATACCCAGTCTACTTTGCGAAGCCAATGCTTATCCGGCTGTTGACGAGATGAATAATTCATTGCAAACTCCTTTTATACTCACTAATGTTTATATCAATTTTACATGACTTTTTAAAAATTAGCTAGAATATCACAGTGATATCAGCTATAGATTTCAATTTGAATTAGGAATAAAATAGAAGGGAATATTGTTCTGATTATAAATGAATCAACATAGATACAGACACATAAGTCCTCGTTTTTAAAATGCAAAATAGCATTAAAATGTGATACTATTAAGATTCAAAGATGCGAATAAATCAATTAACAATAGGACTAAATCAATATTAATTTATATTAAGGTAGCAAACCCTGATATATCATTGGAGGAAAACGAAATGACAAAAGAAAATATTTGTATCGTTTTTGGAGGGAAAAGTGCAGAACACGAAGTATCGATTCTGACAGCACAAAATGTATTAAATGCAATAGATAAAGACAAATATCATGTTGATATCATTTATATTACCAATGATGGTGATTGGAGAAAGCAAAATAATATTACAGCTGAAATTAAATCTACTGATGAGCTTCATTTAGAAAATGGAGAGGC
The DNA here is from genome assembly GCF_001838845.1 of Staphylococcus sp. HMSC36A10. Lineage (NCBI taxonomy): Bacteria > Bacillati > Bacillota > Bacilli > Caryophanales > Staphylococcaceae > Staphylococcus > Staphylococcus sp. HMSC36A10. Next base: position 48,745 of record NZ_KV839099.1, read on the forward strand.
GCTTGAGATTTCACAGCTATTGAAAGAAAGTAGTTCAGGACAACCATACGATGCAGTATTCCCATTATTACATGGTCCTAATGGTGAAGATGGCACGATTCAAGGGCTTTTTGAAGTTTTGGATGTACCATATGTAGGAAATGGTGTATTGTCAGCTGCAAGTTCTATGGACAAACTTGTAATGAAACAATTATTTGAACATCGAGGGTTACCACAGTTACCTTATATTAGTTTCTTACGTTCTGAATATGAAAAATATGAACATAACATTTTAAAATTAGTGAATGATAAATTAAATTACCCAGTCTTTGTTAAACCTGCTAACTTAGGATCAAGTGTAGGTATAAGTAAATGTAATAATGAAGCGGAACTTAAAGAAGGTATTAAAGAAGCATTCCAATTTGACCGTAAGCTTGTTATTGAGCAAGGCGTTAACGCACGTGAAATTGAAGTAGCAGTTTTAGGAAATGACTATCCTGAAGCGACATGGCCAGGTGAAGTCGTAAAAGATGTCGCGTTTTACGATTACAAATCAAAATATAAAGATGGTAAGGTTCAATTACAAATTCCAGCTGACTTAGACGAAGATGTTCAATTAACGCTTAGAAATATGGCATTAGAGGCATTCAAAGCGACAGATTGTTCTGGTTTAGTCCGTGCTGATTTCTTTGTAACAGAAGACAACCAAATATATATTAATGAAACAAATGCAATGCCTGGATTTACGGCTTTCAGTATGTATCCAAAGTTATGGGAAAATATGGGCTTATCTTATCCAGAATTGATTACAAAACTTATCGAGCTTGCTAAAGAACGTCACCAGGATAAACAGAAAAATAAATACAAAATTGACTAACTGAGGTTGTTATTATGATTAATGTTACATTAAAGCAAATTCAATCATGGATTCCTTGTGAAATTGAAGATCAATTTTTAAATCAAGAGATAAATGGAGTCACAATTGATTCACGAGCAATTTCTAAAAATATGTTATTTATACCATTTAAAGGTGAAAATGTTGACGGTCATCGCTTTGTCTCTAAAGCATTACAAGATGGTGCTGGGGCTGCTTTTTATCAAAGAGGAACACCTATAGATGAAAATGTAAGCGGGCCTATTATATGGGTTGAAGACACATTAACGGCATTACAACAATTGGCACAAGCTTACTTGAGACATGTAAACCCTAAAGTAATTGCCGTCACAGGGTCTAATGGTAAAACAACGACTAAAGATATGATTGAAAGTGTATTGCATACCGAATTTAAAGTTAAGAAAACGCAAGGTAATTACAATAATGAAATTGGTTTACCTTTAACTATTTTGGAATTAGATAATGATACTGAAATATCAATATTGGAGATGGGGATGTCAGGTTTCCATGAAATTGAATTTCTGTCAAACCTCGCTCAACCAGATATTGCAGTTATAACTAATATTGGTGAGTCACATATGCAAGATTTAGGTTCGCGCGAGGGGATTGCTAAAGCTAAATCTGAAATTACAATAGGTCTAAAAGATAATGGTACGTTTATATATGATGGCGATGAACCATTATTGAAACCACATGTTAAAGAAGTTGAAAATGCAAAATGTATTAGTATTGGTGTTGCTACTGATAATGCATTAGTTTGTTCTGTTGATGATAGAGATACTACAGGTATTTCATTTACGATTAATAATAAAGAACATTACGATCTGCCAATATTAGGAAAGCATAATATGAAAAATGCGACGATTGCCATTGCGGTTGGTCATGAATTAGGTTTGACATATAACACAATCTATCAAAATTTAAAAAATGTCAGCTTAACTGGTATGCGTATGGAGCAACATACATTAGAAAATGATATTACTGTGATAAATGATGCCTATAATGCAAGTCCTACAAGTATGAGAGCAGCTATTGATACACTGGGTACTTTGACAGGGCGTCGCATTCTAATTTTAGGAGATGTTTTAGAATTAGGTGAAAATAGCAAAGAAATGCATATCGGTGTAGGTAATTATTTAGAAGAAAAGCATATAGATGTGTTGTATACGTTTGGTAATGAAGCGAAGTATATTTATGATTCGGGCCAGCAACATGTCGAAAAAGCACAACACTTCAATTCTAAAGACGATATGATAGAAGTTTTAACAAGCGATTTAAAAGCGCATGACCGTGTATTAGTTAAAGGATCACGTGGTATGAAGTTAGAAGAAGTTGTAAATGCTTTAATTTCATAGAGATTAGTCGAGCGACCTTTTACTTATAAAAATGATTTGAATTAATACTAAAAGATTACAAAGAAGAGGTGGTTTTGTGTGTAAATACAAAATTGCCTTTTTCTTTTTATGTTAAATCTATAAATTTGAAACTAAATCAAGGTTAATTCTATGTACACACTTTATATAGGAAGTAGTTTGAATGTTTATATAATATTTTACAAAAAGATGTAGTATTATAATGTCTAATTTCACATGTGTTTCAGTAAAATTTGTTGTGGAATGTTAACGATATACGTATTTTATAAAAAATTTTTTATAATGATTATTCGAATGATGCGTAACGCTTACATCTTATCTAATGCTAGCTTTTTGACAAAAATATGACAATCAATTAATGTGATTCTAATAAATATTCGCAAATTGCTTTATTGCGATTAAATTTTTTTGGTGGTACTATATAGAAGTTGATGAAATATTAATGAACTTATATGCAAAAGTATATTGAGAAATAAACAGGTAAAAAGGAGAATTATTTTGCAAAATTTTAAAGAACTAGGGATTTCGGATAATACGGTTCAGTCACTTGAATCAATGGGATTTAAAGAGCCGACACCTATCCAAAAAGACAGTATCCCTTATGCGTTACAAGGAATTGATATCCTTGGGCAAGCTCAAACCGGTACAGGTAAAACAGGAGCATTCGGTATTCCTTTAATTGAGAAAGTAGTAGGGAAACAAGGGGTTCAATCGTTGATTTTAGCACCTACAAGAGAATTGGCAATGCAGGTAGCTGAACAATTAAGAGAATTTAGCCGTGGACAAGGTGTCCAAGTTGTTACTGTATTCGGTGGTATGCCTATCGAACGCCAAATTAAAGCCTTGAAAAAAGGCCCACAAATCGTAGTCGGAACACCTGGGCGTGTTATCGACCATTTAAATCGTCGCACATTAAAAACTGACGGAATTCATACTTTGATTTTAGATGAAGCTGATGAAATGATGAATATGGGATTCATCGATGATATGAGATTTATTATGGATAAAATTCCAGCAGTACAACGTCAAACAATGTTGTTCTCAGCTACAATGCCTAAAGCAATCCAAGCTTTAGTACAACAATTTATGAAATCACCAAAAATCATTAAGACAATGAATAATGAAATGTCTGATCCACAAATCGAAGAATTCTATACAATTGTTAAAGAATTAGAGAAATTTGATACATTTACAAATTTCCTAGATGTTCATCAACCTGAATTAGCAATCGTATTCGGACGTACAAAACGTCGTGTTGATGAATTAACAAGTGCTTTGATTTCTAAAGGATATAAAGCTGAAGGTTTACATGGTGATATTACACAAGCGAAACGTTTAGAAGTATTAAAGAAATTTAAAAATGACCAAATTAATATTTTAGTCGCTACTGATGTAGCAGCAAGAGGACTAGATATTTCTGGTGTGAGTCATGTTTATAACTTTGATATACCTCAAGATACTGAAAGCTATACTCACCGTATTGGTCGTACGGGTCGTGCTGGTAAAGAAGGTATCGCTGTAACGTTTGTTAATCCAATCGAAATGGATTATATCAGACAAATTGAAGATGCAAATGGTAGAAAAATGAGTGCACTTCGTCCACCTCATCGTAAAGAAGTACTTCAAGCACGTGAAGATGACATCAAAGAAAAAGTTGATAACTGGATGTCTAAAGAGTCAGAATCACGCTTGAAACGTATTTCTACAGAGTTGTTAAATGAATATAACGATGTTGATTTAGTTGCTGCACTTTTACAAGAGTTAGTAGAAGCGAACGATGAAGTTGAAGTTCAATTAACTTTTGAAAAACCATTATCTCGCAAAGGCCGTAATGGTAAACCAAGCGGTTCTCGTAACAGAAATAGTAAGCGTGGTAATCCTAAATTTGACAGTAAGAGTAAACGTTCAAAAGGATACTCAAGTAAAAAGAAAAGTACAAAAAAATTCGACCGTAAAGAGAAGAGCAGCGGTGGAAGCAGACCTATGAAAGGTCGCACATTTGCTGACCATCAAAAATAATTTATAGATTAAGAGCTTAAAGATGTAATGTCTTGAGCTCTTTTTTGTTTTCAATAATTGATTCTCTGTAGATATCAAAGTACTAACGTTTTAAAGGTTAAATATTTAATTGGATTGAGATCTGTATGCGGTTATATCATTCTGTGTAAATATGGTTCTCCACCAAATGTAGTGAGTATATAATTTAAAGAACTATTTTTAAATTAAGAATAATCGAACATAAATAAACTTTATGAAATTTCAGTATCATGTTCTTGTAAAAAAATAATAGGGCTTTTTGCTGACGCTAGTGCGCGATAAATAATAAGTTGAATATAAAAAAGATCACTGCCAATCATTCGTTTAATGGCAGCGATCTTTTTTATTTAATTATTTCTCTTTCCACTGCAACATTTGATAACCAATGCGTGGATGTGTTTTAATAATATCTTTTGCGTCCTCATGACATTGTGAAAGTTTTTGTCTTAATGATGTCATATGCACTCTTAAACTAGGCATTTCAGTCTTATTAACATAGCCATATATTCGTTTTAATATCATCTCATAAGTGAGTACTTTTCCTTTATGATTTGACAATAGTTCTAACAAGCTAAATTCATTTGGAGTCAAATGTACCTCCTGATTATTAATAACAACAGATTTGGAGCCAAAGTCGATGCTTAGCAAACCGTTAGTAAATACAATGTTAGTTTCTTGATGTGACTTAGCGATTCTCTCGATGACTCGTATTCGTGCCCGAAGCTCATCAACATTAAAAGGTTTAGTCATATAGTCATTCGCACCGTTATCTAAAGCTTGAATAATTGTTTGTTCTTCTTGTCTTGCACTTATTACAATGATAGGAATGTCAGTATGTTGCCTGATTTCTGAAATCAAACATAATCCATCTTTATCTGGTAAACCTAAATCTAATAAAATGACATCTGGTTTATCAATTTGAATTTTAAAGTGTGCTTGTGTGGCATTGTCGGCTGTAGTTACATTGTAATAATCTAAAGTTAATGCAACATCAAGTAAATGTGTGATTGCGTGATCATCTTCAATTATCAATATTTTAGATTGCATTATATGTCTCCTTCATTAAAGTCTGTATCTATATTGAAATAGAATATACTGCCGTGTGGTTGGTTCGGTTTATATTGTAAGTTTGATTGATGTTTGTGTAGGATAGTCTGTACTAAATATAAGCCTAGTCCCATGCTTTCTTTTTGGTTATCTTTAAAATATTTATTTGATCCTGTGTAAAAAGGCTCGAATATCTTTTGTTGTTCTTCTAAACTAATTCCAGGTCCTTCGTCTATAACGGCAAATTCGATTTGTTCATCGCTAGCATAACGAATAGATAAATTGATTTTGGTGTCAGTAGAAGTGTGTTTAACTGCATTTTCAATCAAATTGAATAAAGCTTGTAAAATCAACTTACTGTCAATGTGTATAAACTGTAAATCTACTGAGGATGATACAGTTATACGCTTTTTTAAATGGCGACGTTCTAAAATCATATCGATTTCTTCTACTAATTCACTAACAAGATAAGGTTGCAATTTTATTTGAACATTTGATGACTGTAATTTTGTTAATGATAAAATATTTGTCACTAATAGATATAAATACTGACTTTCTTGAAAACTATGCACAAGTAATTGTTCCTTTTCTATGATAGACATATCTTTACTATGTGATACTAAAATATCTAAATTTCCCATAATTGTTGTTAACGGTGTACGTATGTCATGCGAAATTGATCTTAAAAAATTTGAATGTGTCAGTTGACGTTCAGCCTGTAACATGGATTCTCTCGTTTGTTTAAGTAACGTCACATTTTCAACGGCGAGAGAAAGTTCATTTAACATTGATTCTAATATTGATGCATCATATGGATTAATCACTTGAGAACTTTGGTAATCAATGGATAGAATGCCTTTAATCGGAGATGTGCCAATTGGTATCAACCATTTATTAATGCCTGGAAATGTATCTGTTGTTGCACCAGCTTGTCTTTCATTTTTAATTACCCAGCTTAATGCTTGTTCATGCTGTTGAGTCGTATTATCGATATGGTTTTGCAATGGTATTGTTTTAATTACTTTCGATTGATTGATAACGTATATAGTAATTGATTGTTGCAATAATTGATTAATTTGGTATCCAGCATTTATTAGTAAGTTTTCAACTGTATAAGTTTGTTTAATCGAATCATTAAATTGAAATAATAAATCTGTACGATAAAGTTGCTTTTTAGTAATGGAGTATTGGAATTTAATTTGTTTTAATAAAGCACTCGTTAAAATACTTGTTAAAATGCTAACGATAAATGTAATAGGATAGTCAAAGCGATATACTTCAAATGTATATCTAGGTTCCGTAAAAAAATAATTAAAAACAAATACGTTAATAATTGCTGCTAAAAAGCCAATGATGAAGGATCGCGTCCAAATGGATAACAAAATGATGCCGATGAGAAAAATCATTAAAATAATCGTACTAGACTCATGCTTATCAAGTTGATAAATCCACAGTCCCATCATTACACAAATTATTTGAATCAAAATCATTTTTAACATATCTATGGCGAAACGTTTGCCTTTAGGACGATAGGGTGATTTGTTCATTTTCAATTCAACAGGTATTTGTTTGATTGGAACGATTTCGACTTTATAGCTATGTTCAAAGGACATTAAATGGTCAATTAAAGGTGTATTGAAAAAGTCTCGCCACTTATTTCTAATATGTTGTCCGATAATTAATTTGGTTACATCTTGATTTTTACACCATTCGTCTAATCCTAATGCAACGGTTTGGCTATAAACTACTTTTACTTTTGCTCCTAATGATTTTGCAAGCATGAGATGTTGATGCACTTGCTTTTGACTATCTTTATATTGCCTGTTTTTTTCGAATACATCTATATAAATAGCAGTGAATTTCGCATGTTCTTTTTGAGCAATATGGAATGCCTCTTTAATTACTGCTTCATTATAAATGCTCCCACTAATTGCCACAGCAATATGAGGTTTGAGTGACGTTTTATGATTGTGTCGGACTTTTTCTTTATCACTCATCAAGTCGGCAACTGTTCTTAACGTCAATGTACGCAGTTCGCTTAGGTGGGCATACGTAAAGAAATTACTAAATGCTACATCTAGCCTATCCTTTTTATATACCTTGCCAGCTTTTAAGCGTTTAATTAATTGTTCAGGTGAGATATCTACGACTTCTAATACATCGGCGCTCATTATGAAATAGTCGGGTACACGTTCTTTAACATGTACACCGGTCATCAGTTCAATTTGACTACTTAAACTTTCAATATGTTGAATGTTCAAAGTGGTATGAACATCGATACCATGATTTAAAATTTCTTCAATATCCATATATCGTTTCTCATGACGATCTCTAGAAATATTCGTATGTGCTAACTCATCGATAAGTACTATTGTCGGCGATTCTTCGATTATGCGGTCGACATCTAAATATTGAAAATGATGACTACCATGTTTAGTAAAATTGGTTGTGATTTTAGGTAATTGTTCAGCTAATGCATTTGTTTCATCACGCTGATGCGGTTCAATATATCCTATTTTAATATCAACGTTACTTTGAAATAGTTCAATGGCATTTGAAAGCATCTCAAATGTTTTACCAACACCTGGACTGTAACCGATGTAAATTGTTAAAAATCCACGCTTTTTTCCTATGTTTAGCGATTCAGTGTTTGACATAACCTTCACCTCGATAGCAATATCATAATATTCTTCACAATTAAATGCTATAAAATTTATTTCTGCATACACATCTTAATGATTTCTTAATAACTAAGTTTGAAAATTAATATTTCTCTCATAAACAAGTTGTTACGATGTTGTTGTGTTGTAAGGAGGTTATGGCAATGCTCATCGTTTTATTACTGGTAGTTATTGCATTAGTTTTGTATTTATTTTATGCCTTAATTCGTAGTGAAAAATTTTAGAAATATATTAAGTGAGGGTTATCATGGAAATAATTTTGTTTCTAACAATGATGGTTATGATTACGTATGTTTTTAGTGGATATCTATATCGCGTAGCATTGGTGCAATCGTCAAGAGTAGATTTAATATTTACTAGATTTGAAAATATGTGTTTTAAAATTATCGGCACAGATTTAGAACACATGTCAGCTAAAACATATGTCAAACATTTTCTGGCATTTAATGGATTTATGGGGTTTATAACATTTGTATTGCTAATAGTTCAGCAATGGCTTTTTTTAAATCCAAATCATAATTTAAACCAATCGATAGATTTAGCGTTTAATACAGCAATATCTTTTTTAACAAATAGTAATTTACAACACTATAACGGTGAATCAGATGTGACATATTTAACGCAAATGATTGTAATGACATATTTAATGTTTACATCTAGTGCATCAGGTTACGCCGTTTGTATAGCGATGTTGAGACGTTTAACTGGATTAACTAATATCATTGGTAATTTTTATCAAGATATTGTTCGGTTTATTGTCCGAGTACTTTTACCATTATCATGTTTAATTAGTATTTTATTGATGACTCAAGGTGTACCACAAACGTTGCATGCTAATTTAATGATTCGGACTTTAAGCGGACATATTCAACATATTGCATTTGGACCTATTGCATCACTTGAATCAATAAAACATCTTGGTACGAATGGTGGAGGATTTTTAGCAGGAAATTCTGCAACACCTTTTGAAAATCCAAATATTTGGAGCAATTTTATAGAAATGGGCAGTATGATGTTACTTCCTATGTCAATGTTGTTCTTATTTGGTCGCATGTTAAGTAGACATGGTAAACGAGTACATCGTCATGCGTTGATATTATTTGTCGCAATGTTTTTCATTTTTATAGCAATTCTTACATTAACTATGTGGAGTGAGTATCGTGGTAATCCAATACTAGCGAATTTAGGCATTTATGGACCGAATATGGAAGGTAAAGAGGTACGGTTTGGAGCAGGTTTGTCAGCACTATTTACAGTTATTACGACGGCATTTACAACGGGTTCTGTTAATAACATGCATGATAGCTTAACGCCTATAGGTGGATTAGGACCAATGGTATTAATGATGCTAAATGTTGTATTTGGTGGCGAAGGCGTAGGACTCATGAATTTATTGATATTTGTCTTACTGACGGTGTTTATATGCAGTTTGATGGTTGGTAAAACACCAGAATATTTAAATATGCCAATTGGCGCCCGTGAAATGAAATGTATTGTCTTAGTCTTTCTCATACACCCAATTTTAATTTTAGTATTTTCAGCACTTGCTTTTATGATTCCTGGAGCAAGTGAAAGTATAACGAATCCGTCTTTTCATGGTATTTCACAAGTTATGTATGAAATGACATCAGCTGCTGCGAACAATGGATCAGGGTTTGAAGGACTGAAAGATGATACAACATTCTGGAATATCTCTACAGGAATCATTATGTTGCTTTCTCGTTATATACCAATTATTTTGCAATTAATGATTGCATCAAGTTTAGTGAATAAAAAATCATACCATCAAGATAAATATACAATAGCGATTGATAAACCTTATTTTGGCGTATCACTAATCGTATTTATCGTTTTACTAAGTGGTTTGACATTTATTCCAGTACTATTACTTGGTCCTATTGGTGAATTTTTAACTTTAAAATAAAGTAAAGGGATGGAAAAAATGCATCATGTAAATAAATATTTCAATCAAACAATGGTGATAGAAGCTTTGAAAATGAGTTTTTATAAGCTGAATCCTAAACAATTAATAAAAAATCCGATAATGTTTGTCGTTGAGGTTGGAATGATTTTAACGTTGATATTAATATGTTTTCCTGACATATTTGGAACTAGTTATCTATCGCGAGGTTATTTGATTACAATTTTTATCATATTATTAATAACTATATTGTTTGCTAATTTTTCAGAAGCCTTTGCTGAAGGTCGTGGAAAAGCGCAAGCTGATAGTTTAAGACAAGCACAATCAAATTTAACTGCTCGATTGATAGAAGAAAATGGTGCGTATCGGATAGTGAACGCCACAGAGTTAAAAGCCGGACAAAATATTCGGGTAGAAAATGGAGAAACAATCCCTGCTGATGGCGTTGTAATAAATGGATTAGCAACCGTTGATGAATCTGCAATTACTGGTGAGTCTGCACCTGTGATAAAAGAATCAGGTGGCGATTTTGATGGAGTCATTGGCGGTACACTTGTAACATCTGATTGGTTAGAAATACGTGTTGAGAGTGAAGCGGGTACATCTTTTTTAGATAAAATGATTGCCTTAGTTGAAGGGGCGGAAAGAAATAAAACACCAAATGAAATTGCACTTTTTACATTATTAACAACGTTAACAATTATATTTTTAGTCGTTATTGTAACGTTATATCCAATAGCATCTTACCTGCATTTAATTTTACCTATTGCGATGCTCATTGCGTTAACAGTATGTTTAATACCAACGACAATCGGTGGTTTGTTATCGGCGATTGGTATTGCAGGCATGGATCGTGTTACTCAATTCAATGTATTAGCGAAAAGTGGGCGTGCTGTAGAAGTATGTGGAGATGTCGATGTAATGATTTTAGACAAGACAGGCACAATCACTTATGGCAATCGAATCGCTAGTGAATTTTTACCAGTGAATCAACAAATGCTGGAAAAATTGATAGTCGCTGCTTATATGTCATCAATCTACGATGATACGCCAGAAGGAAAAAGTATTGTACGATTAGCGAAGCAGATGTATATAAATGAGCTGCCTAAAGACATTGATGGCACATATAAGCCTTTTACAGCTGAAACTAGAATGAGCGGAATCATTACAAATGAAATATCGGTATTCAAAGGTGCACCTAATAGTATGATAAATCTTGTCAAACAACAACAAGGCAATATTCCTCTTAACATTGAGTCTCTCTGTATGGATGTATCGAGTAAAGGTGGCACACCATTAATAGTCATTGAAAACAATGTCATGCTTGGCGTGATTTATTTAAAAGATGTGATTAAAGATGGTCTTGTAGAACGATTTACTGAATTGAGAAAAATGGGGATTGAAACAGTTATGTGTACAGGTGATAATGCTTTAACAGCAGCTACAATTGCAAAAGAAGCCGGGGTTGATAGATTTGTTGCAGAGTGTAAACCCGAAGATAAAATTAAAGTCATCAAAGATGAACAAGCGAAAGGCCATATTGTTGCGATGACAGGAGATGGTACAAATGATGCACCTGCGCTAGCACAAGCGAATATAGGATTAGCAATGAACTCAGGGACAATTAGTGCTAAAGAGGCAGCTAATCTAATTGATTTAGATTCGAATCCTACAAAGTTAATAGAGGTTGTAAAAATAGGCAAACAATTATTAATGACGAGAGGTGCATTAACGACATTTAGTTTGGCTAATGACGTAGCAAAATACTTTGCAATTTTACCTGCACTAATGATGTCAACAATTCCAGAAATGACTTCACTAAATATTATGCATTTATCGTCACCTAAATCTGCAATTATATCAGCTTTGATATTCAATGCATTAATCATTGTTGCCTTAATTCCAATTGCCATGAAAGGTGTAAAAGTAAAGGGTTACAGCATTGATAGAATCTTTATAAATAATATGTTGATTTATGGATTAGGTGGATTAATCGTCCCGTTTTTAGGCATTAAATTAATAGATATGATTGTACAATTTTTTGTGTAAAGAGGAAGGAGCCTGTACCATGAATACGATAAGAAATAGTATTTGTTTAACGATAATAACTATGGTATTATGTGGATTTTTATTCCCGTTAGCTATCACGTTAATTGGTCAAATATTTTTTTATCAACAAGCAAATGGCAGTTTAATTACGTATGACAATCGTATAGTTGGATCAAAATTGATTGGACAGCACTGGACAGAGACACGATATTTTCACGGGAGACCGAGTGCAGTTGATTATAATATGAATCCTGAAAAATTATATAAAAACGGCGTATCATCAGGTGGAAGTAATGAATCGAATGGAAACACCGAATTAATAGCACGCATGAAACATCATGTTAAATTTGGGAATTCAAATGTAACAATAGATGCTGCAACAAGTTCTGGGTCGGGCTTAGATCCGCATATTACGGTTGAAAATGCATTGAAGCAAGCACCTCGTATTGCTGATGCTCGTCATATATCTACTTCAAGAGTGGCCGACTTGATTCAACATCGTAAGCAGCGTGGTGTGTTAACAAATGATTATGTGAATGTGCTTGAACTAAATATTGCTCTTGATAAGATGAAAGATTGAATATAGATGAAAGGCATCATGTTGATAAAATTATAACATGGTGTCTTTTTAACAATTCAAGCACTTTCTGCTTAACTAAATTTTTAGATGTACCTTTAGGAAGAATAAATTAGCATGAAATATTCCATATGCTATAATTATCAACATATAAAAATAAAATGAAATAGATTATAAATCCGTATAATTTTTTATTTGGGGAGAGGGGTATATGTCAGATTATACTAAGTTGTCTAAGAGTCCTAAGTCAGCATTGTTGTATTACTACATTACGAATGGCTTAGAATTTATATTGAGTGTAGCTGTGTATGTCATTTTTTATTTTATATGGTTAAGATTTGAATGGCCACATTACTTACTTTATATTTTGTTGGTTTTAGGTGCTCTGAGTACATTAAAATTATTTATTAAGCCTTTATGGCAATATCATTGTCGCTTTTATAAAGTTGATCAACTAAGTGTACAATATCGTACATCATTTTTTATATATAAAGAAGAAACGAGTCGAATTGAACGTTTACAATACTTGTCGATTAAATCTAATCCAATTAGTAAAGTGCTTAATTTGTATAAAGTTGGATTTATGACTGCAGGTCATACTATTTATTTACCGATGATGTCTCATGACGATGTTAAAATAATCGAAGCGAGAACTATGTCGAATTTGAGAGGGGTTGAAAGTGATGTCTGAACCTCAAAAATTACATCCGATTTCATATTTTAATGGCATAATCAATGCTATCAAACAAAACATAGTCGTCTTTTTTATTTTCATTATCTTTCAATTGAAAGATTTTGATTATGCGAATCCCGAATCATATTTATGGATAGGTATTGTATTTGTATTCTTTTTAATATCATACATTTCTCAAATTGTCGGAATTATGAACACGCGATATTGGATTGAGGATAATTATTTCATTTTAACAACAGGTATTTTTAATAAAAAGCGTAAAGAATTAAATATAAAACGTATTCAGTCCGTTGATATGACACAAGGGGTCGTCAATCAAATTATTGGTGGTGTGGATTTACAAATCAAAACACCAAGTGATGGTATTGTCTTAAGTGTTATTTCGAAAAAACAAGGTGAATATCTTGAACGCTATATTGATCAATTGCAAACAGAGTTGAAGACAGAAGTGGCGCAAAAGTCTAGTGCTGAGAAGAATGACAACTGTAATCATGACATTGAAGGTAATGTGGAAGACATCGCAGAAGGTCGCTTAGATGAAGTGCAGAACACTGATAGTATGCTTAATCAGAAAAATAAACGCATTCCTATATATCAGATGAATTTTAAAGAATCACTATTTATGGCAATGACCAGTGGCGCCATTGGTGTAACGTTAGCAGCTTTAGTACCGATTTACGGGGCTGTAAGAGAGTTGATCCCATGGTCGAAGCTAAATCATGAAATTAGTCAATGGGTTCAAATTGTAAGTATTTCAGTATTAATCATCATTTTACTAGTATTAATAGTGGCATATATTATTGGAACGATTATAACGATGATAAGATTTTATGGCTTTTCGGTGATGCTTGAAAATGAGCAACTTAAAATTGAATATGGTCTCTTTAACAAGAAGAAAGTAACTGTACCAACGAAACGATTGCAAGCTGTTGTTGAACGTCAGTCATATATACGAAGATTATTTGGCTACACAGCAATACATTTTATCATCACAAGTGATTTTGAAAATAAAAAAATCGAAGATGATGACAATGATTCAGGTAGTGTGCCGATATTGCCGTTTATTAAACGAGACAAAGCATATCAAATTATCCAGAATTTAGTACCAGATTTATCTTATCAACAAGTTAATGAAGGTATGCCTTTGTCAGGTTTCCACAGACACTTTTTAATACCTAGTATTATTGTCATAGCTATGGCAGGTATTGGCTGTTATTTTTGGAATCAATTATTATTGTTATTTACGATTATAACAATAGTCATTATTGGTTTATTTGTGATCAAAGGATATCTTTATGTCAAACATGCGGGTTTTAAAATGACAGAAGAACAAATTACTATCCAGAATTTCGAGCTATTGAAACGAAATATTTATTATTTTAAAGCGCATCACATTATAGGATTTGACACTTGGCAACATACATTACTTAAACGCAACAATTTAAATAATTTTAGCTTTATTGTTGCTAAAGGTGTGGGAGCCCAATCGATTAACCTAAAATACGCAAGAAGTGAAGATGCAAATAAATTGAAATCATGGTATTTAAGAGGTGAAAATGATGAGGGATTATAATTTTATGTCACCACACGCTAAAAAAGTGATGAGGTTAAGTGCTGTGCTGTTTTGGATACCCATAGCGCTTGTACTTTTAATCGCATTTAATATTTTGAACTGGCTATTTTGGGAGATATTAGATAACAATATATCCATTGTTAGTAGTGTGATTATAATATTACTTGTTGCTGTTTTCACGCTTGTCATAGCGCCAGTATATCGATATAAGCACTGCAGATATGCATTTGAAAAACACCATTTGCGTGTACGAAACGGCATTTTATTTTTGGATGAAAAAGTAATACCATATTTTCGTATTCAAAATATTGATATCGATGTTGGTCCTATAATGAGACGCTATCGATTAGCAACTTTGACCCTTTATACAGCGGGTGGTCAAGCTGAAATTGAATTAATAGATAGAAGTGAAGCACGTAGATTGAAACGATGGTTAAATAACGAGAGACATTTAGAAAACAATAAAAATGAGGAATAATCAATGATACATGGAATTGGTGTAGATTTAATCGAAATCGATCGAATAAAAGTGTTATATAGTAAGCAGCCAAAATTGGTTGAGCGGATTTTAACTAAAAATGAACAGCACAAATTCAACAATTTCACACATGAGCAACGTAAAATTGAATTTTTAGCTGGCAGGTTTGCTACAAAAGAAGCGTTCAGTAAAGCATTAGGCACAGGCTTAGGAAAACATGTAGCTTTTAACGATATAGACTGTTACAACGACGAACTTGGCAAACCAAAGATTGATTACGAAGGGTTCATCGTACATGTTAGTATCTCACACACTGAGCATTATGCGATGAGCCAAGTTGTTTTAGAAAAGTCAGCATTTTAAATTTGTTATACAATGATAATTAAGATCTAGTTTTAAAACATGTGGGAAATACAGGAGGAAGTAATATGTCGGATAAATATTATAGATCTGCGTATATGAATGTAGATTTAAACGCTGTTGCATCAAATTTCAAAGTATTCAGTACATTGCATCCAAATAAAACAGTGATGGCTGTCGTTAAAGCCAATGCCTATGGACTAGGTAGTGTTAAAGTAGCACGTCATTTAATGGAAAATGGCGCCACATTTTTTGCTGTAGCAACGTTAGATGAAGCGATAGAACTTAGAATGCATGGGATTACTGCTAAAATTTTAGTCTTAGGTGTGTTACCAGCTAAAGATATTGATAAAGCGATACAACACCGAGTTGCCTTAACGGTTCCGTCTAAACAGTGGTTGAAAGAAGCAATTAAAAACATTTCTGGTGAGCAAGAGAAAAAGTTATGGTTGCACATTAAATTAGATACAGGAATGGGACGTTTAGGTATTAAAGATACTAATACGTATCAAGAAGTGATTGAAATCATTCAACAATATGAGCAACTTGTATTTGAAGGCGTGTTTACACACTTTGCCTGTGCTGACGAACCAGGAGATATGACAACTGAACAATATCAACGTTTTAAAGATATGGTCAATGAAGCAATTAAACCTGAATATATACATTGTCAGAACTCAGCAGGCTCTCTATTAATGGATTGCCAATTCTGTAATGCAATAAGACCAGGAATTTCCCTTTATGGATATTATCCATCAGAGTATGTACAGCAAAAAGTTAAAGTACACCTTAAACCAAGTGTGCAATTAATTGCTAATGTAGTTCAAACAAAGACGCTACAAGCGGGTGAGTCTGTAAGTTATGGTGCAACTTATACAGCTACTGACCCAACTACAATAGCTTTGTTACCTATTGGATATGCAGATGGCTATTTACGCATAATGCAAGGTAGCTTTGTAAATGTAAATGGTCATCAATGCGAAGTTATTGGTCGCGTATGTATGGATCAGACAATTGTTAAAGTGCCAGATCAAGTTAAAGCTGGAGATTCGGTGATTTTAATAGATAATCATAGAGAAAGTCCACAGTCGGTAGAGGTGGTAGCTGAAAAGCAACATACTATTAATTATGAAGTGCTTTGTAACTTGTCGAGACGTTTGCCACGAATCTATCATGATGGTGATCAACGTTTTGTAACAAATGAATTGTTAAAATAATATGGTCAGTGCATATAAAATTTGTTATCATTAGAGTAATTAAAGGTCATTTAATAACTTTTGGAATCAATTGGAGGTTCTCATATGTTATCTTTTAGTCAAAATAGAAGTCATAGCTTAGAACAATCTTTAAAAGAAGGATATTCACAAATGGCTGATTTAAATCTCTCCCTAGCGAACGAAGCTTTTCCGATAGAGTGTGAAGCATGCGATTGCAACGAAACATATTTATCTTCTAATTCAACGAATGAATGATTAGACGAGGAGATGTTTATTTAGCAGATTTATCACCAGTACAGGGATCTGAACAAGGGGGAGTCAGACCTGTAGTCATAATTCAAAATGATACTGGTAATAAATATAGTCCTACAGTTATTGTTGCGGCAATAACTGGTAGGATTAATAAAGCGAAAATACCGACACATGTAGAGATTGAAAAGAAAAAGTATAAGTTGGATAAAGACTCAGTTATATTATTAGAACAAATTCGTACACTTGATAAAAAACGATTGAAAGAAAAACTGACGTACTTATCCGATGATAAAATGAAAGAAGTAGATAATGCACTAATGATTAGTTTAGGGCTGAATGCAGTAGCTCACCAGAAAAATTAGGCGTCTATTATATGTATTTTTCAGAGATAAATAAAATATTGATATAAAAGACAATAACTTTATAATAATTATAACTATTTCTAAATTCTGTACGAAGAATTTTCTTATAAACAAAGATTTTAGCAAATACCAGTTATGATATTCATATTTTTTATTATAAAAGGATGTCTTAAGTTTTTTAGGCTTTAGGTATTCCATCCTAAAGTTTTTTTTAGCTTAAAAGTATCATCTACAGCAAAATTGCAAACGACAAAATTGATAAGTGCAATTAAATAAATGTTAGTAAGTGAATCATAATTATCCTTGCTTAAGCATTTGCTTTGTAAGGGAAGTGAGGAGGCAACTAATCGTGGAAGAATTTAAGCAACATTATAAGGGTTTAATTGATGAAAGTTTAACGTGCCAAGATAAAGTAGAATTGATAAAAAAGTGTGAGAAATACACTGACGAAGTGATTCGTAAGGACGTCTTGCCTGAAGACATTGTCGATATTCACAAAAACTATATATTGACGTTAAACTTAACGCGTGAAGATGTGTTCAAGACATTAGATGTCTTACAAGAAATCGTTAAAGGCTTTGGTTATAGTTATCGAGATTATCAAAGATTGGTAGATAAACTTCAAGTTCACGATAAAGAGATAGACTTAGCTTCTAGCTTACAACAAACAATGCTTAAAACAGATATTCCACAATTTGATAGTATTCAAATTGGCGTTATTTCAGTGGCGGCACAAAAAGTAAGTGGAGATTATTTTAATTTAATTGACCATAACGATGGCACAATGAGCTTTGCTGTTGCAGATGTCATTGGAAAAGGTATACCAGCTGCTTTAGCAATGAGTATGATAAAGTTTGGCATGGATTCTTATGGACACTCACAATTACCGAGTGATGGTTTAAAACGTTTAAATCGTGTTGTTGAAAAGAATATTAATCAAAATATGTTCGTCACAATGTTTTATGGTTTATATGAAGAAATGAACCATTTATTGTATTGTAGTTCAGCTGGTCATGAGCCTGGATATATTTATCGCGCTGAAAAAGAAGAATTCGAAGAAATTTCAGTTAGAGGTAGAGTGTTAGGAATCAGTTCACAAACACGATATCAACAACAAGAAATTCCAATATACCTTGATGATTTAATTATCATTTTAACGGATGGTGTGACTGAAGCTAGAAATAGTGAAGGTACCTTTATAGATAAACAAAAACTTTTAGAATATATTAAAAAACATAAACATATGCACCCACAAGATATTGTTCAAATTATCTATGAAGCAATTTTAAAGCTTCAAAACCCAAATAAAAAAGATGATATGACTATTTTGATTATAAAAAGAGTAAATTAATTTAAAAAAGAAGATTAGAAATTATTTCGATGGGTATATAATAATTTGAAATATAAATATGGTGGATACAGCGCTTAAAATGAAGATAAATATTTTTAATAAGTAGGAGTGTAATGAAATGAATCTTAATATAGAAACAACCACTCAAGATAAATTTTACGAAGTTAAAGTCGGTGGAGAATTAGATGTTTATACTGTGCCTGAATTAGAAGAGGTTTTAACACCTATGAGACAAGATGGAACTCGTGATATTTATGTTAATTTAGAAAATGTGAGTTATATGGATTCGACAGGTTTAGGTTTATTCGTAGGTACATTAAAAGCATTAAACCAAAATGATAAAGAGCTATACATTTTAGGTGTGTCAGATCGTATCGGTAGACTATTTGAAATTACTGGTCTTAAGGATTTAATGCATGTTAATGAAGGAACGGAGGTCGAATAACATGCAATCTAAAGAAGATTTTATCGAAATGCGCGTGCCAGCATCGGCAGAGTATGTAAGTTTAATTCGTTTAACACTTTCTGGCGTTTTTTCGAGAGCTGGTGCTACATATGATGATATTGAAGATGCCAAGATTGCAGTTAGTGAAGCTGTGACAAATGCAGTTAAACATGCATACAAAGAAAATAACAATGTAGGCATTATTAACATATATTTTGAAATTTTAGAAGATAAAATTAAAATTGTTATTTCTGATAAAGGTGACAGTTTTGATTATGAAACAACTAAATCAAAAATAGGTCCTTACGATAAAGACGAAAATATAGACTTTTTACGTGAAGGTGGCCTAGGTTTATTTTTAATCGAATCTTTAATGGATGAAGTCACAGTATATAAAGAATCTGGTGTGACAATCAGTATGACTAAGTATATAAAAAAAGAGCAGGTGCGAAATAATGGCGAAAGAGTCGAAATCAGCTAATGAAATTTCACCTGAGCAAATTAACCAATGGATTAAAGAACACCAAGAAAATAAGAATACAGATGCACAGGATAAGTTAGTTAAACATTACCAAAAACTAATTGAGTCATTGGCATATAAATATTCTAAAGGACAATCACATCACGAAGATTTAGTTCAAGTTGGTATGGTTGGTTTAATAGGTGCCATAAATAGATTCGATATGTCCTTTGAACGGAAGTTTGAAGCCTTTTTAGTACCTACTGTAATCGGTGAAATCAAAAGATATCTACGAGATAAAACTTGGAGTGTACATGTTCCGAGACGTATTAAAGAAATTGGGCCAAGAATCAAAAAAGTGAGCGATGAACTAACCGCTGAATTAGAGCGTTCACCTTCTATCAGTGAAATAGCTGATCGATTAGAAGTTTCAGAAGAAGAAGTGTTAGAAGCAATGGAAATGGGACAAAGTTATAATGCGTTAAGTGTTGATCATTCCATTGAAGCTGATAAAGATGGTTCAACTGTTACGCTATTAGATATTATGGGACAACAAGATGACCATTATGACTTAACTGAAAAACGTATGATTTTAGAAAAAATATTACCTATATTATCTGATCGCGAACGAGAAATCATACAATGTACGTTTATTGAAGGTTTGAGTCAAAAAGAGACAGGTGAGCGTATCGGTTTAAGTCAAATGCATGTATCACGACTTCAAAGAACGGCAATTAAGAAATTACAAGAAGCAGCACATCAATAGAATTTGCTTATTAATGATACGTTTTATAATGAAAAATCCATATAATTATCCCTTGATTATTAAATTGAAATCGAGGGGTATTTTTAATTTAATTAAGATTTTCGAATTAATACATTATTAGTGTAGTTTAATGTGTATCCACATAAATGTCGCGATATAGTATTAATAATTTAAGTGAAGAAGATATCTAATTGTCGTTTTAAATAGGTGGGTTGCTATTAGAATAAAAAAAGTAGTCTTAGATTATGAAATTTAGAAATGATGGTGTGTCATTTTCAATAATCTTAGTGCGTTTTAAAATATAGTATGACCTAATCATTCATTTTAAATGTTTTGGAAGTGAAAATTACATTAAGTATCATACCTTAATAGAAGTATTTTAGAATATGTTAAAATAAATGAGTAAATTTAAGAAAAAGTGTGGGTTAAGTAAATGGACAATCAATTGATTAATTCAATCATAGAGAAATATCAATTTAGTAAAAAACAAATTGAAGCAGTATTAACACTGCTAGAAGAAAAAAATACAGTACCATTTATTGCGAGGTATCGAAAAGAGCAAACTGGTGGACTAGATGAAGTTCAAATAAAGCAAATTGATGACGAATACCAATATATGGTCAATTTACAAAAACGTAAAGAAGAAGTTATCAAAAATATAGAACAGCAAGGATTACTTAATGAGGAATTAAAGAACGATATTTTAAAACAGAACAAATTACAACGTGTTGAAGACCTATATAGGCCTTTTAAACAAAAGAAAAAGACAAGGGCAACTGAGGCGAAACGTAAAGGGTTAGAGCCATTAGCGATATGGATGAAGGCACGTAAACATGAAGTCTCAATTGAAGAAAAAGCACAACAATTTATAAATGAAGAAGTGCAATCGGTTGAAGATGCTATCAAAGGTGCACAAGATATTATTGCGGAACAAATTTCAGATAATCCTAAATATAGAACAAAAATTTTAAAAGATATGTATCATCAAGGTGTGTTAACTACATCTAAAAAGAAAAATGCTGAAGATGAAAAAGGTATTTTTGAAATGTACTATGCATATAGTGAGCCAATTAAACGCATTGCTAATCATAGAGTTTTAGCTGTTAATCGTGGTGAAAAAGAGAAAGTATTATCTGTAAAGTTTGAATTCGATACGACATCAGTAGAGGATTTCATTGCACGTCAAGAAATCAATCATAATAATGTAAATCGCAGTTATATTTTAGAGGCGATTAAAGATAGCTTGAAACGCTTAATTGTCCCTTCGATAGAGCGTGAAATCCATGCTGATTTAACTGAAAAAGCTGAAAATCATGCAATAGATGTTTTTAGTGAAAACTTAAGAAATCTATTACTGCAACCTCCTATGAAAGGTAAGCAAATATTAGGCGTAGATCCAGCATTTAGAACAGGTTGCAAATTAGCAGTCATTAACCCATTCGGTACTTTTATAGCAAAAGGTGTGATTTATCCGCATCCACCAGTTTCTAAAAAAGAGGCAGCAGAGAAGGATTTTGTACAAATGGTTAAAGCGTATGATGTGCAATTAATTGCAATTGGCAATGGTACTGCAAGTCGTGAAACAGAACAATTTGTTGCAGATTTAATTAAAAAGCATCAGTTGCCAGTACAATTCATCATTGTCAATGAAGCGGGCGCTTCAGTATACTCAGCATCAGAAATTGCTAGAGATGAATTTCCTGATTTTCAAGTGGAAGAAAGAAGTGCCGTATCAATTGGACGACGCGTTCAAGATCCATTAAGTGAATTAGTTAAAATCGATCCTAAATCTATTGGTGTCGGACAATACCAGCATGATGTTAATCAAAAGGCACTAGAAAATGCATTAACTTTCGTCGTTGAAACAGCAGTTAACCAAGTAGGTGTTGATGTCAATACAGCATCATCATCATTATTACAATATGTGTCTGGTCTAAGTTCGCAAATTGCTAAAAATATAATTGCATATAGAGAAGAAAATGGCGCAATAAAGCATAATAAAGAGTTAAGCAAGATTAAGCGTTTGGGTGCTAAAACTTTTGAGCAGAGTATAGGATTTTTAAGAATAGTAGACGGTTCAGAGCCATTGGATAATACATCGATTCATCCCGAAAGCTATAAAGTAACGTATCAGTTATTAGATAAACTCGGATTTGGTGGCAATGATTTAGGTAGTGATGCATTAAAAGATAAATTAAATTCATTGGATATGGATGAACTGGCGATTGAATTACAAGTCGGTGTACCTACATTAGAGGATATTATTAAATCCTTGAAAGCACCTAATCGAGATCCAAGGGACGAGTTTGAAACACCAATCCTTAAATCCGATGTGCTATCAATTGAAGATTTACAAGAAGGAATGAAATTGAGTGGCACAGTTAGAAATGTAGTAGATTTTGGAGCATTTGTAGATATAGGTGTTAAACAAGATGGACTTGTCCATGTTTCGAAACTTTCTAAGAAGTTCGTAAAAAATCCAATGGATATTGTCAGTGTCGGTGATATCGTTGACGTTTGGATTTACAGTATTGACAAAAATAAAGACAAAGTATCATTAACGATGATTGATCCACATGAATAATGACAAACTTCAGCGAATGGTTGAGAACCTTTCGGAAGAAAAATTTGGACGTACGTTTCGACATTGTGCATATTTTAATAAAAGGTTACGTACAACAGGCGGACGTTATCTTTTAAAGTCCCATGATATTGAAATTAATCCAAAACAATATGAGCATTATGGAGAAGATGCTGTTGTAAAAATTATACTGCACGAATTATGTCATTATCACTTGCATATTGCTGGTAAAGGTTATCAACATAAAGATCAAGATTTTAAACGATTGAGCCAACAGGTTGGAGCGCCTAGATTTTGTAACAGCATTGAAAGCTATCAACAACGGGCAAATTATGAATATTATTGCACTAAATGTCATGCAAAATATATACGTATCCGTAAAGTTGATACGAATCGTATGCGTTGCGGACATTGCAATGGAAAATTAAGAATGAAAAGACAATTGAAATAAGTACAATACAAATAGAGCTAATTCGTGTATATGTAAGATTATTTATGAGTTGTATGGAATTTATATAAAATTTATCAGTGAGTTATTTTGATTGGTAAACATAGTAATTGAATAAGAAGAAATTGTGTTTATAAAATGTTTAAAGCCGAGATTGTCGTAATTTAATACTTCGCAATCTCGGCTTTTCTACTTATGATATAGGTAATGGCATAAATTGTGGCTTGATAGGATGAAATTAAATTGATTAGATTAAAAATCCTGGCGTATTTTAGTAATGAATAATATATAAACTTTACCAAATTAAAGCTTTAAAGTAGCACAAAAGATAATTATACATTTTTTATGACATTTTGATTGAACTTTTCTATTGACTGTACAGCTTATAGTTAGTATGATTAAACACGTTCCTTAAAAAAGAACAAATTAAATAAACTTTGATTTGAAAGACAGTCAATTCTAAATTTAATTTATAAAATATGTTGACAATAAGTTCTTAATGTTTTATTATAAATAGCGTTGTGTTAACAACTGATAACACAAATTAATTTAATGTAAAAAAACGATTAAAAGTTATTGACAAATATTTTCAAACATAATATAATAAATAACGTTCTGAAAAACGAAGATGTTTTAAATGCCTATATCCGCGGTCGTGGCGGAATGGCAGACGCGCTAGGTTGAGGGCCTAGTGGGAGAAATCCCGTGGAGGTTCAAGTCCTCTCGGCCGCATCAAAATTCTTAATTAAATAAGCGGGTGTAGTTTAATGGCAAAACCTCAGCCTT